>NZ_CP180555.1:323648-647296 GCF_047778115.1 Neptuniibacter sp. QD48_55 | reverse complement strand
TTTTTTTAATAAACTGCTCTTCACCATCAATTCAACGAACGCCTTTTAAAATACCATTCAATAAAACCAGGAAGCAAAATAGGTATAAACCTTATAAATTTATAAAGACCTAATTTAAAAAACATACTCGTATGTAAGCGCAACGCTTTAAAATATAATTTATCTTGAACCATACAAATAAGACTTGTCCTATGCTGATATGCTTCAATATTAAAATCTTTATAATTTTCATAGCACTTCAGTTGACTGAAGTCATCTAACAAAACATTATATTTTCTTGACACTGCACCAGGATGCAACCTATAAAAAGCTAGACATCTCTCACTTATTATTGGTTCATACCCGTTATGGATGAGGTCACAATACAAAACCCAGTCCGTAATTATCTTTACATCTTCATCAAACCCAACTTCTTTCAAAACTGAGCTTCTAAATCCAGTCGTAGCCCAACGTATGTTATTTGTTCCGAATAAACTCTTTTTATAATCTTTCGGAGCAGGTATGTACGCCTCGGAATTTTCACTGAACTCGATGCAAGATCCAATTACCCAATTTCCACCTGAATTTTTCATTAGCTCTATTGTTTTACGAATTTTATAAGGAGGAAAAACATCATCATCATCTAGAACTACCACATAATCTGAAGTCACATAGTCAAGAGCAACATTCCTAGACCGGCCAACCGACTTAGATTTTGTCTGATTTTCTATCACTATTATTTCAAATGGAAAATTATTTATATTTCCGTATAAATAATCCAACGTTCCATCATTGCTAACATCATCATAAACGACAACCCGCCCGATCAATTCAGCTTCAGAAGATATAGATGATAGAAGCTCTTTAAGATACGGTTGCCTATTATAGGTAACTACAATAACATCACATTTATCCATCAATATCTTCCATGCTGTTAAAACCCTGCTTTTCTTCTTTTGAGCTAATTTCGTAAAAAAAAGAAGAAATCCCGTCTTTTAAACCATATTTAATAAATTTTATAAAACAACTTTCACCAACTTTATCAGACTCAACATATCTACCAAGAGCCTCTTTTACAAAATCAACATCAGGAATATAAAAAACACCTATGTCGGTATATTCATCATAGACTTTACCATGCCCTTTCGTCGGAAAAGCATCGACGACTCGATTACCTGAAGCTAACCGAAAAACTGTGTAGCAATTCTTCTCAAAAAAACCGGGTATATGTATACCCAGTTGTGAAATTTCTGGTTGTGCCATAAGATTCATAAGTGTATCAGTCCTGAAACCTATGCAATCGCCCCATACTACTAGAATGCTGACATTTTCATTCTCGGTACTTACGATAGCATCATAGATTGCTGATGCGGTCCCTGGTTCTGAGGACTGTATTACAAAATTAATATTTTTGAGTGGGTAACAGTTATCAGTCAATTCTTTTTCAAATAGTTCTCTGTCAGCATCCGAAGAAACCACAAGCGTAATAAAAGCTTCTTCAGCTAAAAGCTGACTAAATTTCTGAATTTTTTTGACAATAGAAATAAATATTGTCTCACCATTATATACATATAATGATTTAGGATATTGTAAACCCGATCGTTTCCCCTTACCGGCCAAGGGAACTATAAATCTCATACGCTTCTTCTGCCTTAAATTTTTCTGGATCGAATTTTATACCTTTAAAACCACATAAGTTACATAGATCGATTACTGTATCTGAATCATCTATGATCAATTTATGGCTACTAATATCATCGTTAAAATATCGCAAAAAGTGCTCTTTGTTGTATTTTGAAAGCCCAATATCAGCAAAGGAAAAAACCTTCAAATCTAGCCCCTCATTATCTAGAAAGGCCTTTATCCTTTTACCTGTGCCATTAGAAAAGACCTCTACTTTTACAGTTGAAGGTAATAGTTTCAAAAATCTAACAATTTCAATGCTAATTAAACAATCCTGCTCTCTAGCTTTATACTCTTTCCTTTTGAGATTAATAAATTCATCTGAAGTTATACCCATAAATCTCAGCCCCATAGATTCATAGACCTGGTGAGTAGTTAAACCAAACCAGTCTACAGGCATAGGTTTATCAACTTTCAATTGAAGCAATGCTTCCTTGAATGCTTGATAATGCTGTAATTTGTTTAGACATAAAGTTCCATCAAAATCTATATATATACTCACAGGCACTTATCACAATTTAATAACTTTATTAAAACTCTTTTCCAACATCTCATCATGAGTCACAACTATGATAGACACATCGCCAGCTAAGGACTTAAACAGATTGATCAATTCTGTACGGCTCGACTCATCCAATGCAGCTGTAGGCTCGTCAAAAATCAAAACGTCATTTTGATGATACAAAGCTCGGGCTATAGCTATCTTATAACGCTGTCCGCCCGATACATTAATGCCTGCATCCTCAACAGAATAGTTTAATAATTCTTTAGAATTTAGCTTGAACGATGAAGCCAAATCTAACTTTTCAATTACAGCTATAAGAAGGCTTTCGTTGTAGGCGGTTCCTAAGCAAATATTCTCACTGATGGTACCTTCAAGCACTAAAGGAGTCTGACTTACCATTGATATTTTAGCTTGCACCTCTAAAGCCGAATATTTTTCACCTCCAAACTCCCACTCAATTTTGCCCTCTTCAAAGGGTATAAAACCGGAGAGAACATTAATAAGGGTCGATTTACCAACTCCAGATCGACCAACAATTGCCAATCTATCGCCCATTCCTATAGAAAAACTAAGCCGCTTTAATCTATTAAGAGATTGATTACTATTAGATACACTGAGGTTACTTACTTGCAGTGAATTAAATGGAATTGATTTGTTTATCGTTGCTGTGTTTTTATCCTTGGATGATTCTTCATCGCTCGTAAGAAATTCCTGTATTTTTTCTACTGATGCACCTGCATATTTAATCCGAATCATATGCTGAAAAAATGAATAACCTACAGGCAGAGTTCTTAACGCAATAACTAAAAAGGTACCGATCAGCGGAACTTCATCTTTTCCAAGATAACCTATTACAATTAGAGCTCCGACCAAAACTAGCCCTAAACCAAACAGAATTTCAACTGAGTAACGAATTAAAATAGCCGAACACAAAGCATATTCATTATTTTCAGATACATCTTTTGCTCTATTTTCTATTTTATGCAGAAAGAAACTGTTCGCACTATGTGTCACAATGTCTTTTTGATGCCTAATAATCACATCAAACAGGGAGGATAAACGTGCAGACAACTCATTCGTATGAGCACCTTTAGCTCTTATTGTTCTAGAGAAAATCAGATAAGCAACTGCAACTAAAACAAATATAGTGGCAAACACAATTAACGTTTCTTTTGGAAGCAGTATCAAGCTTGTTGCCAGTATTATTGAAATCGCAAAAAAATCACTATGTATTTTCAATAGAGACAACACCACAACGTTGCCAAATTGCATAACCTGCCTCGTCAACAGGTCATGAATATCATGAATCTGCCCTACAAAACCTTTTTTAAGAAACACTTCTGATATCTTAGTTCTGAGCACAACCTGAATACACTGGGAATAACAGATCATCATTCTTTCAACAAAATACATGACCAAAGAACGGCTCAAGAATGAAAAGCATGCAACAAAAAAATATACCTCTGCTTTTACACCTATATTTTCATCCAAGAATTTTGTAATTAAATTACTATCTCCCCCCATCATCTTTGATAAAGAGACATAAACAAAAGATATTGAAAATGCATCAAATAGAGCAAGAAAAAAGGAGCATAGAACAATATGTCCGTACCCCATACCTAACTTATTTGATATAGTTTTAACTACCACCATATCAGAAGCTAAGCCTCTATGTTGTTTCATTAAAGATTTTCCAGCTCATTTATTGAATGTTTTATATTTCTCAAGACTGGTAACAATTTTTCATAGTCTTCTTGTGACACCACAGCATGAGGAAATCTTTCAAATCTTTTTCCATACCCCATAAATTCCAATGCTGCTTTATGAGCAAGATGCCACCCATGCTTAGCTACAATATTTTCAAAAAATGGTTTTTCAATATTTAAAAGGTAATATTCTGTGTACTTTGTATCTGATTCTAGAAAAGCCTTATAAGTTCTATCAATCAGCATCGGAGCAAACATGGTGCTACCGTTTAGCCATGTTGTTAACCCCTTATCAAAGAAACGCTGCGCACGGACTTTTCCTCCACCCGCCAATACACAATGAACATTATTTTCTTTACATAAATCCAAAACAAGATCGGTTATTTGGTCATCTTTACTGTCTTCTTTTACAGCAACTAAATCAACTTCTTTGAAAACTTTCTGTAGCAAAGATGCAGGCCAATTAATTAATTCACCATTAAACCCTGACACTAGCTTCATTTCATGCAAAACAATGTTAAGGCCATATTTCACAGGAGCATTTAAAAATTCGATAATTGGTTCATCTATTCCATAATAACGCTCTGGATAAAGCATCGAAACACCATCCACAGGAAGCATTGAAATCTTTTTCAAATAATTATCCAATACCTTTGATGTGAACACATAAGGGTGACCAACATATACTTTCTTATTATTCTTTTTCACTCGCTCAACGATAAACTTATTAACTTCATAAACCTCATCGTCATCTAACATTCTATAGCGCGTATTGTAAGCCATGCTATATACAGCACTTACATTATCATTCGCACATACGTCATCTAAGTAACGCCCCAACGTTCCATAGTCAATTCGCTCATCATCATAAAAAAATAACGGAGAGCTAATTGTCAAACCTGGCATAATTCCTTCGTAATCCATATTTATACCTGCTGTTCTTTCATAACTATTTCAGCAATTTTAAAATCCAGTTCAGTATCGACATCTACACTTTCGCTTGAGTCCATAAGAAATGGTTTAGCCTCTAAATAAAACGTTTTTGTTCGACCTAACGTCTCAGTTTTCTGCAGGTACATCGCGCCGTTAGGCCTATACCTAACAGGAATATCTTGTGAACGCGTATTACCTGTAATCATTGGCGACTCATCCGAGATCGGCGACCAATTGTTATCAGAATCTATTTCAAACGCGAACTGAATAGGGAAGTCGTATTCAGAAGCCGAGAATCTTGCCTCTTTATCTTGCTTCCAATCAACCAGCATCCTTTTAACGGTTTCGAAGCTTCTCAAAGGAGCCGTTGGCAAACAGAGCATGAACCATTCTGATTCAATAACTTTGCTCTCTTTCAACCTAACTATCTCATCATGCACTTTTCTAGTATCACTGGCATATGTATCAGGCCTCTTCTCCAGAACCACTGAATTTCCATACTCCTTCTCCACCAAATGTAGATACTCATCATCATCAGACGTAAAGACAACTTTAGAGATTTCTCCATGCCCCAAAACAGCGTCCAATGAATGAAAAATCAAAGGGCGACCGTTCAGCAGTTTAATATTCTTGCCTGGTAACCTTTTAGAGCCACCTCGCGCTGGTATTATCGCAGTAATCATTAAAAACCTTCCTTTTCCAATCGTTCTAAGGCCACCCAAAAACCTTGACCGCCATTTTCATGCCCCTGCCATATCTCAGGGAGCCAGGTTGCTTCTGGGCAGTGCTGTTTCATCTTCTCAGCGACAACCGCCCAATCAACATCACCTTCGTGAATTTGCAGACCTTCACCATCAACACCAAGTGAATCAGCCAGATGCAAATGCGCTGTATAAGGCAGAACTTTATCCAAAAATCTCGATAAAGATGTTTTTGAATGGTTACATTCCAAGGCACTATGAGACACATCTAAGCAAACCCGCATACCCGTTTCTTCACAAAATTCTACAATCCAATCGCCATCTAAGAACAAATTATGAAATTGCTGCCCTCCAAAGTGCCACGGGAATGGAGGCATGGTCTGCGGTAAAATTTCAACCTCAGAATCATTCAGCTCAGCTAATGATTTTTTAAGAAGCTCTGTCCTTTCTCTAATATCTCTTCTACTTAAAGGAGCATCATCACTAAAACCACCGACATTAGTAACCAATCCAATTCTTTCATTGGCATTTTTAAAGAAAGGCTTAATTGCTTTAACTACTTCTATCGTCTTTCGCATTTCCGCTATTGAATGCAAACGATATTCTTCATCCGAACTTGTAAGATCGAGAGTATGGTCCCCGTAGAACAGCTCTGGAGCATGCACAACTAGATGGCTATCAATCTTATCCTTGAAGTAGTCTTTATGATTAAGTTCCAGATCTTTGTAGCTCAAATGAAACTCAAGCATTGGGCACTTCACAACACTGTATAATTTCACATAGTCATGATGCCGAACAGGAATGCCCCATTTACTCCAAAAGCTATAGTCAGATCTAGGTTTAACAATCCCTTCCAATATGTCATCAGGGTAAAATGCTTCTCCTTTTTTTATCGAACGCTTTAATGGTTTCTGAAGTAGCTCAGCCAAATAATTGGGTTGCAACCCTCTACCTGGGCTTTTTATCACCACATCTCCCTCAGTAATATACTCACCTGCCTCTTTATCACAGGCAGCATAAATAGACTTCGCCAAGGTGACCCTATTCATCATTTCACCCTGCGTAATTGTCCTCTCAGAATCCGAGCCAATCGCTTCAAATACCTGGGAAACTCCCTTGCTCAGCATCGCGAATTCAGAGGGCATGAGGCTTACTTTATGGTCATTACCTTCCAACGTTCTATCTGTCGTAAAATGCTTTTCTATTATACTTGCACCTAATGCAACTGCAGCTATACCAACATTTACATCTCGTTCATGCCCAGAATACCCAATTGGGCAATCACCTAAATCAGCTAGTCGAGGCAGATAACTCAAATTCACATCTTTAAAGGGGGCAGGGTAAGTCGAATTACAATGCAGGAGTATGTACTGTGCGCCGCAACTCTTAAGAACTTTAACAGTTTCAAGTATTTCATCTTCCCTAGCCATTCCTGTTGAGCAGATAAGAGGTTTTCCGGTTTTTGCGACGTATCTAATCAACCGATGATTGGTCAAATCTGCAGATGCAATTTTATACGCAGGGACACCAACCGTTTCCAGTAGATCAACACTTTTTTCATCCCAAGGAGTACATAGTGGTACCAAGCCTACTGACTTGGCATACTCAAGAGCTTTAATTAGATCATCATCTCTCAGTTGAAAGCGTTTTAATAAATCCAGTGTATACTGCGCTCCTAAATTCTCTGAAGCATCATCAATATCACCGTACAACTCATCCATGTTCCGCAACTGAAATTTTGCACAGTGCGCTCCTGTTTCCTTGGCAAGATCAATTAATTCAATAGCATTCTCTAATGAACCATTATGGTTATTTCCTATCTCTGCGATCATAAACGGAGAATGGCCTTCACCTATTTCAAAATCTGCTATTTTTACAGTTCTACTGTTCCTTCGGTGTAATACACCAATGATTTTCTTATGCTCATCTACTACAGGAAGGACCTCATACTGCTTATAAGAATCAACATCAAAAACAAGTTCATTCTTTACCATATGAAACGCTGGATCAAAGTTCATGACATCAGAAAGAGGGCGATTTAAGTCTATTTCTTCAGTAGTTAGCATCCATCTGTTAAGATCACCAAGGCTGAATGTCCCGCCTAACTTCCCATGTCCATCTATACAAATTACCGTTCGGTGTTTATGGTCGTTTAGAAAAGCAAGACCGTCTCGAATCCGACTTTCCTGGCTAACGCACCAATCATGTATTCTTCCGGAAAATATCATTCAAAATCCTTCATTCGACAACCGGAACCCGATTTCAAACAAACCAAGTCCCTAACTAAAGCACCTCGTTCAAAGCCTCAGCGCCAGTTTGTATTCCACGCATGTACCTTTGCTGCTTATCGCTGACAGCTTTTTTCTGAGATGGTTTTTGGTTAAGAAGCATATCTATTTAACTAGCGATTTTAACATGCTTAAGAATGCTAAAATAGCTCTTGAAAAGTATGACGTTAGCTCTCAACGGTGAAGCTTAGCAATTAATATAAACACCGAATTCAACAGCATCCAGCATAAGACAGCCGTATAAAAAACAGCCCATGAGAAAAACCATTGGGTGACAATTAAACCCTATAGTTCAACAAAAAAAGATAAACATGCCAACCAAAATACCCCTTGATAATACAACCACTCTCCAAGAATTATTTAGCCGCCTCTGGCACCTATATGCTCACACAAGGAATTGAATAAGCTAGATATACAGCAAGAAATACTCGCAATAATTTCCTCAAACAAATAAATTAACAATCACTTTATTAAAATCATTTCTAGAAGCTAAAAAGTACTGTCAGACAACTACACGTCCATAGTCATCTTGAATCCTGACAATATCATCCTCTCCCAAATAAGAGCCGGATTGAACCTCAATCAGTTCCAATGGGATCTTCCCAGGATTTTCCAATGAGTGTATAGATCCAGCAGGTATATAAATCGACTCATTTTCCGTTAGCAGCAGTATCTTATCATCTCGATAAACTTTAGCCGTTCCAGACACTACGATCCAATGTTCAGCTCGGTGGTGATGCATCTGAAGCGACAATTTACCACCCGGATTTACAGTTAAATGCTTCACTTGATACCGATCTCCGCTATCGATGGAATCATACCTACCCCAAGGCCGGTATACCTTACGATGCAATTCAACTTCCGAACGCTCTAATAGCTTTAACTTTTCTACTATTCTTTTAACGTCCTGAACTTGATATCTATCAGCCACAAGCACAACATCAGGAGTTTCAATAATTACCGCGTCCTTCACTCCTACCGTAGCTACCAATCGACTCGAGGCATCTATCAGAGAATTTTCTGTTTTGTGAGCAATCACATCTCCACGCAACACATTGCCCTGAACATCCTTCGGTAACACATCCCACAAAGAAGACCAAGAACCCACATCACTCCACTCAGCATCAAGAGGCATCACAACAGCTGCTGAAGTTTTCTCCATAATGGCATAATCAATAGATTGATCCGGACAGCCCTTAAAAACATCTTCATCAATGCGGATAAAATCTAAATCCGTTGTTGTCTGCTTAAGAGACGCTTCACATATATCCAAAATATCTGGCCTGAACTTCCCAAGTTCTTCTAGGTATCGCGACGCCTTAAATAAAAACATTCCCGAGTTCCATAGATACCCCCCTTTAGAAAGGTACTCCTGGGCTACGTCAAGATCAGGCTTTTCAATAAATTCAGATACAGCATATCCTTCCTGGATTTGATCGCCACATCGGATATAGCCATAGCCAGTTTCTGGTTTGGATGGCACGATACCAAATGTTACAAGTGAACCAGCCTCAGCAATATGCTTAGCTTTACCAACTTGCTCCCAAAGCCCCTTTATATCTTCAATTAAATGGTCCGCAGCAAGAACCAACAAAAGTGGATCCTGCCCCCCTTTAATTGATTGTAGAGCTGACAATGCAATAGCTGGAGCGGTATTCCTACCTACTGGCTCTAGCAATATTTCAGCCTCCATGCCAATTTCCCTTACCTGCTCCGCCGCAATAAAACGATGCTCTTCATTACAGATTATTAGTGGCAACTCATCCGTTAAGGGCACAGCTCTGCATAAAGTAGACTGCAACATAGTTCGCTCATCTACCAGGGATAGAAATTGTTTTGGTTGCAAAGAACGAGACACTGGCCAGAGCCTCGAGCCAGTACCACCGGCCATCACAATTATTTTCATACCTTTCCTTTAATTAGCAATTTTCCACTCAGAGTTTTAATTTATGCATCCCGCATAAACTAGGCCATATTACAATTTTGCCAGTATCCCAATTACAAAAACTCTAATAGCTCTTTAATCAAACCTATCTGACCCCTTTTTCAGGATGCCAGTTCTAACTCAATAACCTTCCTGATACCACTCGACAAATTTAGATATTCCATCTTCAACCTCAGTCCCTGGCTTGAAACCTGTATCAGCGATCAAATCATCAACATCTGCATAAGTTATGGGCACATCCCCAGCTTGCATAGGAAGGTGATTTTCTTTTGCTCTCATCCCACAAGCATCCTCTATAGCCGTTATAAAGCGGCGCAGTGTTATCGGAGAATTATTACCGATATTGTAAATCTTATACGGCCCCGACGCGCTCGAGCTGCCACTCTTCACTTCTTGAGGCACATGATCAACAACTCGAACAACACCTTCAACTATATCGCTAATATAAGTAAAATCGCGCTGCATCTCTCCATGATTAAAGACATTTATCTCTTCACCCTTAATTATCTTTTCAGTAAAAGAGAAGTAAGCCATATCTGGTCTCCCCCAAGGCCCATAGACTGTAAAGAAGCGTAATCCGGTCGTTGGAATTTTATAGAGATGACTATAGGTATGAGCCATCAGCTCATTGGACTTTTTAGTTGCAGCATAAAGACTAATCGGCTGATCTACCCTATCACTAGTTGAAAACGGAATTTTAGTATTCATTCCGTATACAGAGCTGGACGATGCATAAACGAGATGCTTCACCTTGTTATGGCGACAGCCTTCTAGGACATTCACAAAACCAACCAAGTTAGAATCAACATAAGCATTTGGGTTATCAATTGAATATCTCACCCCAGCTTGGGCCGCAAGGTTAACCACGACATCAAATTGATACTCAGAGAAAAGCAGCTCCATAGCTGCCCTATCAGCGAGATCCATTTTGATGAACTTATAGCGAACAGTATGCGCAATATCTTTAACAAACTGCTCTAAATTATCCAAACGAGCTTGTTTTAGTGCCGGATCATAATACTCATTCAGGTTATCAACACCTATAACTTCATCCCCTCGTGCGAGCAAGGCTTTTACAAGGTGAAAACCTATAAAACCTGCACTTCCTGTTACAAGAACTTTCATTTAATCACTACCAAACAAATCACGTGTGTAGACTTTTTCTTTAACATCAGCTAACTCATCTAACATCCTATTGGCGACAATGACATCACAGCTTTGCTTAAATTCATCCACATCCTTTATTACTGCCGAATTAAAGAAGGTTTCGTCATTAAGCGCTGGTTCATAAACAACCACATCAATCCCTTTCGCCTTAATTCGTTTCATGACTCCCTGAATAGCTGACGCTCTAAAGTTGTCCGAGCCGGACTTCATAACTAGACGATAGACGCCAACGCGGTTGGGATTTTTGCTTATCACTGAATCTGCAATAAAGTCTTTACGTGTGGTATTCGAATCCACAATTGCACGAATCATATTGCTAGGGACATCTTGGTAGTTTGCCAACAGTTGCTTAGTATCCTTTGGTAAACAATACCCTCCATACCCAAAGGACGGATTATTATAATGACTGCCAATTCTAGAGTCTAAGCCAACACCTTCAATAATTTGACGGCTATCTAGGCCATGAGTTTCAGCATAAGTATCAAGCTCATTGAAATAGGCCACGCGCATCGCGAGATAAGTGTTTGCAAAAAGCTTGATCGCTTCTGCTTCCGTAGACTCTGTATAAAGCACCGGTATATCCGTTTTCTCAGCACCTTCTACTAACAGACCAGCAAATATTTCTGCACGTTCTGATTGCTCACCAACAACAATTCGGGAGGGATATAAATTATCGTACAAAGCCTTCCCTTCTCGTAAAAACTCAGGTGAAAAAATGAGATTTTCAATTTCTAGATCAGCTTTAATTTTTACTGTATAACCGACGGGTATGGTGGACTTTATCACCATTACAGCATTAGGATTAATTTCCAGCACATCCTTAATAACTGTTTCAACACTATCAGTATTAAAATAGTTACTTTCAGGGTCGTAATCTGTTGGGGTGGCAATAATCACATAGTCAGCATCAGAATATGCCAATTTTTTATCAGTTGTAGCTTTAAAATTTAGTAATTTATTCTGCAGAAAGTCTTCGATCTCAGCATCTACTATAGGTGAACACCCACGATTAAGTAGATCAACTTTTTCTTCGACGATATCAACCGCAACGACTTCATTATGCTGCGCTAACAGCATAGCATTTGAGAGACCTACATATCCGGTTCCAGCAATTGCGATCTTCATAACATCTCAATTATATTTTTTAATAATTACGGCGTTCCGAACAGCCTTATGGACAACAGACTGTAACCAAACCAACTGTGGCAGTATTATATATAACTATCCCCTTGATGTATGCCAGATAAACTAATTACCCCTATATGAACAGAAAACAGAGCCAACGACTAAGCTGGAGAGACAACACTCCCGTTTCAGATAAATTCGATGATATCTATTTTTCTATTGAAGACGGCCTTGCGGAGTCAGAATACGTTTTCCTGAACTCAAGTCTTATAATTGAGAAAGTACATCAAAACAAGTTCGATTCGTTCGTTATTGCAGAAACAGGCTTTGGGACGGGACTTAACTTTCTACTTACGGCTTCTAAATGGCTACAACACTCATCTGAGCAATCAACGTTACAGTATATATCCGTAGAAAAATTCCCTCTTTCTCATTCTGATTTGCATAAAGCCTTAGAGCAATGGCCTGAATTTAAAGAGCTCTCTCATGCTATTCTGGAGCAATACCCACTACCCCAAGCTGGATTTCATTCGATTAAAATTCAACAGAATAGGATTGAGCTTCTTCTCATGTTCGGCGACGCAGCACAATCTTACTCCCGCCTAAACGCCAAAGTAGATGCATGGTATCTAGACGGTTTCGCTCCCTCTAAAAACCCGGATATGTGGTCACCGGAGCTGTTCCGTGAGATCGCTCGCTTGAGCAAGCCAGGTACAACCTTTTCTACATTCACATCGGCAGGTATTGTAAAACGCGGCTTAAAGGATGTCGGGTTTGACGTTCGTAAACAGAAAGGGTTTGGTCGTAAGCGTGAAATGTTGGTCGGTACCTTTGTTGAGAACCAAGCCTCTAAAACAATTGATAAGCCGTGGTTTGAACTACCAGCATCTAAAAAGCCAGAAGAGGTCACGATTATTGGTGGCGGCCTTTCAGGTTGCTCGACTGCGCGGGCTTTAGCCGATCGAGGCGTCAAAGTCAGGTTGATCGAACAAGAAAATCAGCTAGCTACTGGCGGATCCGGTAATCCTCAGGGTGCTTTATACGCCAAGCTACCAGTCAAGCAAACGACTCAGGGCGAGCTACACCTAAGCGGCTTTCTATACAGCGTTAACATGCTTAAGCTCATAGACCCCGAAGAATCCTTTTGGTCTCAATGTGGGGTTATGCAATTAGCAACGAGCGATAAAGAACTCGCCCGTCAAAACAATCTGATCGAACAAGAAACTTATCCACAAGAACTTGTTTCTCATAAAAGCGCTGAAGAATTATCTGAGATCGCTAACACGGCCGTAAATTTTGATGGCTTATTTTTCCCTTCTGCTGGTTGGGTTTCGCCACGAGCGCTGTGCAAACATTTTGTCGATCATCCGAATATATCGGTATTACAACAGCAAGTAGAAGAATTATCTTTTGCAGAAGGTTATTGGCAGTTAGCAACACAAAGCGGAGAGACCTTATCGGCTAGCCATGTTGTTATCTGTAATGCCGAGATGGCGAACCAATTTAATCAAACAGATCATCTGCCCCTTAAAACCATCCGAGGCCAAGTATCTATTACTGAACCTAAACCAACGAATAGTCAGTTAAACAGTGTGGTTTGTGGTGATGGTTATATCTCACCAGCTCAGAATCAACAGTATTGCTTTGGCGCGACTTATGATCTTCAAGGTAAAGAGCGCAATGTCACACAAGATGACCATCAATCCAACCTAGAAAAGTTAAGTAAGGTTCTACCCGACATACATGCAGATTTAGCTTCAGAACCTAATGAGCTTCAAGGACGCACAGCCTTCCGCTGCAGCACGCCAGATTACATGCCGATTGTGGGTCCTGCACCGGTGCAAGATCAATTTATTGAAACCTTCGCACAACTAAGCAAAGATCGAAAATGGCGCTTTGAGAATGCAGAAACAGAGCATCACCCTAATCTCTACGTTAATACAGGTCATGGTTCCAAAGGGTTAATTACCTGCCCTATTTCAGCCGAACTATTAGCCTCGATGATTTGCGATGAGCCACTCCCCCTTCCCAAAGATGTCATTGATGCCATTAACCCTGCCCGCTTTATCATTAAGAAGTTGATAAAACAGACGATATAATAGGGTATAGCTGAAGTTGCATAACATGTAGCTTCAGTTTTATATTTGGTTTATCCCTGTTTGGCTGGAGTAGCTATGGCACTTTACGTATACGATCAAGGTTATCGAATACAAACACCTAAAGAGTCTCTCTTTAGGGAGAAAGGTGTTGATTCTCTAAAACACAGCCGCCATAGCCACCGTAGCGCAGATATGGAGGATCGCCTCCATGCCGACGGTGAAAAATTTGTTATTCCTGGGCCTCACAAAGGCCCAGAAAATAATGACAACGCCAGCCGGGCCTATACCTCTAATACTGCCGATAGCCATACTGAACCTAACAGCCCACAGTTGACGGTCTCTAGGATTATGGTTTCGCCGGTACATAGTGTGACACCGAGCACCCCGATCAGTAGCACTTGGAAACGAATGGACTCTCTGGAAATCAATCACTTGGTGGTAATGGAAGAAGATCAACGCCCCTTAGGGCTTATTCACAAAACAGATCTTATTGCAGCAGGGACAGATTCCCTCTCCCCTGTCCGATCTTTATGCACTAAAAAGCTAACGGCAGCGACACCTGAAACTATGGTTCAAGATGTCGCGATGAATTTTATTGAGAATGATATCAATGCCGTTCCAGTGGTTGATGATCAAGACCAAGTTGTTGGCATCGTCTGTAGAACTGACCTTTTGCGCTTACTGGTCAGCGGCCCTCATTTGGAGAGATGGGTTTAGGACGTTGCGGTGGATGCGATGATAGCTCCTTAGGCTCCTCTTTATTACCGCCGAACAACCCAGCAAAAAATCTAAACACCTTTTTCACGCCGCGCCAGATTTTTGGAAGCAGCCACACCAACAGTAATATAAAGATTACTAAGCCAGCTAAGAACCAAATAGGGTGGTTAAGTGCAGCCCACAAGCCACCTAACACCAGCAGGTCTTCACTAATTGAAGCCGTCCAATTGGTCACAGGCTCTGGTGAAGTATTAATTAGTACGCGCCCACCCGCTTTCGCCGCATGACTTCCTGCTGCTAATGTGCCACCAGCCAAAGCTGCAGCCAGCTCTACTGCTGGCGTTACGTCGCCTACTGCACTGGCAGCTAAAGCTGCGCCTGCGGGGATTCGAATAAAGGTGTGTAATGTATCCCAGCCAGTGTCGACACCAGGTACTTTATCGGCAAAAAACTCGACAAAATACATAGCACCAGCAGCCATCAATACTAGCGGATCACTAACAATCTGTAACTCTTCTGGTAAGGCTATATGCCCCATATTATTGAGCATACCTAACATTAGGACAGTAGCGTATAAGTTAATACCACTTGCCCAACCAACTCCCATCGTCAGTGCTACTAAACTGACAATTTGTTCTAACTGATCCATATAAGTACCTCGCTGATTATCCAAGGCCTTGCAGATCGAATAGAAAGGCCCAGCGCTACAATGTGTCTTTAGATACTATATTACAAAGCCCTGTACTCTCGCTGAACAAGATAACGACCTGCCCTGATTGCAAGAGAGATTTTACTTGGCCGACTTTATCGGAGAGAGAGAACTCATATTCACCATAGTCAGTACCATCACGGCTGACAAATTCTTCGATCAATGCCGTGAGTGTATCTGGTTCAAGTTCTTGATAGGGGATGATCATAAAGGTGGGACTACCAGATCTTCAACTTACTAAACCAGCTTTCCCCCTGCCAACGGTCTTTACATCCGTGCAATTCACGCTGCCAGCGATCATATCTTTGTTGAATACCACGCGCTTGCTGAGTAAGTTCTGGATATTTAGTTGAATCAAAACGGTGATAACCACCATGACCTAGCCGAAGTGCCAAGTAGTGACCTGCTGCATTATTCCAAGCAAGACCATTACGGCTCACGCTCTGCTGTGTAAACCAACCAACAAAATGAACGGCATCTTCTACCTCTGTAGGCTCAGCATCCCAACGCTCACTACGGATACGGAATTCATCCCAATCTGCAGCACGAGGGCGGACATGCTTTTTATCCAGCTCAGTTAATGGCAGTTCAAGCATAGCTAAAGTTAAAGCCAGAGGAGTACCGTATTTTTGCTGAACATTCACAGCCGGCTCAATCCAATCATCAGTATCGTCTAACTCATCACAAATCATCAGAGCTGGCTTAGTGGCAGCCCCACCAAAGCAACCAGAAAGAAGCAATGAAATGATAAACACACCATAAGCTTTATGATTGAACCGAATTAGCATTACAGATTCACTCCATGCTCAGCTAGAAAGTTAACAAACTCATCTTCATCCATCGTTGCGATGTTTAACTCATTTGCCTTTTTAAGTTTTGAGCCAGCACCCGGCCCAGCCACTACACAATCAGTTTTTGCAGAGACACTGCCAGCCACTTTGGCGCCTAAAGCCAACAAGTGATTTTTCGCATCACTACGCCCCATACGCTCCAACTTACCCGTCAGAACCCACGTTTTGCCCTGCAAGACTAACTCATCTTCAGACGGTTTTTCTATCGCTTCCCAAGAAATACCAGCCTCATTAATCAAGGCATCGATAACTTCGCGGTTATGTTCCTGTGCAAAAAACTGAGTAATATGCTTCGCTACAATCGGCCCTACATCAGGCACATCGATAAGCTCTTCTTCAGATGCTGACATCAAAGTATCTAACTTGCCAAAATGATGCGCTAACGCCCGAGCAGTTGCCTCACCTACCTCACGAATACCCAAAGCGTATAGGAAACGCGGCAATTGTGTATTACGGCTGTTGTGAATCGCATTAATCAGATTCTCGGCAGACTTAGGCCCCATTCTCTCAAGCTTAGCGATCTCCGCTTGATCCAATGTAAATAAGCCCGCCGGATTATGTAACATATCCAGATCGACTAGCATTTCGATTAACTTATCACCTAAGCCATCGATATCCATCGCCTTGCGGGATACAAAGTGCTTTAGCGCCTCTTTTCGTTGTGCCGCACAATACAAACCACCCGTACAACGAACAACTGCCTCCCCCTCTTGCCGCTCTACAGCCGAATCGCATACGGGACAAGATTTAGGGAACTCTACCGCTTCTGCTTCGGGTAACCTTCTATCATGCAACACTCGAACAACTTGAGGAATCACATCGCCAGCACGACGAATGATCACCGTATCACCTGCCCGCACATCGAGACGTTCAATCTCATCCATATTGTGTAAGGTGGCGTTAGAAACCGTCACACCACCCACGAAAACAGGCTCTAGACGAGCCACAGGGGTAACAGCACCTGTACGACCAACCTGGAATTCAATTGCACGAATTGTTGTCATCTCTTCTTGAGCAGGAAATTTATGCGCTATTGCCCAGCGTGGCGCTCGTGATACAAAACCTAACTGCTTTTGCTGCTCAAGGTTATTTACTTTAAAAACGACACCATCGATCTCGTAAGGAAGCGAATCACGCAGCTCAGAGACTTTTTGATAGTACGTCATACAACCATCCACACCATCGACAACATCTAACAACGGGTTGAGTTTAAAGCCCCACTCCTTTAGCTGGGTCAGTATGGCCGCATGCTCAGAAGCCAACTCACCGCCAGAAACGATACCAACGCTATAACTACACATCTCTAGAGGTCGAGATGCGGTAATCTTGGGGTCCAACTGACGAAGGCTCCCTGCTGCAGCATTACGTGGATTTACAAATGGCTTTTGTCCCGTTGCAGCTGCTCGTTGATTTAACAGTTCGAAACCTGCTTTCGGCATATAGATTTCACCACGGACCTCTATCCGCTCTGGATAACCACTGCCTGTTAGCTTTAAAGGAATTGTAGGAATGGTACGTACATTCAGCGTGATATCTTCACCCGTCGTGCCATCACCGCGCGTTGCGCCACGAACAAGCAAACCATTTTCATAGAGCAAACTTACAGCAATACCGTCTAATTTTGGCTCACAAGCATATTGTATAGAACCACTACCTTGTTGATCTAAACGCTCTACCACTCTACGGTTGAACTCTTGCATATCCTCTTCATTAAAGGCGTTATCCAAAGAGAGCATCGGCAGTTCATGTGCAATTTGGCTAAAGGCCGATAGAGGCTGCCCACCAACCCTTTGAGTCGGTGAATCAGATGTTATTAGCTCAGGATTTTCTCTCTCTAACTTTTTCAACTCATGGAAAAGTCGATCATACTCAGCGTCCGGAACCTCTGGATCATCCAAAACATAGTAACGATAGTTATGCTGGTTTAGTTGCTCACGCAGAGATTCGATCTGTTCTTGTATAGACACGGTAAGACTCAATCAGAGGTATAGAGAGAAGAAAGCGTGGCTTAACGGCCACGCTTTTTAAGAGTTTTCATTTCAAAATCGCGAACACGCTGTCGATAGTGTTCCATCGTCTGGCTTCTTAGCACCGATCGATTTTCATCGAGCATTTCGCCACCAAGATGCTTCGCTACAGTTTCTGCAGTAGCCAACATACACTCAAAGGCATCCATGACATCTTGCGGTTCTTCCATAGACATAAAGAACATCACCGCTTTTGTCGTAAGTGATTCGGGATTGTCTTGAACGAAGGTGCCTGGTGGAAGCGCATTTGCCATACTGAACTGTACAGGACTAACACCCGAAGCTTTTTCGAAACGGTGGTAAATATCCATTTCGCCAAAGTTCATACCGCAGGCATCAACTATTTTTTGCAATACAGGACCGTTAAACTGCGGCTGCTCTTTTGCAATTACAGAGATCACCAAGACATTTTCAGGATCTGGATCTTTCTCTAGAGGCTTCCGCTGCACACCTGCAGGCGCTACAACTGGTTCTAGCTCTGGCTGAACATCGGAAATAACTTCAACTTGCTCAACCATAGCATCTGGTTCTGGCGAATATTCTACTTCTTCACGTAGATACTCAGGCTCCATTGCTTCTTCAATTCTGGCATTTACAATTTCAGTCTGCTCAACCTCAACTGCCGGGGCTTTTGAAATAGTCTCTGTAACTGAAAGCTCGGAGCAATCATTATCTAGCGCCGAACCTAGAGTTAGATTGGCATATGGATCTTCTTCCACATGACCGAAATCAAAACCTGTTTGAGGATCATCCTCAATAGCTGAAGGCGTGTTGTTTTCAACACCCTCAAGATCTAGTTGAGGGAAAGCTTCAGGTTCCTGTTCGTTTTCATGGATATGCTCTTTTTCATCAAGCTCATCCATAAGAAGCGTTACAGGCTTTTCGAAGTCAATCTCTTGAACGGGCTCAGCTACGGCTGCAATTACTGGCTCTGGCTCTGGCTCTGGCTCTGGCTCTGGCTCTGGCTCTGGCTCTGGCTCTGGCTCTGGCTCTGGCTCTGGCTCTGGCTCTGGCTCTGGCTCTGGCTCTGGCTCTGCAAGATTTTCAACAGGCTGTTCTATTTCAATACGCGGTTCTGGTTTCAGCGCTTCGTCAACAACTTCTGTTAACTCAAGTTCAGTTTCAGACTCTGCCTGAAGCATTTGGTACTCATTAATTTGAGTATTAGTTGCTTCAACATCATGATTCTGTTCAGTATCAACACTTTGAATTTCTGAAACTTCATCAGAAAGCTCAGCATAGTACTGAGACTCTTGCTCTGCTTCCTGAGCAATTTCAACTTCAGGTTCTGGCTGCACAGTCTCTTCGACTGCTTCAGGTTCTAACTCGACTATCGACCGCTCTTGAAGAACTTCATCTTCATGATATGGAGCAGTAGCGTCTTCGATTTCAGCAGTATTTTGCTCAAAACCGTCATCCGCTGTAACCACAGGAACCTCTTCCTCAGTAACTTCCTGGTAAGAATGAAGTTCTGGTTCTGGTTCTGGTTCTGGTTCTGGTTCTGGTTCTGGTTCTGGTTCTGGTTCTGGTTCTGGAATAGTTTGTTCTACTACGCGAGCAGGACCCAACACCCCTTCATCCATAGCATATTCAGATACTTCAGGTTTTGTTTCTTCTACTTCTTTTGGAAGTGGTTCATCTATTACAGGGATGTCATCAACAGTTAGCGTCGGCTCTACTTCAACCTTACGCGCACTGCCAACAATACCGTCATCAATATCGAGATTATCATCCCAAACCGGCGCTATAGGCTCTTCTTTTTTAACAGTTTTTTCTTCTGCTAGCTGCTGCATCTCTTGTGCATCCATTGCACTTGCAGCAGAAGAATTTTGAGTCTCAACAGAGGGAGAATCACCGTCTAAGTTTGGACGGTGATTAGAGAAAAGTGGGTCATCATCTAACGCGACCTTGCGGGCACCACCTGACGGTAACTCTGGATTAAATGAGTCATCTCCCTCTGGAAGATCAACAAAGTTTTTGTCGATGTTCATCTTTAGGCGATTACGCCCAATTTGCATACGACGCCAACCATCCAAAACAATCAGTAGGATTAAAACAACCCCACCGATTATTAACCATTCACGCAGAGTGATTTCCATGTGCTTAGTCGCGACCTTATCTTAAAAAAACGGTAATAAGTACCCACTATAAAAGAGCCAGATTTATTCGACAACTCTATCGATCGTAAGAATCATTGGTAAAGTTGTACCACGCACCTGAACTGGAGAGATTAGACCATATAGGTCGCCTGGCTGTTCTTTTGGTTCACCCGTTTTTGAGACTCTCGCAGATACTTCAACAGTTGATACCGTAGACAAGCCTGACTGAGGATTCATCGCTTTAGAATCATCAAGAACGACATCAATCGGTAGGTCAGAAACTTGAAGTTTAACAGCTGCTAACGGGATACGACCGCCTACTTCGCGTGCAAACACAAACACAGTGGTATCAGCAGCAACTTGCTGTTTCAGCTGATCATCAATATTCACTTTCAAGCTAATTGATGCTGGCATCAACTCAGGAATTTCTGGCACATCTACACCTTCAGCAATCAAGGCATCACGAGCATTGCGCACACCAGAACGAAGAGATTCTGCAGTCTTACCGTCAGAGTTACGAAGCGCTTTCAACCAATAATCTAGCGCACCCTGGTAATCTTTATGCTCATAGCGATCAATACCTAACAAACCTAAAACGGTAATTTCTAGAGGCTTAATCGCTAGCGTCTTATCAATAACCGTTTTGATCTCTGGGCTCATTTTACTTTCATTGGCAAAAAATAGAGCCTGTGCGTACTGACCTAAAACATCCGCATACTGCGGTGAATCTTCAGGTAACAAAGACACAACCTTTTCAAAACCAGCAGCCCCCTCTTTAAAGCGCCCTTGATTCATATAGGTTGTTGATAGTAAGTACCAACCTTCAGGGTTTTCTGGATTCAGCTCGAGCTCTTTTTCAAGCTGAGCAACGGCCTCTTCCAGTGTCGGTTGTTTACCATTGAAAGGATCTTTCGGCTGTTGCATTGATAACTCTAGATCTGCAGAACGTCCGTAAACGGAGTACAAACCAATAGCAGCAACAGGAATCATTAATGCCAACAGTGTTACAGTCACTAGCGTTTGCGACGTTAATGCAATGCCCTTCTTCGACTGTTTTTGCTCGTTTACATCTGAAAGCAGATTTCGCTCAAGCTCAGTTTTCAACGTCGCAAAATCCGTATCATCTAGGTTGCCTGCAGCTTTCTCTTCTTCTAATTCGGATAAGCGCTCCTGAAAGATCTCAATATTTTGTTGTTCGCGATCTTCAGCAACCTCATTTTGAATTAGGCGTCTAGCACGTACAAAGGGTAAAAATACAAAAGCAATAGCCAGTACCGTTAACAGCGCTATGCCTACCCATAGTTCAATCATTTATCTTTACCCTTATCTAAAATATCTTTCAGGCGCTGGGCTTCATCACCGCTAAGGGATGAATCTAGATCTTGCCCTTTGTCGTCCACTTTCTTCTTGCGCTTTCGAGAAAGAAAAACCATCACGATAATACCGATAACAGCCAACACAAACGGGCCATACCACAATACATAGGTCGCTTTATTAACCGGCGGGCGATATAAAACAAAATCACCGTACCTTGCCACCATAAAATCGACAATTTCGTCGTTATCGTTGCCTTCTTGCAACATCTTGTAGACTTCGTTACGCAAATCAGAAGCGATAGGCGAGTTAGAATCCTGCAAGTTTTGGTTTTGGCATTTTGGACAACGTAGCTCGAAGGTTAATTGACGAAAGCGTTCGCGCGTTTCTTCATCCTTAAATTCGAATGTATCAATAGCTGCCCATAGCGACATAGGCAGAGAAAACAGCAATAACGCTAGGATTTTTTTCATTGTGCAGCGACCTTCTCAGAACTGTTGATCTGATCAATTATCCCTTTCAGCTTGGTCCACACTTGCTGATCGACAACACCCACATGCTTATACCGAATCACACCTTGTGCATCGATCACGTATGTTTCAGGTGCACCATAAACACCCAAATCTAGGCCTAAGCTTCCTTTGTCGTCATAAACATTTGTTGCGTAGGGATCTAAGTATTTATTCAACCAAATTTTTGCTTTCTGGCGCTCATCTTTATAGTTAATACCGATAACTTTATAGCCTTCGGCCTTAATACTATTAAGCTGTGCGTGTTCTTCTTTACAGGATGGACACCAAGTTGCCCAAACATTCACCAAAGCAGCTTCACCTTTGAGATCTTCAGCGTTAAGCATTTTTCCTTCGTCATACAAAGACGGTAACTCAAACTGAGGGAAAGGCTTATTCAACAGCGCTGAGGGTAATTCCGTAGGATCCAGTTGCAGACCACGCCAAAGAAAAACGCCAATTCCCAAGAAAATTGCCAATGGAATAAACAAAACAAAGCGACGCATGATAATTACCCTTAATACTTAAGCGTTTGCTACAGCACGCTTATTTTGTTTTCTATAACGCTTGTCCATCGCAGCCAACAAACCACCAACGGTCATTAGCAAGCCACCCAACCATAACCAACGAACAAACGGTTTATGCTGAACACGAACCGCCCATGCACCGCCTTCAAGCGGTTCACCCAACGCAACATATAGATCTCGTGTTAGACCTGGGTCAATTGCGGCTTCAGTCATAACTGTACCGCTGGCGTTGTACATACGTTTTTCTGGGAAAAGCTCACCATAAGCCTCACCGTCTTTCAGTACACGTAAACGCGCTTTATCTGAAACATAGTTAGGTCCTACAACATCTCGAGTGCCGTCAAAAATAAACTCGTACTGTTTAAAGCTAAGTTTGTCCCCTGGCACCATTCTAAGATCGCGCTCTTCGTTATAGATAGAAACGAGGGTCATACCAACAATCGTTACCGCAACACCAATATGGGCTAATACCATCGCGTAATAGCTACGAGACAAGGTAGTTAGTGCCTTCAAAGGTGCCTTACGGTGTGAAACTTTGTTCCAAATATCTTTAATCGATACGAACGTAATCCAGAATACAAGCGCCATGCCTAGGAATACGTACCAATCAAAGCCATCGCCATACAGCATAGGGAACACAGCAGCACAGACAATGCTCAATACAAATGGAATGACTAATTGAGCGGTAAGATATGAACTCTTAGTACTCCTCCAACGAGAAAGAATACCAAAGCCCATAAAGCCAACCATTACAGCCATTAGAGGTATAAAGAGTGCGTTAAAGTACGGAGGACCTACCGAAATTTTACCCATACCTAAGGCATCAATAAGCAGCGGATACAATGTTCCTAATAGAACCATCATCGCTACTACCACTAATAGCACATTGTTACCTAGCAAGAAGGTCTCGCGCGAAACCAATTCAAAACTTGATTCACTTTTTACATGCGCTGCTTTCAATGCATAGATCAACAAAGATCCACCAATCGTGATCGCCAATAGCGCAAGTAGGAAGTAGCCTCGCTCCGGGTCTGTCGCAAAAGCATGTACTGAAGTAAGAACGCCAGAACGAACCAAAAATGCGCCTAGTAGACTCAAAGAGAAGGTAAAGATCGCCAGCAATACGGTCCAGCTTTTAAACACACCACGTTTTTCAGTGACGGCTAAACTGTGAACCAGTGCAGTACCTACCAGCCATGGCATGAATGAGGCGTTTTCTACTGGATCCCAGAACCACCAGCCACCCCAGCCTAATTCGTAATATGCCCACCAGCTTCCTAATGCGATACCTAGAGTTAGGAATGCCCACGCAACAATTGTCCAAGGACGAGACCAACGCGCCCAAGCCGCATCTAAACGGCCGCTTAGCAAAGCAGCAATAGCAAAGGCAAACGCAACAGAGAAACCAACATAACCCATGTACAGCATTGGCGGATGCAGAATCAGACCGATATCTTGCAGCAATGGGTTAAGGTCGCCACCCTCTTGTGGGAAGCGAGGCAAATGACGTTCAAACGGACTCGATGTCATCAGTGTAAACAGGATAAAACCCACACTGATAATACCCATGACACCTAATACGCGCGCGACAATATCTTGCGGTAAGTTGTCACTTTTAATCGCTACAGCCCAAGTCCAACCACCTAGGATCACAACCCAAAGCAGCAATGAACCTTCATGCCCGCCCCAGATAGCACTGATTTTGTAATAGATAGGTAGCGCTGTATTTGAATTTGTTGCGACATAAGCAACAGAGAAATCATCTACAACAAAGGCGTAGCCAAGGCATAAAAGGCTGACCATCAAGAAGGCAAACATGCCTGTCGCTAATGGACGCGCAAAGCCCATCCATAAAGCATTCTTACTATAAGTACCTGCTAACGGAACAACCGCTAATAACGCAGCCAAACATAAAGATAAAATTAGTGCGTACTGACCTAACTCAGGGATCATTTGTTAAACACCTCACCCTCTGGTTTAGGCATATGACCACTCTTTTCTAGTGCTTCAGCAACTTCTGGTGGCATATAGTTTTCGTCATGCTTAGCTAACACTTCAGTCGCCTCAAGTTCATTAGAACCATTTAATTTACCTTGGGAAACAATACCCTGACCTTCACGGAATAGGTCAGGCAAGATACCTTCATAATGAACCGTCATTACGCTTTCGTAATCTGTAAGTTGGAATGTTACTTTCAGACTTTGAGGATCACGCTTAACACTGCCCTCTACAACCATGCCACCCGCTCTAATTCGCGTATCCTTAGGCGCTTCGCCCTTAGCAATCTCAGTTGGAGAGTAAAAAAGGTTTATATTTTGGCTAAGAGCAAACATAGTTAGGCCAACAGCCGCTCCGACACCAAAAACAATAAATAAAACGATAATTAAACGTTGTTTGCGTTTAGGGTTCATGAAGATTTTTTCTCCCTGCGCAGGCGACGTACAAGATCAGAGATAACCTTCTTCTTTTGCAGTGCCGGATTCACAATATTAATAACAATAACGAATAGAGCGATGGCATAACTCAACCAGACATATAAACCATGTCCGCCCATCGCGACAAAATCTGAAAAACTATCAAAACTCACTGAATTAGCCTCTCTGTTTTTCTATCAATTCCCGCACCCAACTGGAGCGACGTTCTCGATATAAAATTTCATTTCGAGTACGCATCATCAAAGAGACCGCGAAGAAACAATAAAACCCTATGACCATGACGAGGAGTGGCACCCACATTTCCGCGGGCATCGCCGGTTTCTCAGTCAAGGTAAATGTTGCTGGCTGATGTAGAGTATTCCACCAGTCAACTGAATATTTGATGATCGGGATATTCACTAAACCAACCAAAGATAAAACTGCAGAAGCTTGAGCCGCCGTCGCTTCACTCTCGATTGCTGAGTTCAAAGCAATAACGCCCAAGTAAAGGAATAGAAGGATTAGCATAGACGTTAAGCGCGCATCCCAAACCCACCAAGAACCCCAAGTAGGTTTACCCCAAATTGCACCTGTAGCTAGAGCTAAGATCGCAATGGAAGCACCAATAGGCGCACAAGACTTAGCGACCATATCGGCCACTTTCATTTTCCAGATAAGCCCGATTGCACCTGCGATTGCCATCATCATGTAGCAGGATTGAGCCAAGATCGCGGAAGGAACATGAATATAGATAATTCTAAAGCTGTTACCCTGCTGGTAATCCTCTGGAGCAAAACCTAGCGCCCAAACAACACCTGCAATAAGTGCAATAGCTGCTGCGATTGCAAATCCGGGCAGCAACTTACCCATAATTTCATAAGACCAGCGTGGCGATGCCAATTGATAAAACCAACGGGGCATCCACTTCTTCTTTTCGCTCATAACAACCTAAACTTATCCGCTCACGGAAATTCGTAATGCAGCACCAATTGCAAGAGGCGCCATCACAACACCCAAAGCTAAAATAGCGCCTAACAACGCAAAATACCCAGCAAGCGGCAATCCTGTCACTGCCGCCTGAACTGCGCTGGTACCAAAAATAAGCACAGGGATATACAGTGGTAGCACCAGTAGAGATATCAGCACGCCACCTTTTCTTAATCCCACCGTCAATGCCGCACCGATGGCACCGATCAAACTTAATGTTGGTGTCCCTAACAACAGACTCAACATCAAGCCACTCATTCCTTCTGCTGGTAAAAACAGCATAACCCCGAGTAAGGGTGCTAATAGCGTTAATGGCAGACCGCTCATCATCCAGTGAGCAATCACTTTAGCCAACACAACCACAAACAGAGGCTGTGGACTTAACAGCGTCTGCTCTAATGTTCCATCTTCGAAATCCGATCGAAATAGGCTATCCATAGACAATAAGGTAGCGAGCAATGCTGCTACCCAAACAACACCGGGAGCCACCTCAGCCAAGAACGTTGGTTCAGGGCTCACACCCAGTGGGAATAATGTCGCGACCATTAAAAAGAAAATGAGCGGATTAAACAAATCGCTTTTTTTGCGATAAGCCAACATTAAATCCCGCTTTAATACGGCATAGAATAAACTTGATACAGACGTATCGCCCTGACCTAACTCATCTTTTGTCACTGTCTGGTCCATTAAGTTCCCGCCAATTCATCAAGATTTAATCGACGAACCTGCTCGCCCACACCTAGCTCATGGTGAGTGGTCAAAATCACACAACCACCTTGCTTCGCATGATCAAGAATAAGCTGTTCTTTTTCAGCAACACCTTTTTTATCAATGGCAGTGAAAGGCTCATCTAGAATCCACAACTTAGCGCTACTTAAATACAAACGCGCAAGACTCACTCGACGATTCTGACCTGCAGAAAGCGTATGGCAGGGAGAATCTTCAAAACCAGTTAATCCCACTTTATCCAACGCCATAGGGATATCAGCGACACTTATCCCCGGATGCATAGCAGCATACCATTGGAGATTTTCTTCAGGCGTAAGCACAGCCTTCACTCCAGGGTGATGACCAAAATATAGGAGTTCTCGACGAAATTCTTCGCGGACCTCTGAGATAGGCTCACCTTCCCAGTAGATATCGCCTTCATAATGATTAGATAGACCACTGAGGATTCTAAGTAACGTAGTTTTACCGCTACCGTTCTGGCCTTCAATCTGGATAACTTCGCCTTGTGATACAGAAAAATTTAGATCTTCGAACAAAATACGTTCGTCACGCTCACAAAACAGGTTTTCAACTTGTATTAACGCTGTATCCAAATCAATCCCCAAACCCAATCGAGTCTTCCAACCTATTTCTTAAACTTGGAATCACTTAAGAAATGTAATTTACGGCAATACACTATACTTTTTACAATATCTGCCGATTATTAACCGAGGGATTATATACGAATATCTGATTGCACGGCACTGTTGTATTGCTTTCTAAAAGTTGGATTCTTATCCTCATTTAGCAGCATATATTTCTCATAGAATAACGCCCGCACGCTTCTTACTCACTCCCTAGGACTAGAGGTTACTAAACTTGCTACCACAACTACCTGCTATTCCACTGCAAACGACCAGCAGTAGTAGCGATTCTGCTCAGAATGTAAATCGACTGTTCCCAGTCGGGCAGAACGTCAGTGCGACCGTTGTAGCGGTAAGCAGGGATCAGATCCAACCGGAAGTTTTTAAGCTCAAACTGGAAGTTAACAATCGTTTAATCCAGATGGGGGTCTTTCAAGCCCTACCTGTAGGGCAGAAAATTAATGTAAATCGTCAAAGTGATGGCCAAATTCAGATCACGCCGCAGCCTGCTCAGACGGCCAATACAGCCAATACCCAGGCAAGCAATACGCAAAATCAACCACAACAAGCCCAACAAAGCGCTAACAATACGGCCGCTAGACCTGATCCTGGCATACAGTTAAAACTTGCCCAATCAGGTGATATTCTAAAACTTCCTGCTGATACTCGTGTTACCGCTGCAGTCATCAGCAGTCGCCCTGTCTATCCACCTTCTACACCGAGTACTCAGCCAGTACAAACTAATGCAGCGAGCACCACGACAACGCCGCAACAAATATCAGTAACACCCCAACAAACAACATCTACTTCGCAACAAGCCATAACAACTTCTGGTCAGCCAAATAATATGAGCCCGGCAGCCCAACAAGCACCCGCGCCAACCGCTCAAGCAAGCACCTCTGCAGCAGGCGGATCAACCCCAGTACAACCGGCAATTGCATCCACACCAACAAGTGTTCAGAGCAATACTGCCCAAGCAACAAATACTGCGGGGGCTCAGCCGAACATTACAACGCCAATCAACAACAGCGCGCCGCAAAACCAACCCGCTCCCACAACTCAAGGGGCAACTACAGTAACTACCTCACAAACCACTGGACCTTCGATACAACCGCAACAGCAAAACATTGCAGATAAAACTAACCCAGCTGCACAACAGGTCCAACAAAACCCTGCACCTGTTAGAACAGGCCCACCAATACATCACCTTGTAAGCTTGGCGCTTCCAGACGGTTCAAAAGTAGAGGTTCAATCGCCTCGACCTATTCCGCAGGGCGCTCAATTGCAATTGGTCTCGAACGGCAATCAAAACGTCCAGGTTCTGCGTATTCAGGAACCACCTCTGACGTTAAATTCCGCTTTAGACAAACCAGCTATACAGGAAATACTGCGAAATACTTTGCCTGTACAGCAACCTACAGCTACGGCTTTTAATCAGTTGGCACAAGCCACTTCGACTGAGGCGAGCCAAACCTCTCAGATAGGCAGTGTAGTTCGTAGCATGCTGAACCTGTTCGGCGTCCGCCCGGGGAGTAGCGAAGCGCCCTCTCAGATACGTCAAAACGTTGAATTAGGTGGGCTAAGTACTGAGCGCCAATTAAGCCAAGGACGAAGTGCAAGCCCTTTAGATATGAAAGCCCAGTTGCAGCAACTGCAACAGCTCAGCGACAAACTTCCTGCTGAACAACGAGAACGTTTTGATCAAATCATTAAAGGCCTACAATCTAGAGTTACCAGCCAACAGATAAACTCTCTTCATCAGTGGCGCGAGCTGCCAGATGGCGGATTTGAGCGCGTATTACAACTAGATCTACCGATTAAACAAGGTGAAAGCTGGGAGAATTTAGAACTTAGACTTAGCCGAGAAGGCGGGACTAACGCTGCAGGCGAAATGATTTCAGTTTGGCGGGTTCGACTGCACTTTGATCTTGAGGAGCAAGGCGGCGTCGATGCTGAAATCAGGTTAACAGATGGACATGAAATCAGTACGCTATTTTGGTGTGAACAAAAAGATACCGCAGAAAAATTGAGAGAGCGCTCCGAAGAGTTTGCTGAAAAATTAAGAATGTGTGGTTTTAATAATTCAGAAATCACTTGGCATGAGGGTCAAGCCCCTCGTCAGGATCAGGTGGTTCATAAACAGCTAGTCGATCTGCATACATGAAATTTTCCAAACCTGATTTAGATGCTCCGCGACAAAAAGCGATCGCCCTGAAATACGATCAAGAGATGGGCAAGGCCCCGCTCATCGTTGCTAAAGGTATGGGGGAAATTGCTGAACAGATCATTGCGCTCGCAGAAGAAAATAATATCCACATCCACGAAAGCCCTGAACTTGTGGAAGTGTTAATCAGACTTGAACTGGGTGACGAGATTCCTGAATCACTCTACAGAGCGATTGCGGAAGTAATTGCCTTTGCTTACAGCCTAAAACATGATCCGGCTGAGATCATTAAGGCAGCAGAGCAGAAGAACTAACGATCTGAACCTAATGCCTCATGAGGCGCCTGCAACTCTTTATGTAACAGCGCCATCAATTCCGCTTCAGGTCGACCTAACCCACAATTTTTGACCAGATCATCAACATCTGCCCCCATCTCCATTAAACGGGTCGCTTGATTGTAAGCCAAAGCAGATGGGTCTCGGTTTTCTAATTCCAGTTGTTTATCTGCGGTGAGATTCAGCTTCTGCTCCACCTCGATAAGACGGCGCCCCATGCCGATGGAACCATTAGTCATTGCTTGAATTTCATTGCGTAAGACATTGATAAGCGCCTGATGCTGACGCTCATTTTTCTGTAAGCGCTTAAACAACACATAGCTTGTGCAACCCGTACCTAACACAATAACAAATAGAATAATTTCAAACAATGACGGCATTATCTCTCCAAAGCCTCTATCCGTTAGAAGGCCTTATCAAACTGATTCATCAATTCAGGAATATCTAAAATGGCACAACGCTCTTCCATATAAGTACCCCATAGCCACTTACGTGGATTATCACTACCAGCCCAAGATACTTTATCCACAGGGATTCGAACCGATTTTACCAACTCATCACAAGCAAGCGCCCAATGACGACCACGAAGAATAATTAATTCATCGTATTTAGCCATTTCCGGCTGGTAACGCTCGGGAATCAACCACAATGCAGTATCAATAACATTGGTATCTGCACTGCTTCCACCGAAACGACCTAGACACCAGTCATGCGCTGCATCCAATGTGAGAGATACGGAACTTAAATGCACCGCTCCTTCAATGTAATCGAACGGAATCGCCAAATTTAAGCCATGCATTTTTATTAATACACAGTTGATCTCTCGACTTGTTGCCCCTGAACCTGCAGCGGATAATTGCGACTGGTCTGGAGCTGTCGCCGGTACTGGCTCTGGCTCTGGCTCTGGCTCTGGCTCTGGCTCTGGCTCTGGCTCTGGCTCTGGCTCTGGCTCTGGCTCTGGCTCTGGCTCTGGCTCTGGCTCTGGCTCTGGCTCTGGCTCTGGCTCTGGCTCTGGCTCTGGCTCTGGCTCTGGCTCTGGCTCTGGCTCTGGCTCTGGCTCTGGCTCTGGCTCTGGCTCTGGCTCTGGCTCTGGCTCTGGCTCTGGCTCTGGCTCTGGCTCTGGCTCTGGCTCTGGCTCTGGCTCTGGCTCTTCAGTATTTTGATCTGTCGATTCAGCAAGCAAAGCATTTTCTTCGCTTTCGACACCTAAACCTTGATGCTCTAGACTTTCTTCTGCAGCGATCTGCTCTTCAATGGCCGCAATTTCAGCTTCCGTATCAATTGCACCCGCATCGGGATCTGATAGCAGCGATTCTAGATAATCGAAAACTAGCTTTTGAACGCCATGAACTTCTACATCATCCTGCTCAAGAGGCTTTTTATCTGACTGACTCATAGGGCCTCCTGCTTTTGACGTTCTAATAAAGTACGCAATAAACGCGCATAAGAATGAACCCCTCGACTACTGGAGTCCATAACCGAAGGCACAAGCCCTTGAATACTCGCATTTCTAAATTTGGTATCTACCGGAATAACCGCGTTAGAGATCTCATTTGGATAATTATGATGGAGTTCTCTTAAGCTACTTACTGAAGCTTGAGTTCTGCGATCGTAGAACGTCGGAATAATCGTAAAGCTCAGTTTTTTACTACGAGCACGATTAATCATATTGATCGTTCTCACCATGCGTTCTAGACCTTTCAAGGCTAAGAACTCGGTTTGAACAGGAACTAGCAAGTGCTCACATGCAGCAAGAGCATTAACCATTAACACCCCTAAAACAGGCGGACTATCAATCAACACATAATCATACTGATCACGAACGTGTGCTAAGGCTTTGGCAACCTGCAGACCCATACCTTCTGCACCTACTGCTTTACGTTCTAATGTCGCCATGGCTGTAGAAGCAGGTATCAGCTCTATACGCTCATGACTGCTTTTTAAAAGCAGGCGCGTTACGTCATCTTTCTTAACTTGGCTACTGCCAGTGAATAGATCATAGACACTGTCTTCCAATTCATCGGGGTCATAACCAAAATAACTGGTCAAAGATCCATGCGGATCCAAATCAATCAACAAGACACGATAGCCAACCTCCGCCAATAACCCAGCGATTGTCACTACTGTTGTTGTTTTGCCGACACCACCCTTCTGGTTGGCAACTGACCATACATGCATTTAATTTTCTTCCTGTTCCGGTGGCTTAGGTTCAGCTCTTCTGAACAAAACATCACCATCTCCGGTTTCTACCTGTTCAATTACGGGTACCGTTTCTTCTTCCGGCGTTGATAACACCGTTGATACAGCATCAGCACTGACCTGCTGACTACCAAATGAAGATACGGTTCTACGGACCTTTTCATCTCGAGAAACGACAATCAACACTCGGCGATTTAATTTCTGGCCTTCAGCGGTGCGGTTGCTGTAAGCAGGTTGAAACTCACCATAGCCCACAGCAGCCATTCGCTCTGGCTCTACTCCAAATTGAGCTAACAATCTTACTACTGCTGCAGCCCTAGCAGCTGATAGTTCCCAATTTGACGGATAAGCATCGGTCGATATTCTTTGGTTATCGGTAAACCCTTCCACATGAATGGGGTTAGGTCGTCCCTTAAGCATAATTGCTATCTTCTCCAGCAATTGGTCCGCAAGAATATTAGGTAGCGCACCACCTGAATCAAATAGATAATTTGATCTCAACTCGATAGAAAGCCAAAGATCATTACCTGTAATTCGAAGTTGCCCGTCATCAATCAACTTAGCAAAAGCTACAGCCATCTCCTGTTGCAGCGCTTTTAAAGCGTCTGTTTCTTCCTGATCTGGCGGAGAAATTGTAACTTCCGGCACATCTACATCGGTTTTACCACCTATAAAGATAGCAAATCCACTCTCACTTTTTCCTTCGCCTGGAGCCGGATTACTATCAATCGCTTGGTCTACACCAACAAAAACACCCGCAAGCGCTTCGGTTAAATGCTTATATTTTTCTTCATTAACCGACGAAATCGCATACATCACTACAAAGAACGCAAACAGCAAAGTAATAAAATCCGCATAAGAGATAACCCAACGGTCATTGCGAACACTATCATCTACTATCTGTCGACGGGGCATAATTATCTCAAATAACCTTGAAGGCGTTGTTGAATCGCCTTAGGATTTTGCCCCTCTGCAATAAACATCAACCCCTCTAACACCATCTCTTGGGCCTGATATCTCATAGAAATCAGACTCTTAATTTTGTTTGCCACAGGAATCAGGAATAAGTTAGCGATACCAATACCATAGATGGTAGCGACAAATGCAGTAGCGATACCACTCCCTAAGCTTTCTGGATCAGAAAGGTTACTCATTACATGAATCAAACCTAAGACCGCACCAATAATCCCCAAGGTTGGTGCATATCCACCCATGCTCTCTATTACTTTAGCACCTTGGAGGTCCCGTTGTTCCATCGTAATAAGATCAACCTCTAGGGTACTTCTAATAACATCAGGCCCTTTGCCATCAGCTAATAAAAGTAGACCGGTCTTAACAAAATCATCTTTATGCTTATCTGCTTCTGCCTCTAGAGACAAAAGGCCTTTACGACGTGCAATAACACACCATTGTACAATCTCATCAATCTTGCCTTTCAGGTCTTGCTGATTATTGCCGAAAGCCCAACCAATCAATTTGATTGCGCGAGCAAAATCCTGTTTTGGCGACTGAATAATCGCGGCAGCTAGAGTGCCACAAATAACGATTGCAGCAGCAGGTAAGTTTAGGAGTTCTTGAGCATGTCCGCCTTCGAGATAGTTACCACCCAGAACGGCTGCAAAAGCTAGTAACACACCTATTACAGCAGTGAAATCCATCTAAACTACCTTCTATTACTCAAAATGGGCCCAAACTCGGTTAAGTCTAAGATCTCATTGGCCAATCCAGCATTAACTACTGCCTGGGGCATGCCATAAATGGTACAACTTGCTTCATTCTGCGCCCAAATTGTCGCCCCTTGTTGGCGTAACATTTTGGCCCCGTCCCGACCGTCAGCCCCCATACCAGTCAGAATAATACCGAGCACTTTGTTGCCATAACTTTTAGCTGCAGATGCATAGGTAACATCGACACTTGGCTTATAAGTTAATCGCTCATCTCCCGGCATAATTCGGATTTTGTCCAAACTACGCGGATCAATAATCATTTGATGCCCACCGGGTGCTAATAGCGCTCGTCCGGGTATCAAACGGTCGCCATCTTCTGCTTCTTTAACCGAAATTTTACATTGTTGATCAAGACGCGTAGCGAATACCGACGTAAACGTCTTAGGCATATGCTGAACTAACAAAATCGGATGAGGGAAATTCGCTGGCAACTGAGTCAATATCTGCTGCAGCGCAGCCGGTCCACCAGTTGAAGAACCAATAACTACAATCTTACAGCCAGAAGGGACAGAAATTTTTGATGCAGGCTTATGCCCTGTAGGTTTCAGGGTTTCTGGTTGAGCCGATTTTGATTTTAACTGTGAAACGGCTGGTCGTTCCCGCAGGGACAAACTAGAAGAGGTACGCGATCTGTCTGTTGGTCTGGCAGGCCTAGGGGTAGAAGATGCAGTTCTCGTAGAAGGCACAGGTCTAGACGGTTTGCTTTCCGCCTCCGGCCTAAACACCATCGACTTACTTTTACTATCGCCCGATCCAAATGGGGATATAAAGCTACTACGTAGCTTTGAATGACGTGAACGACCTAATTCAACAACCTTATCTCTAAGTTGTTTTTCCAAAGATGCAGAATGCTCCATCCAAGCACGCATATCTTTGGATAAATAATCTAGCGCACCTGCTTCAAGCGCTTGCAATGTGACCTGAGCTCCCTCATGAGTTAGTGAAGAGAGCATCAGTATATTGGTCGGGCATTCCCGCATGATCACTCTGACTGCTTCGATACCATTCATTTGCGGCATCTCCACATCCATCGTGATCAAGTCAGGTTTCAGTTTCTTGGCCTGCTCAACGCCTTCCTTACCGTTTTGAGCAGAGCCAACCACTTCTATTCGACTATCTCCTGAGAGCAAGTCAGTGATACGGTGTCTAAAGAAACCAGAATCATCTACCACCAGTACCTTAACAGACATCTTTATTTGCTCTCATTCAGGTACATCAAGAAGCGTGATATTTAAGCAAGTTAGGGATATCAATAATCAATGCGATACGACCATCACCTGTAATTGTTGCACCAGACAAACCTGGCGTGCCATGTAGGATCGTACCTAGAGGCTTAATTACAACCTCTTCTTGACCTACAAGCTGATCAACTACAAATCCAACTCGCTGGGTACCCACAGTAACAATAACCACATGGCCTTGCTCCGGAAGATCAGCACCTTGCTGACCATCGATCAACCAACGTTTAAGATGGAATAGCGGTAATGCTTGGTCTCGAACAATAATCACTTGCTGACCATCAACGATATTGGTCTTAGTCAAATCAAGGTTGAAGATTTCGTTAACATTTACCAATGGCAATGCAAACGCTTGATCTTCCAAGATAACCATCAGCGTTGGCATGATTGCCAATGTTAGAGGTACCTGAATCGCAATACGCGAACCTTGACCGATTACAGAATCAATATTCAACGTACCGTTTAGCTGGGTAATTTTTGTCTTAACAACATCCATACCCACGCCACGACCAGAAACATCAGAAATTTCTTTCTTAGTTGAGAAGCCCGCAGCAAAGATCAAGTTGAAACATTCTTGTTCAGTAAGACGACGAGCCGCTTCAGCATCCATCATGCCTCGCTCAATAGCCAGATTACGCAGTTTTTCTGCGTCCATACCAGCACCGTCATCTTGAATAACCAATAGGATGTGGTCACCTTCCTGCTCAGCAGAAAGTAATACATGACCTTCTCTTGGCTTACCCGCAGCTTCACGCACATCAGGTGATTCAATACCGTGGTCCACGGCATTACGAACCAAGTGAATCAATGGATCCGCAAGTGCTTCAACCAAGTTTTTATCTAAATCAGTATCTTCACCACGAAGCTCTAGGCGAATCTCTTTTTTCAAGTTACGTGATAGGTCACGAATCAAACGCGGGAAGCGACCAAAAACCTTCTTAACAGGCTGCATTCGCGTTTTCATAACTGACATTTGTAAGTCAGCCGTAACCATATCTAGCGTACCTAACGCCTTCGCCATTTCTTCGTCTTCACGGGTTACACCAAGACGAACCAAACGGTTTCGAACCAATACCAGCTCACCCACCATGTTCATGATCTTGTCTAGCAAGCGAGTGTCTACACGAACATTACTTTCAGGCTGAGGCTTAGCTTGCTGGTGCGCAGCTTTAACTGCTGCCGCAGCAGCACTTTCACGTTTTTCAGGCTCTGGAGCAGCTGGCGCCGGAGCAGGTACAGCAGCCGGGGCTGGAGCAGCTGGTGCCGGAGCTGGCTCTGGTGCCGGAGCTGACGCTACAGCCGCTGGTGCCGGTTTTTCTGCAAACGCACCTTTGCCTTGAGATTGCAGCTCATCCAGCAATGCTTCAAATTCATCTTCTGTGATCAGATCACCACCCGCAGGTGATGCTTCGGCAGCAGGTGCTTTTGAACCGCCCTCTGAACCAGGCCCCTTACCTTGACCATGAAGTTCATCGAGTAATGATTCGAATTCATCTTCAGTGATAAGGCCGTCATCCGCCGCATTCTCTTCGGTAGGAGCCGGACCTCCTAGATCATCTAACAGCATATCAAATTCATCTGAACTCTGATCTGCATTATTTGCTACAGGCTCAGGAGCGGGCTCTGGCACCACCGGAGCAGGCGCAGCCTCAGCAGGTGCTGGAGCACCGCCACTTGCAAAAGCAATTAGCGCCTGAATAAGTTGTGGATCAGCATTCTCTGGCTCTTGACCGCCTCTTACGGCATCAAACATCACGTTTACAGTATCAAGTGCCTGCAGTACTACATCCATCAGTTCTGGCGAAACTTTGATTTCGCCATTTCTCAACATATCAAAGAGATTTTCTGCGTTATGGCAACAATCAACCATAGGTTCAAGTTGCAAGAAACCTGCACCACCTTTTACGGTATGAAAGCCACGAAATATTGCGTTGAGCAGATCACTGTCATCTGGACGCTGTTCCAGATCAACTAACTGTTCAGATAATTGCTCAAGGATTTCACCTGCTTCGACAAGAAAATCCTCAAGAATCTCCTGATCCACATCCAAACTCATACGGCGCTCCTCTTAAAAACCCAGACTGGAAAGCAGGTCATCAACTTCATCTTGGTTACTGACTACATCAGCACTATCTTTGTTGACCTGCGGCCCTTCAGCCTGAATAGGATTCTTTTTATTATCCTGTTTGTCATCTTCTGGTGCGGTTTGCACCTCGATGCCCGACAATTTTTCTACCTGAGCGGCCATTTCCATCAAACCAACGAGGTGTGTTTCTACATTTGTCACCAAGTTAATAACACGACGGATCAGCTGCCCTGTAATGTCCTGATAGCTCTGAGACACTACAATATCAGTCAACTCTGACCGCAAAGTTTCAATTGTCTTTTCAGATTCTTCTTTTACTGCACATGTTCGGTCATAGACACCGTTCAAATTGTCGTGTTCTTTTTCCAGCTGACCAACTAGCGACAATAGGTCCTTAAACCGTTCACTCTGTGAATCTAAACGATCAACCAAACCCAGCGCCTTATCGACACGGTCCATGGTTTCATGTGCATTTTTTTCGGTAACTTCAATTACATAATTGAGACGATCAGCTGCATCCGCATCTTTAGGTGCTGCATCATCATCCAATTCCAAGCTAGTACCTAGCTCGGATGAAAAGGCTTTAATCGCTTCATGCAGACCACGAGTCAGATGACCCACTTCACTAAAGAAGGTCTTATGTCTGAATTCATGGAGTTCTTGGATCAGATCCATGGCTTCAGAGAGATCCCCTTCATTCAGGACGGAAACCAATTCCTGAGCCTTCAACTGCAATTCCATTTCGAAGCGCCCTACACCTTTATCTGTTCCTGCAATCATTACAACGGACCCTATTTCTTATCCTAGGCGTTCAAAGATCTTATCAATCTTTTCTTTCAGCACTGCTGCAGTAAATGGCTTAACTACATAGCCGTTTACCCCTGCTTGCGCCGCCGCAATGATCTGCTCTTTCTTAGCTTCTGCTGTAACCATAAGCACAGGCATGTGAGCTAAGTTGGGATCAGAACGAACTTCTTTTAAAAGATCGATACCGGTCATTCCTGGCATATTCCAATCTGTGACCAGAAAATCAATTCCCCCTTGCTTAAGGATCGGTAGTGCAGTCTGACCATCATCCGCTTCCTGAACATTTGTCATGCCCAGATCGCGCAATAGGTTTTTAATAATTCGTCTCATTGTGGAGAAATCATCCACTACAAGAATTTTCATGTCTTTATTCAAGACGGCCTCCTGTTAGAACTACGCAACTTGTTGAGTCTACACTTAATTACCGCAATTACGTTGAGTCTGGTCAACCCTTTTTATTGCCAATCACTTAGTCGCGAACGCAACCTTAACGCTGCTTGACTGTGGATCTGACTAACTCGAGACTCACTTACACCTATAACTTGACCAATTTCTTTTAAATTGAGCTCTTCATCATAATAGAGCGCTAACACCAACTTTTCCCGTTCTGGTAAGTTATTTATAGCTGCACTTAGCGCTTTTAAAAATGCTTCTCGCTCAAAATTTTGATTTGGACCGGGATCATCGTTAGCAAAAGACTCCCCTGGACCTTCATGCTGAGGATTGATCATCTCCTCGAAACTAAAGAGTCTGCTATCCAAACTATCCTTAAGCAAATTATGGTAATCAGCAACACTAATCCCCATTTCTTTAGCCACTTCTGAATCTGTTGCATCGCGCCCTGTTCGAGCTTCTATCTGCTGAATAGCTTCTGTTACGCGACGACTATTTCGATGTACCGAACGCGGCGTCCAATCACCACGGCGTACTTCATCAATGATGGAGCCACGAATGCGGATCCCTGCATAAGTTTCAAAGCTCGCTCCTTTTGAAGCATCGTATTTACTTGCGGCTTCAAGTAAACCGATCATGCCTGCTTGTATAAGATCATCCAGCATCACAGTCGCAGGCAAGCGAGCAAGTAAGTGATGTGCAATACGTTTAACTAGCGGCGCATACTGCTCAATTAGCTCTTCACTCGTTTGTAATTGCAGCTGGTTGTACATACCGCCTCTTTGCTAGTCCGAAGGGCGAACTCCTTGAACGAGCCGCTCAACAAAAAACTCTAAATGACCTCGGGGCACAGTTTGAACCGGCCACCCATTTACTTTATTCGCTAATTGACGATATGCCAAGGAGACTTTGCTCTTTGGAAACGCTTTTAAAACAGCCACTTGACGTTGAACCGCCTTACGAACATTTTCATCATAAGGTATTGATCCTACATATTGAAGAGTCACATCAAGAAACCTATCAGTAACTGTTAATAACTTCCCAAACATATTACGTCCTTCCTGCTCACTTCGAACCATATTGGCCAGAACGCGGAAGCGGGTCATCTTATAGTCCCGATTTAACAGTTTAATTAAAGCATAAGCATCGGTAATTGAGGTGGGTTCATCACAAACTACCACTAAAACTTCTTGTGCGGCTTTAACAAAGCTCACGACCGAATCAGAAATGCCTGCTGCCGTATCAATGATCAGAACATCAGTATCATCAGCCACTTCATTAAAAGCATGTATTAATTCTGCATGCTCATGCGGTGACAATGCTGTCATCTCTTGTGTACCAGATGAAGCCGGTACAATTTTTAGATGCTCGCCTACGTCCAGCATAATATCCTTTAGGCCACATTCACCATTCAGAACATCAGCAATATTCTTTTTCGGACGCAAACCTAACATCACATCGACGTTTGCTAAACCTAAATCAGCATCCATCAATATAGATTTATGACCTAGATCACCTAAAGCTAACGCCAAATTCACCGAGACGTTAGTTTTACCAACGCCGCCCTTACCACCGGTTACCGCAATTACTTTAACGGGTTTATGTTGATTCATTATTAATTCCCACCATTAACCCGTTTTATAGATTGAATCGAGCGCAGACATTTTCTTTTCTGCCTCTATAGCTCGTTGAGCCGTTATGACAGCTCGACTAACCAACTCATGTTTTTTGGCAATATCAATATCATCAGGGATACGCTGTCCATCAGTAACGTAGGAAACAGGCAAACGCTTTTCAACGATCAAAGAAATAGCTTCACCTAAGCTACCCGACTCGTCCATCTTACTCAGCACACAACCATTCAAGCCTAACCCCTGATAAGCATTAAATGCCTGTTCGACAACCCTGCGCTGACTACTACATGAAACAACCAAGAGCTTCTTGAGGCGCAAACTCACGCCCTCCAGCATGGCCAACTGAGCCTCACTATGCGGCTCATTTGCATTCAATCCGGCAGTATCTATCAGCACTAATCTCTTGTTTCGCAGAGAGTGCAAAACGTCATCCAAACTATTATTTTCATCAACAACTCGAACCGGAACGTCAAGAATTCGCCCAAAGGTTCTTAACTGTTCATGTGCCGCAATTCGATAGGTATCAGTCGTTACCAACGCCATACTTGAGCTGCCGTATTTCAGTACATGACGCGCTGCAAGCTTACCAATGGTTGTAGTTTTTCCGACACCTGTTGGTCCGACAAAAGCGATCATTCCACCGCGTTCGATAAAATCTTCACCCATCACAGGGATCGCATCCGACAAGCGCGTCAGCGCATTTTTCCATGCTTTATCCGGCGCCAAACCTGATTCAACATGAGAAAGTAGATGCGTAGATAATTTCTCACTCACACCTAACAATTCAAATTTTTTCTGCAATGGAGATTTTGTAGGAGCAGACGCTTGCACATTACCTTGGGCTAAAACTTGCTGACTTAGTAGGTTTTTAAGCTGCGCAATTTCGTCCTGCATTGACTGAATAAGATGTTCGGCCCCTTCATTTGAAGGCGCAGCTGACATAGACAATTCACTTTGCAGATCTAAACCGAGCCCAGGATCATCAACAGCGGGCTGTTGCATAAAGTTCTGATGAGCCGTATTAGCTTTCTGTTTTTGCCTTTGTTTCAACGAAGCCAAAATTGTTCGCAGATCATCGTCTTGTTCTATCTGCTTATTAACCTGACCTGGAACGTCATAATTTTGACTTTCCTGCTTACCCTGAGCTTCCGCTATTTGCATTCGTGCCTTTTGTAGCTCGCCCTCTAAGTCTCGATTAGAAGCACCGCCACCTGTTAGCACGTCAATTTGGGACTGCCGTTTTTGCGTTTTCTTTTGTTTGCGAGAAAACTCTTGTTGAGCCGCCTCATAATCATTTTCATGAGCAGCCACAACTTCAACACCACCAGCGACACGATGATTAGACACAATAACTGCGTCCGGACCAATCTCATCCCTGACCCGCTGCATAGCCTGTCGCATATCTGGCGCAAAAAAGCGTTTTACTTTCATATCAATTCCTTATCGGCCACAACAAGCTGGGCTGAAGTACGTTTATGCCGCATTTTCACCTCCCACTGTCGAGACAATTGTGACCTTTTTATTTTCAGGAATTTCCTGATAGGAGAGCACATTAATTTGATGCTCGCCATACCTAACAAATTTAGCCATAAGCGGCCGCACTGGCGCCGCGACCAAAAGAACCGACGGTCTCCCCATCATTTCTTGCTGCGTTGCAGCCTCTGACAAAGAAGATTGCAACCTCTCAGCCATACCCGGCTCCAACACCAATCCATTATCCTGCCCCTGCTGAACAGAGTTCAATAAGAGCTGCTCCAATTGCGGAGCCAAAGTAATCACCGGAAGCTCCGACTCAGAACCATTAATGTTCTGAACTATCAATCGAGACAAAGAGACCCTTACAGCAGCCGTTAAAGCCAATGGATCTTGTGTCCTATTAACCGCATCCGCCAACGACTCAGCAATCGTGCGAAAATCTTTTAACGGCACCTGCTCCATCAACAAATTCTGCAGCACCTTAAGAAGAATACTGAACGACAATTTAGCCGGAACCAATTCATCCACCAGCTTTGGAGAGCTCTTCGTAAGCATATCCAATAGCTGCTGAACCTCTTCATGCCCGAGTAATTCATGAGCATGGGACTGAAGCAACTGATTCATATGCGTCGCTACTACTGTGGAGGCATCGACCACCGTATAGCCCAGTGATTGCGCATGTTCTTTTTGTGATTGTTCAATCCAAATCGCATCCAAACCAAACGCTGGATCTTTTACCTCTACACCTTGCAACTTACCAAATACTTGACCTGGGTTAATAGCCAGTTCACGGTCTGGGTATACTTCTGACTCACCTACAACCACGCCCATTAAAGTAATGCGATAAGCGCCGGGCAAGAGATCCAAATTGTCTCGAATATGCACCGACGGCACCAGAAAACCTAAGTCCTGCGACAGTTTTTTCCTCACACCTTTGATGCGGCTCAACAACTGCCCACCCTGCATTTTGTCAACCATTGGGATCAAGCGGTAACCCACCTCAAGGCCAACCATATCGACCGGCATCACATCATCCCAATCAAGCTCTCGCTTCTCAGACTCGTCCTCTTCAGACATTTCAGCCTCTTGCTGCGCCTGCTCCTCTTGCACAGCCTCTTTCTCAACTTGTTTTTTGTGAATCCACCAAGCACCACCACCTGCCAGAATAGCCAACGACAAGAAAGCAAAATGCGGCATTCCCGGGATAATACCCATAATTGTCAGAATACCTGCAGCAACCGCCAAAGCCTTTGGCGATGCAAACATCTGCGATACAACCTGACCACCCATATCATGAGAAACATTCTGACGGGTTACCATAATCGCCGCAGCAGTTGAAAGTAGTAATGACGGCACTTGCGCTACCAAACCATCACCAATGGTTAGTAGCGAATAGAAACGCATGGCAGTCTCAAAATCGAGATCATGCTGCAACATGCCAATACCTAGGCCACCCAAAAGATTGATTACAAGAATCAAAATACCCGCAACCGCATCACCACGAACAAACTTAGAAGCACCATCCATAGAACCATAAAAGTCGGCTTCTTGCGTTACATCCTCTCGCCTTGCTTTTGCTTCCTCTTGCCCAATTAGACCCGCATTCAAATCAGCATCGATCGCCATCTGCTTACCTGGCATAGCGTCCAAGGTAAAGCGAGCACTTACTTCCGAAATACGACCCGCACCTTTGGTCACAACAACAAAGTTGATAATAATTAGAATAAGGAAGACGACAAAACCAACAACGTAATTACCGCCGATAACGACCTCACCAAAAGCCTCGATCACTTTACCGGCAGCATCGCCCCCCTCATGACCATAAAGCAAAACCACACGAGTCGATGCCACATTCAGAGCAAGACGCATCAGTGTCGCAACAAGGATAATGGTTGGGAAAATTGCAAAATCTAGCGGGCGATTTGAGTAGACACAAACCAATAGAACAACAATCGAAAGGGCAATATTAAAGGTAAATAGCACATCCAATAGAAAAGGAGGTACAGGCAAAGTCACCATTGCCAAAATAACAAGCAGCAGCAAAGGCACACCGATATTACCGCGCCCTAAACTTTTAACATTTTCTAAAACAACTGCTTTATCCACTCAAACCCCAAACGTCAAAAAAACATCACAAAAACAATAAGCACTCAATTCACCTTACAAACAGATATAGGTAAAGCAATAAAATCTGATGTTTTTTTGACGAATAGTTATGCCGATCCTAAATTCTGCAATTTTTACGCCAATTAAAGGTCGTCTTTGAATTCATCAGGGATAGGTAACTTATCAACTTGTAAGTTACTTGGACGCTCAGCTTCACGCTCTTTATATCGCTTCAACTGGAAGACATAGGCAAGCACTTGAGCCACAGCCATATACAAGCCAGATGGAATCTCGTCATCTATTTCAGTGGAATTATAGATTGCACGCGCCAAAGGGGGCGCAGAAAGGATAGGAATATCATGTTCATCGGCTATTTCTCGGATCTTTAATGCCACAAAGTCCGCCCCCTTAGCCACTAAAATCGGCGCACCACGCCCTTCACTCTCATATTTTAAAGCGACAGAGTAGTGAGTCGGGTTGGTAATAACTACATCAGCCTCAGGCACTGATTGCATCATTTGCCTTTGAGCAATTTCACGCTGCAACTGCCTGATACGCCCTTTGACCTCAGGTTTACCTTCGGTATTTTTTAACTCATCCTTAACCTCTTGCAAGGTCATTTTCATTTTTTCGGTATAGTCATACAACTGATAAGGCACGTCTACCACAGCCACGAGAATCAAGACTGCACTAAGCGCCATAAATACCCAGATTATGGTCTCTAATGCCGCATCTATTGCTGGTCGCGCCTCAAAGGTACCCAGCGCCAACAGATCCCCCCTGATAGTCCATAAAATCAATATAGCAAATCCACCGACAAGCGAGAACTTTGCAATCGCCTTAAAAAGCTCGATCAATGATTTGAGGGAAAACATCCGTTTAAGGCCTGCTAAAGGGTCTATTCGACTACCTTTAGGTGCAATTGACTGCGCACTAAAGTTCCAGCCCCCTAAAGCAATAGGCCCAACCAAAGCAGCAATCAAAAGAACTCCAAATATTCCCGCTAAGCCCATGAGCGACTCTTTAGCAGAAGCTCCAAAATGCGCCAACATTTTATTAGTATCAAATACATCAGCGCGGCCTAGAATGAAATTACTCTCCATGATACCCAACATGCTATTTGCTAACTGAGCACCAAAGATAATCACAGAAAAAACAGCAGCCATTAGCACAAGCGTTGTAGCCAGCTCTTTCGACCGCGGAACGTCCCCCTTCTCCCGAGCTTCTTTTATTCGCTTGGGTGTGGGGTCTTCTGTTTTTTCCTGACCAGAATCTTCAGCCATAATCGCGCATCACAGAAAAAGGTTCTCGATATAATCCAAAACAAAGGCAGAGATCCGCATATACTGATCCAAGAAACCACCCAAGTTTACCCAGTTAATAAATAAGCCAAGCACCATGGTAAATGGAAAGCCTACCGCAAGAATATTTAACTGCGGAGCAGCTCGAGACATAATACCAAAAGCCATGTTTACCACTAAAAGAGCCGTCACCGCTGGTAACGCCATCAGCATAGCAGCTGAAAACATCCAACTACCCGCCATCAAAATTCGCCAGTAGCTTCTTCGGTCTATTGCTTCCAAGCTTATAGGAACAACATCAAAGCTCCTCACAACTATTTCAATCATAACCAAGTGACCATTAAGAGCCACAAAGATCATCATAATCAATGTCAGATAAAACTGACCCAACATAACAACCGAGATACCATTAGCAGGGTCCGTCATTGACGCAAAACCAAGACCCATCTGAAGCGCGATCATCTGACCACCTAAGACAAATACTTGGTAAAAAACCTGAAACAGGAAACCCAGCATTGCCCCAACCAGAATCTGCTGAGCAATAATTAGATAGGTATTAAAATGCAGTCCATCGAACTCAGGCATCGCCGGTAATAATGGCGCGACCACCACGGTTACAGCAAGAGCCAAAAACAAACGCACACGAGCATTAACAAGCTGACTACCTAGTAAAGGCACAGCCATAAAGAATGAAGCAATTCTAAAAAAAGGCCATAGAAATGCAGCTACCCACTGTTCGATCTGCAGAACACTCAGCTCAAACAAGGGATTAACCTATAAGGTAAGGGATGTTTTTCACTAGAGTAGTGAAATGCTCAGTCAACTTGGTTAAAAGCCAAGGGCCTGTCCACATAATTACAAGAATCGTAATGATAAGTCGAGGCAAAAAGCTCAATGTCTGTTCGTTAATCTGTGTAGCCGCTTGAAAGGTTGATACCGCCAAACCCACTATCAAGCTTGGTACAATCAAGACACTAACAATCAAGACTATTAACCAAAACGCCTCGCCAAAGAGACTAAGTACGACTTCGGGTGTCATATTTCCTCCTTAGCTATATACCAAAACTGGCGGCCAATGTGCCTATCACCAACGCCCAACCATCCACTAATACAAATAGCATAATTTTGAATGGCAAAGAAATAATTACTGGCGATAACATCATCATACCCATAGCCATCAAGACACTGGCAACCACCAAGTCGATAACCAAGAATGGGATAAACAACATAAAGCCGATCTGGAAGGCAGTTTTTAATTCACTAGTTACGAATGCAGGCACAAGCACGGTAAAAGGGATCTGCTCAGCCGCTTCTACGGCTGGTGTACCTGAAATTCTCATAAAAAGATCCAGATCACTTTCACGGGTTTGCAGCATCATAAAATCACGAAACGGGCTGCTTGCCGCCTGAAAAGCCTCAAACACCCCCATCTCTTCGTTAACATAAGGCGTTACAGCCTGTACGTAAACTTTATCCAGCACTGGCGTCATAATAAACAACGTCAAAAACATCGCCATACCAACCATGATCTGGTTAGATGGCGTTTGCTGAAGACCTAAAGCCTGCCGGAGAATCGCAAAGACAATAATAATACGGGCAAACGAGGTCATCATCATGAGCATTGCTGGCAAGAATGTCAGCATGGTCATGAGCGCGAGCACTTGAAGTGTCACACTGTAATTACTTTCACCATTTTCTCCGGTTGTAAGCGTTACAGCCGGAATCCCCACATCCGCAGCGTAAGCTAGATGTGGAAAAAGAAAGGACACAAGAAGAATTGAAACTAACTTAATCAGCCTCATCAACGCTCCGTCGCTTTGAAATAGCCTCTCCTAGGCGCGCAGCAAAGCTCTCACTCGACTGGTCATCAACAATAGGCTTATCAAAAGCGTGCAGATGAGAAACGCGTCCTGGCGCCACACCCAGTAATAACTGCTTATCACCAACCTGGACTAATACTGCTTTTTCGCGTGTACTCAAAGGCAATACACTTAAAACCTTCATATGGCGAGCCATTGGCGTAACGCCGCTAAAACGCCTAAAGCACCAAGAAAGGATAAAAATCATACCAATGACAAACAGCAAGCCTAATAGTAATTGCGTGAGAGCAGCAGCAGAGAATGGCTCTTGATAGGATGTAACAGGCACGACTGAAGGCTTAGCACCCGAAGCAGTTTCAACACCCAACGCAAAAGCACTGGGTGAGATAGTTACAAGCAGACATAACAACCAAGACCGCATAGGTTATTTAAGACGCTTGATTCGTTCTTGAGGGCTGATCACATCGGTCAGACGAATGCCGTATCGATCATTTACAACAACCACTTCACCATGCGCGATGAGTGTTCCATTCACCATTACATCCAAAGGCTCACCTGCAACACGATCTAACTCAATAACAGATCCCTGATTAAGTTGTAACAGGTTACTAATTGGAATATCCGTTTGACCTACTTCCATAGAGAGCGTTACAGGAATATCCAAAATTACATCAAGCTTAGGATCTGTGACTGGCGCGCCTTCATCAGTTAATTCATCCAACTCAACTGAATCACCCGTCACACCTGTTTCAGCAAGCAAAGCATCAGGGTCGACTGTTTCGCCCCCCTCTTCAGTGACCTGCTCTTCCATGGCCGCAGCCCATTCGTCAGCTAACGCTTGCTGGTCTTCAGTTTCATCACTCATCGCTTTTGCTCTCTATAATACAATCGCTTGCACACTTATTTAGGGCGTTGAATTTGATCAACAATTTTAACGGCCAAATTGCCTCGAGAAACACCCATAGTGCAATTATAAACAGGTACTTTGTTAGCTTTTAACTCAAATTTTTCCGGTAGCTCTATTGGAATAACATCACCAACCTCCAACTCAACAACATCCCTTAGCGTCATTTCTTGTTTCGCTAAGGTCATCTCCAATGGCAAACCAGCCATTAAAATATCCCGCTGCAGAGCTATCTGCCAACGCTCATCCTTTTCATCTTCGCTATTTTGGAAACCAGAGACGAGAAGATCACGAATCGGCTCCAACATTGAATACGGCATCGCCACGTGGAACTCACCAGAACCACCTTCCAGGTCTACTTGAAAAGTGCTTACAACTACAACTTCAGTTGGATTGATAACGTTAGCCATCGCCGGATTCATTTCATGACCGAGATGCTCAAAGGTAAGCTCTTTTACCGGAGCCCACGCCTCTTCCAGATCAATAAAGAACTGCTCTAAAGCTTTATGGATAAGACGCGTCTCTGTTGGCGTAAACTCTCGACCTTCGATCTTGGCATGTCGCCCATCACCACCGAAGAAGTTATCAACCAGTTTAAATACCAGCTTAGCATCCATAATAAACAGAGCGGTACCACGTAGCGGGTTGACTCTGATGAGGTTCATACTGGTAGGAACGTATAAGGTATGAATATAGTCGCCGTATTTCATCACCTGAACACCACCTACGGTCACATCTGCCGCGCGGCGTAACAGGTTAAAAAGACTAATACGGGTATAACGTGCAAAACGCTCATTGACCATTTCGAGCGTAGGCATTCGGCCACGAACGATTCGTTCATGGCTGGCAAGGTCGTAGCCTCGGACATCACCTTCTTCTACTTCCGCATCGTCAGATGTTTCAACATCCCCATCATCGACACCATGCAATAGAGCATCGATTTCATCTTGCGAAAGTAAGTCTTTGACCGACATTTAGGAATAATCTCCTATCAGCCTAAATTGCATTACTGCATAACCATGTTAGTAAACAAGATCGTTTCTACACCCGGCTTACCAATTTTTTCCTGCATAATCTCGCGCACAAGGTCAGTTGAGCTTTGTAACAATGCCTCTTTACCTTCAACCGTTTGCAGAGTGCGGAAATCTTGCGTGCTATATAAATTGTTTAAGCGCGAAACAACCAGAGGCATATGCAATGTCAAAGCATCTGCTACAGCCTGATCCCGACTTTTTGCTTCTACATACAACTGCATATAGTGCGGCCTATTATCACTTGACTGCAGAGTTACAACAAACATTGGTTTGCCGCCCATAGTTCTCACTTTGGTGTAGATAGCCTCAGCTCGAACAGGCTCAGCTGGCGCAGCTTCTTCAGCCGCAGGCTCGTTATCGCCACCTAAGAAAAACAAAGCAGCGGCAGCACCACCACCGCCAACAACAACTAGCGCAAGCACAGCAATGATGATCAACTTGAGCTTAGATGATTTCTTTTCGCCGCCTTCAGCGCCTGCTTCCTGCTCTTCAGCCATCTCTATATCTCCAACAAAAAACGCGACACTCTACAGTATGAACTACATATCGCTAAAAACAGTATTGCGCCTAATATAACACACTGATTTTAAGGCTGAAGATTAAGAACAAACAAAAATACGATTTAGAGCAAAGAGCTTTGCAAAAGCATAAATTATATTCGCTGAACAAAGCTCACAAACCGCTCAATTAAGCGTAATAATCCACTAGGGATACTGATCGAGCATTTTCTGGTCGAGCACCCTCTTCCCCTTCGACACCAACGCTTCCACCGTACTGATTACCAGAGGCATCACCATCTGCAAACTGCTCTCGTCGTTGCTGGTCTGCGGACTGATCAGAAACCGAGGAATCCTGCAGCGCCAAACCTTGCTCAGCAAACATCTCACGTAACCTAGGTAAACTTTGTTCAACCGCATCCCTGACATGTGCATGCGGAGAGGTAAAATTAAGACTTACCTGATCCTGATTGATATTCACTCGAATATTAAGCGAACCTAACTCTGGTGGATCCAACTTAATCTCTGCGACCCGCGTATTTTGAGCCGCGATCATGATTGCTCGCTCGCCCAACGCATTATTCCAGGCAGGCGTATTAACCTTAACATTCTGCGGCATCATCAAATTCTGCCCTTCAGTAACGACCTTTTGAGCCGCCGTAGGCGAAGCAGAATTCACCTGACCAATAGTATTTGAGGCCAAACGTTCCACTACTTGTGTAGCGGTCACATCCCCTTTGTCACTGGCAGCTACTTTTTGCATAAGTTGCTGAGTCATCTCCAAAGCAGATTCAATCTTCTTAATACTACTGTTATCAGTCTGAGAATTCAGAATCAGCTCAGATTTAGCTGTTTGTGAAGATACCAATGACTCTGCTACTGCACGATTAGCTGATTTAGCAGCATCCACTTCAACCTTTCTTGCAGTTGGGTCAAACAGTTTCACTTCATCAGCATCAGTAGCAGCAACTGGATTTTCACCTTTAACTGGAGCGGACGTTATATCCGCCTGAGCATTTACAGATGGTGTACCCACCTTAACGGACGCATCATTAGCTACTGCCTGCTGTGAATTAGACATATCCGCTGCAGCATTAACTGTAACTTGAGATTGCTGAATATTTTGCTGACTTAGAGGCTGCTGAGTAGCTTGCTGATTTTGAATATTTGAACCTGGAACATCTGTAGCATTTGCATTGTCTTTTGCAACTAATTGTTGCGAATCCTGAACCTCAGTGAGTTGAGCTGAATTCTGAGATGTGGCCACTGAGGCTTTAGAGACAGCACTCTTAACATCTACTGACGGTTGAGCTTGAGAATTACTCACCTCTGCAGCAGAAATTTGACCGGAATTTGTATTAGCGCGCGAAGCTTCAACTTCTTGCTGTGCGGAAGCGGCCTTTGCATTCAGATCAACAACAGCATTCTTGGGCGGAGGCGTAATAACAACTTTATTCTCGCTCCCCACCTTAGCAACACCAGGATTACTCGGAACCGAAACGACTTTATCCGTATCGGCATTTGCAGGAATAGCCCCGACCTCCTTACCACCATCACCTGTGGTCGGCATTATCGGCTGCTGCTCGGTATATTGACGCAGCGCTCTTGCTAGCTCTGCACTCAACTCTGGCGGTAACTGAGTATCTTGAGCCGATTGCTGCTCTAATAGCTGAGCGATCTGGCGCAGCTGATCCTGCATCTGATCTTCAGGAAACAGTTGCTCTAATTTCTGCGGCAAAGCCTCCCCTTCAGGCGGCAACATCCCGCCGCCAGAAAATTTAGCGACAGGCACGCTGGCATCAGTCTGCTGATTAAGAACTGCTCCAAAACCACCTAACAACGGAACAGTCCCAGAGGCTGCAGACGGCGAGCCCTGAGGGGTTATAGATAAATTAAGAGATAATAATCCGCCTCCAGTAGACGGGGATACTTGCTCACTCATTTCAGGCTCCTATTAATATTGCCTGATTTGAATAAAGCAAAATGGAGGCCAATCTAGATAAAAGGTGTTTTAATGACCTGAGAGCGCTCATCTAATTGCTTTTGTAGCGCCTTTTCTTCTTCAAGCTGCTCTGTCTCTATCGCCTTATCCGTAAGTTTCTGCAATCCCTTCATTCGCGCATATGCAGACTTCCAATGTTGTTCAACTACCTCAAGCTCTTTTCTATTCTGCTCCATCGCTTTAGCTTGAGTTGACTTAGCTTGTTGAATCTTTTCCAAGAAAGCCTGCTGAGTATGTAATTGAGCCCCCGTACAACCCTCAGCGTGCGCACCTAAGTAGCTTTGCTGATATTCAGAGACATACTCATCCAATTGAGCCATAGTTCGCTGATCCTGCTCTATACGCTGGCGGCTCGCGGCCAAAAACTGATCTGCTTGCTTCTTCTTTTTTTCTGCCAGATCTAAGACGAGTTGTAAGCGTTTGGAACGTTTACTCATTTTTGCAGCCCATTAGTTACAGCAGGCCTACGCAATTGCTGTTGCTGTGGTTCTGCGCTAGGTGTTGGCGGCGTAGTCAAAATCATCACCATCTGCTGCATTGATTGCTGCAAAGGAAATGCTTCATTTATCCCTTGCCTTAAATAAGCATTCATCGAAGGTAAATTATCCATAACAAAATCCGTATCTGGATCACTACCTTTGACATAAGCGCCAACATTAATCAGATCTTCATTCTGCCTATACTTAGAGTATAACTGCTTAAATCGCATTGCCATTTGCAAATGATCTGGCTGAATAATTTGCGGCATCGCTCGACTGATAGAAGCTTCAATATCGATTGCAGGATAATGCCCCTGCTCAGCCAAACGGCGGGACAACACGACATGCCCATCTAGAATAGCCCTTGCAGAATCCGCCACTGGGTCTTGCTGATCATCACCTTCGGTCAAAACAGTATAAAACGCAGTAATCGATCCACTTCCAGCTTCACCGTTACCTGCTCGTTCAACCAGCTTTGGGATTTTGGCAAATACAGAAGGCGGGTAGCCCTTTGTTGCCGGCGGCTCACCTACAGCCAAGGCGATCTCGCGCTGAGCCTGCGCATAGCGGGTCAGTGAATCCATCAACAATAGAACATTTTTACCCTGATCCCTGAAATATTCTGCAATCCGAGTAGACAGCTGTGATGCTCGCAAACGCATGAGAGGGGAGTCATCTGCGGGTGATGCCACCACAACAGAACGCTTTAGACCATCCTCACCAAGGCTGTGCTCAATAAACTCTTTAACTTCTCGACCACGTTCACCGATCAAGCCAACGACAATAACTTCTGCCTCAGTAAATCGAGTCATCATACCAAGCAGTACAGATTTACCTACACCACTACCGGCAAACAACCCCATCCTTTGGCCGCGCCCAACAGTAAGCAAGCCATTAATAGTCCGGATACCAACATCAAGCGTCTGCTTAATAGGGTCTCGCAATAAAGGATTGATTATCTCTCCAGCCAACCCGGTTTCCGCTTCCGGCTGCAATGGTCCTTTACCATCAATAGGTTGACCAACACCGTTCAACACTCTACCCAGTAGACTCATACCTACAGGCACTTTACCTGAAGCACTTAAGGCAATAACTTTGGTTCCAGACTGCAGACCTTCAATAGGGTAAAGCGGCATCAAATAAATACGATCACCAGAAAAGCCCACAACTTCCGCCTCAATCTGTTGATCAGGAGATAACTCTATAAAACAACATTCACCGACCGCACACTTTATACCGACAGCCTCAATAGTAAGACCTATCATGCGGGTAATCCGCCCCTCAATTCGAGGCTGAGGCGTATCTAGTCGATGCTTTTGATATTTAGCTAAACGAGCCAATAACTCACTCATGAGCTTATGCCGAATCGTTTTCTACATTGGAGAGAAATTGTTTAACTACTGTAGCAAAATGCTGATCCAAATTGTGTTCGACTACAGTGCTTGCAGCTTGAAGTTCATAACTACCTTGAGGAATATTTTCATCAACAATATATTCCAAAGTAACACCTGGCATTAGCAGCATTTTTTCGAGGTAAGGAAGATCATCTTTATTGACTTTCGCAACAACCGTACCTAACGGTTCAGGCACACTTCGAAGGGAACTACTGATAGACTTCAGCAATAATTCTTGCCTAACGGACAACTCTGCTCCAACCGTAGCTTGAGCCAGTGAAACAACCAAATCAACCAACTGCTTTTCAATTTTTTCAGTTTGCTGCTTTAACGGAAGCTCAAATTCAGACAGCATATTGCTTAATAACGCTTGAAGACGAAGAACTTCAGCTTCACCTTGCTGAAACCCCTCTTTATATCCCTGCTCTTTACCCTCTTCAGCCCCTTTCGCACGACCTTCTTCCAGGCCTTTAAGACGCCCCTCTTCAAGACCAGCAGCCAAGCCTTCGATACGCGCAGTTTCTCGAATTTCTTCTAGTTCAGCTAAAGTGATTTTTTCTGCAGCGATAACCTCTTCTACAACGGTCACTTCGACAGGATCTTTTTGCTGCAAACCAACAACATGCTGACCTGCAACCTGCGGCAATTCCCAACCAATAAGCTCAGCAGCCTCAGCAGCCTTAATGCGCTTAAAAACTTTATTCTCAGACATACCCACTTAGCCTAGAGCATCTCTTCGCCACCGCCGCCAAGGATGATTTCACCCTCATCAGCCAGACGGCGAGCTACAGTCAGAATCTCTTTCTGCGCTTCTTCAACCTCAGACACTCGCACAGGTCCTTTAGCTTCAAGGTCATCGCGTAACAATTCAGAAGCACGTTTGGACATATTACGGAAGACTTTTTCTTGAAGAGCGACATCTGCACCTTTCAGAGCTACAACCAGAACATCTGTAGACACTTCACGAAGTATCGCCTGAATGCCTTGATCCTCTACATCTTGTAAATTTTCAAAGACAAACATTAGATCCGAGATAGTTGTAGCGAGATTTTCATCACTCTCTTTAATCCCTTCCATCAACTCGGCTTCTATACTCGAATCGATAAAGTTCATAATATCGGCAGCATTTTTGATACCACCAAGAGTCGCAGAACTCGCACCACTCGCGCCAGCAAATTGACGCTCAAGAATATCATTCAGCTCTTGTAATGCTTGCGGCTGGATACGATCTAATGCAGCAACACGCATCAAAATATCTAGCCGCTGTTTATCATCAAAGAAACCCAGCACACCGGCTGCAACATCCGGCTCAAGATAAGCACAAACAACTGCCTGAATCTGAGGGTGTTCGTAACGGATAATTTCAGCAATTTGACGAGGCTCCATCCAGCGAAGAGTATCTAGACCAGATGTATTCGTACTCATCAAAATACGATCAAGGAGGGTTTTAGCTTTCTCTTCACCTAATGCCTGATTGAGCATTGAACGAATATAGATATCATTGTTAATGCCAATACCGGTCTGGTCGCTTACCAAACCCATAAAGTCACCAACAACAGATTCCACCTTTGTTTGTGGAACATTATTCAGTTGAGCCATCGCTTCACCAATCATCTGAACCTCTTTAGGGCCCATATGTTTAAGGATTTCAGCGGCATCGGCTTCACCTAAGCTAATCAGAAGTATGGCAGCTTTATCAATCTCACTGACTTCCCCCTGATTTGCTTCATCACTCATCTTTACCTACCCATTGCTTCACAGCCTGCGCAACACGCGCAGGATCTTCCGCAACCATACTACGAATCGCGTTCAACTGATAATCAAAGCTTTCATTTGGAGTTGGCAATAGCCCATCATCACTACCAAAAGTTACCGAATCAGAAGAAAAATCACCGCCATCAAGGCCCTCTAATTCTGCCGACACTTCACCCGCAGCACCCAAGCCAGCAACATTACCTGCAGTGCCAGCTGATGCTAGGTTTTTAAGGATAGGGCGTAAAATACCGAATACTAGAACAAGAACAAACACCGCAGCCATAACTTGTTTAACAATATCCCAGATCCACTCTTGTTCCCAAAGTGGTACATCCTCAGTAACAATTGGCTGCTCAGGGACAAACGGTGTATTTACAACATTCACACTATCTCCGCGGAGCGCAGAATAACCTACAGCATCCTGAACAAGAATACGCAGACGCTCTAACTCATTCTGCTGCCATGGTGTGCGCTTAGCATCACCTGTTGACGGATCAACACTTGATAGGTCATCAACCACAACTGCGACGGTTAAACGACGCACGCGACCCTGCTGATGTTTGGTATAGCTAATAGTACGATCTAATTCAAAGTTACGCGTCGCTTGTTTACGAGAAGAACCCGGCGCACCGTTGTTAGCCAACACGCCCTCGCCTGATGCCTCTTCAGGTACACTGCTCGGTCCTGGAGGCTGATTAGACAATGCGCCTGGCACACCTACTGGCGCAGCACCACCAACCCTCGACTCATCCATTGTCTGCTCACTACGAAGCGCTGGAAGATCAGGGTTATATAATTCGTCAGTTTGTTCGACTGCTGTAAAATCAACATCGGCTGACACTTCTGCACGGAAGCGCCCCATACCTACAACCGGCTGAAGGATACTGTTTACACGGTTGAGCATAGTTTCTTCTAAATTACGCGTGTACTCCAATTGCTTAGCAGCTAAAACAACATTGACGTCTTTATCACGCATATTTAGTAAACGGCCGCGCTGATCTACAACCGTCACATCTTTAACGTTTAACGCTGGAATACTTGAAGCCACCAAGTTAGCAATAGATGCAACCTGATCACGCTCTAGTTGACGCCCAGAGAATAACTCAAGGAATACAGATGCTGTCGGTTTACGGGTATCACGGATAAAGACAGTATCTTTTGGAATAGCTAAGTGAACACGTGCATTGCGCACAGCAGTCATACTGGAAATTGTCCGAGCCAATTCACCTTCAAGACCACGACGATATTTTGTCGTTTCCATGAACTGACTGGTACCCAGGCTTTGTTCACGATCTAGAATTTCAAAGCCCACCGTTTTATCAGCAGTAAAACCTTCGGAAGCAAGCTTAAGTCTAGCCTGATGAACATATTCATCCGGAACCAAAATAGCTCGGCCATCTGCATCAAACTTGTAAGGGACATTATAAAGGCGGAGTTGCTCTATAATCTGGTTAGCATCAGAGAAATTAAGATTACTAAATAGAACACGCTGGTCTGGCTTTTGCGACCACAAAACAACAGCAAAACCAATAGCGACACTTGCCGCTAGACCAACCATCAAACCAATCTGCCTAACAATACTTAGCTTATTAAAGCCAAGCATTGGGCTTCCGCTTAATGTTTCTGCGCTATCTGCCACTGCCACTTATCCTGTTAATTCTATTTATATTTAGATTGGCATCTTCATTACGTCTTCATAGGCCGTAACCAATCGGTTACGCACCTGAGTCATCGCTTGAAACGAGACTGAAGCTTTTTCTGCAGCGATCATGACTTGTGGAAGATCAACTGTAGGATCCCCTTTCTCATACGCAACCGCCATTTTTTTGGCATCCGCTTGAGTTTCACTTACACCATCAACTGCATTTTTTAAAATCTCACCGAATCCCGTACGATCAGAGGGTTTAACAGCACCTGGTTCAGAGACCATTCCCGACATCATTTCTGGAGATGCATTCTGCACTTGAGTCTTAATCGTCCTCATCTGCATCAGTACACTATTTATGTCAGCTCTATCTACCATAACCACACCCAACGGCAATTTATTGACATTATAAACAGTCAATTTACTTCATCAAGGTAAAAACCAAGAACAACACGACATTTTTTTGTCTTTTAATACTTGGTTTCACTTTTTACATACAGATAAAAGCAAAAAACGGGCCAATAGCCCGTTATTCTTTTGACGCCTAATCAATAATGCGCTTCTGGTGGATCTCCATACTTCAGACGTACATACATCAACGCCACAGTTAGAGCATCGCCGATAGCGGTATGCCTCTCGAGCATTGGTATATCTAATTTTTTGGAAATCGTATCAAATCGTAGATCAACATTTCCGCCAACAGACTTCCATTTAATAATATCGTGATACACATGGGATAACTCAATCGCCTTATTCGGCAAACCAAAACCGAATTGCGGCCGAATAAATTTATCCAACATGCGAATATCATAGTTAACGTAGTAACCCAGAATTGGACGATTTCCGACAAACTCTAAAACCTGCTCTAAGGCATCTTCAATATCGATACCTTCAGCCAAATCACTTTCACGAATTTTATGAATCTTAATAGACTCACCGGTCAGTGATTTGGGTGGTTTAAGCTTAATATCTAAACGATCACTCGTAAGGACCTTTTTACCTTTAATCTTAACCGCACCAATCGAGACAATTTCACCCTGCTTCACATCTAGACTAGTTGTTTCACAATCTAAAGAAACAACCTCATCACCGTCGTAAGCATCAAACAGATGAGCATATGGACCAGATTTATGGTCATACTTCTCTTTTATTCTTCTTACCGCTCTGGGTATGATCATTAAAACTTACCCTCCAAGGTGGTACCTAAGCTCGAGATGCTTTTTAAAGCCTTTAACAATATGCAACGCATCTCTCAGCAGCTCTCTTTCAAGCTTATCTAAGGACTGCAAATCAATAATATTCGGGGTTTGATCATGCCCCGTTTCACTGCATTCCATACGCTTAACTTGCTGTCTTAATCGAAGGCTAATAAATAGACTCAAAGCCTCCGCGATCTCTCTACCATGTTTTTCTTTAAGCTGACCAAGCTCAGTCAAAGCTTCTATACGCTCAAAAGTATTTGTCACTTTGATGCGATGCTCTAGAGCTATTGTTCTAATCCCATGCACAATCGGGAAAATTCCGCCCTTTTTAATATCCAACTGACCTTTATCTTTTAAGTTACCAAAGAAAGTCAGAGGCGTATCAAACTCAAGAGAAGCTTTAGCGAAATGAGAGAAGAAGACATCATTGTTACGTAGATGCCTCATAAACCAGTTTCGACTAGCTTTAAAAATAGCCGGGTTTCCTGCAACAGGCTTAGCATCAACAGCAATAGCGAGATTCATCTGTGAGTCGCCATCACATCGATCAGCCCAGTCTCCTAACATCTGAGTCCAGCCGCCCAGAGATTTAACCCAGTCAGGATTAGATACCATGATGTTACCCGGGCAAGGAGGAAAGCCAAATTCGATCAAAGTCTGACTGAAACGATTCAGTGTTTCAGTCATCTCAGGCCAAACCAAACCATCCCTATGAATAATAGCGTTATCCTGGTCTGTTTTCATGATCTGCTCACCACGCCCTTCGGAACCCATCACTAACAAACAGACATGCGGCTGCATATCACTTGGGATCATGATATTGAATAACTTAGCAATAATACGGCCGTTCATCGCGGCCAATAGATCCATCACAAATCGAGTTTTAACACCTTGTGATACAAGCGCCTTAATCAAATCATCCAAGCCTTTTTCAGCTTCTTTTAGATCTTCAACCGTTTGTGCGCGCTCGATTCGTAAACCAATCACATGAGAATGACTGGAGAAATAACTCAATACATCTGTCAGCTCAACAATGCCTGACATTTCTCCATCCTTCATCACAACAACGCGCTCTATATGCTGCTGAGTCATTATGATCAAAGCATTAAACAGGTAATCATCTGGCTTAACGGTGATTAATCGATAGCTCGCGATTTCGGCCAAATCAGTATCCATCGCTAATTCATTAACCACCACAGCATCTAACAGATCAGTGCCGGTAACCATACCGTAACGATTCCCCCGCTTGACAAGAATACAATCTGCCTTTTTCTCACGCATTAGCAGAGTTGCTTCACGAATAGATGTCCCTTCAAGGATGATAAGAGGCTCACGGACTAAACCATCAGACACTTTGGCCAACATAAATTCGGCCATGTCCTGCTCTTTACCGTACTGCTGAACGATCTCAGTTTTAGCTGACAGGTTTTGCTGGAAATAATCAGCGAATAAGCCGTTTGTTGACATAAGATCTAATAGAATCTTAGTCGGTAATATATGACAGATAGTCTCCTCTTCGGCGATAAAATTATGTATTGCTTTTCCCCGAATAGCAGACCAACCGCCAAAGTAATCCTCGTTTGTATAATGAACAAAGACATGCTCAGGTGTGTCACTACCCTCTTCCTGAACTTCGCTCTCCCCTACCTTTCCTTTAAAAATAACAAAGACACCTTCGGGCTCTTCACCCGCCGTCATGATGTACTCGCCTTTTTGGTAGTAACCAATATCTAGGCTTGAACGGAGTAAATCTTGCTCTTTCTCATCCAGCAAACTGAATGGCAAATTTGTCATTTTGAAAGAATCAGGCATTTCCAACATCCTCTTTGTAGGAAAAAGAAAAGGGCGCTCCAACCTTCGCTGGGCGCCCTTTTTTAGATTTATCTAATCGATCTTAGTGATCGTGAGCAGCACCAGCACCACGTGGGATACGTAGATCTTCTACGATATCCTGGATTTCCTGTGGTGGTTCTTCAGTCATGTTGGATACTACGAAACCAACGATGATGTGAAGGATCGCACCTACAGTACCGAAGCCACCTGGAGAGATACCCATGATGTATTCAGATGGAGTACCGCCACCGAATGCGAAGTAGTACATGTAGCACATAGTAGTGATAAGACCTACTAGCATACCTGCAATCGCACCTTGAGAAGTGTGACGCTTCCAGAAGATACCCATGATGATAGCTGGGAATACGGACGCACATGCCAGACCGAAGGCTAGGGCTACAACCTGTGCCACGAAGCCTGGAGGGTTGATACCGAAGTAACCTGCGATACAGATTGCCACGATAGCAGCCAGACGAGCGTACATAAGCTCCTGCTTATCAGAGATATTTGGATTGATGGTTTTCTTCATCAAGTCATGCGAGATCGCTGTAGAGATTACCAACAGCAGACCTGCTGCAGTTGATAGTGCCGCAGCTACCGCACCAGCAGCTACCAGAGCGATTACCCAGTTTGGAAGCTGAGCAATATCTGGGTTAGCTAGTACCATGATGTCACGGTCTACGTATACTTCGTTAGCGAATGGCTGTTTAGCCGCATCAAACTCAGCATCTGTTTTCGCATTGCTAGTTAGACGCTGGCCGTATTCACCACGCTCTTCAGTGAACGCAGGTTTCTTAGAAGTGAATGCACCACCTGCAGCGTACTGTACTTTGCCGTCACCGTTACGGTCAGTCCAACCTAGAAGACCTGTGTTCTCCCAGTTCTTGAACCATGCAGGCATTTCAGTGTACGCAGTACCTGTACCGTCAGCACCATTGATAGTCTGGATAAGGTTTACACGACCGAAACCAGCTACACCAGGAACCGCAGTGTAAAGCAGCGCGATGAAGATTAGTGCCCAACCAGCAGATAGACGAGCATCTTTTACGCGAGGTACTGTGAAGAAACGTACGATTACGTGAGGAAGACCAGCAGTACCACACATAAGAGCAACTGTTAGGAAGAATAGATCGATAGTCGATTTCTTACCGTCAGTGTACTGATGGAAGCCAAGATCTACTGACAATTGGTCAAGAGTAGCCAATACAGACATACCACTGTCCAGAGTCGCACCCAAACCAATTTGTGGTAGGAAGTGACCTGTTACCTGAGCAGATAGGAAGAATGCTGGTACTGTGAACGCAAGAATCAATACAACGTACTGAGCAACCTGAGTATAAGTAATACCTTTCATGCCACCTAGTACAGCGTAGAAGAATACGATCGCCATACCGATAACTACACCAGTGTTGATGTCAACGTGTAGGTAACGAGAGAATACGATACCAACACCACGCATCTGACCAGCTACGTAAGTGAAAGAGATTACGATAGTACAAACTACTGCGATTGTACGTGCAGTAGAAGAGTAGTAACGGTCACCGATGAAGTCAGGCACTGTGAACTTACCAAACTTACGTAGGTAAGGTGCTAGCAATAGCGCTAGTAGTACGTAACCACCAGTCCAGCCCATTAGATAAGCAGAACCGTCACGGCCAACGAAGGAAACCAAGCCAGCCAGGGAGATAAACGATGCAGCAGACATCCAGTCAGCAGCAGTCGCCATACCGTTAGCAACCGGTGGTACACCACCGCCCGCAACGTAGAATTCTTTAGTCGATCCTGCACGCGCCCATATCGCAATACCGATATATAGCGCAAAGGAGCCGCCTACAAAGAGAAATGTTAAAACGTCGAGACTCATAGCAATGCCGTCCTAATAGAAATTATTATTGTTATTCGTGAACGTCATACTTCTCGTCAAGCTTGTTCATGCTGAACACGTATGTCCAGATCAAGATGACGAATACGAAGATTGACCCTTGCTGGCCGAACCAGAAACCTAGTGGGAAGCCGAAGAACGGAATCGCATTAAGCTGTTCGACAAACAAGATCGCGCAGCCGTAGGAAACTACGAACCAAATCGCGAGGTGAGTCATAATGATGCGCAAGTTTTCACGCCAGTAGGCTTGCGCCTGCTCATTACTGATTGACATAACACCATCCTTATTTTTGTTATTTAAAAATTGGTGAAAATTTAAGACTGTAAGAGACTAACAAACAGCGCAGCCAAACAAAGCTAAACTTTAGTCGACTCAACTTTCCTCTAAGCTATTGAAAAATCGCTTCAAAGCGCCGTATTACGGCATTTTCTCGATATTGAGTAGTAAAAGGCCACTCAAGACTCTAGACAAAGGTATTAACACTGCCGACCCTAATTTAGAAAAGCCATAGCTACACCATTCAGACAATTGTTGGGTTCCTGTCAAAATTAAGTAAACTAGCTACACATCTGTTTTTACTATTCACTAAGGAATGCAAGATGCTTTCTGGCTGGTCGATAATTCTTATTTCATTCACCTACCTTGGCCTTTTATTCGCCATCGCACACTACGGTGATAAAAGCGCACAAAAGAATGATCGCATTATCAGCAGACCGATTATCTACTCCCTATCTCTTGCCGTTTACTGCTCTTCGTGGACTTTTTACGGCGCTGTAGGGCGCGCAACCACCAGCGGCTGGGAATTTCTTGCGACCTACTTAGGCCCTGTCATTGTATTTATCTTTGGTTGGCGCCTGATCGAGAAGATGATTCTTATCAGTAAGCAGCAGAACATCACAACAATTTCAGACTTTATTTCTTCCCGATATGGCAAAAGCCAAGCCTTAGCAGTGCTCGTTACCATCATTGCGGTTACAGGCACTATGCCTTACATCGCCATGCAGCTTAAAGCGGTGGCAATCAGTTATAACGCGCTTACACCTGGGACAGAAGAAGTTATCAGTAAGGGTAGTGATACTGCTCTTTTCGTAGCGATTGTCATGGCGATCTTCGCCATACTATTTGGTACTCGGCAGATTGATGCCACAGAACACCACGAAGGCCTAGTCTTAGCGGTCGCCTTTGAATCCATCGTCAAACTTACCGCATTTATTGCGGTAGGCATTTTCGTCATGTTGGAAGTTTTTGATGGCTTTGAAGACCTCGCTTACAACATAGCCACTCAGCTTAATAACAATTCCAATTACTCGTCATTTCTAGACGACAGTTTTTTGACAGAGATATTACTCGCCTGCGCAGCGGTAATCTGCTTACCACGCCAGTTCCACGTAACAATTGTAGAGAACACCAATACAGGCCACTTAAAACTAGCTCGCTGGCTGTTTCCGATCTACCTAATCCTTTTAGCAATCTTTGTACTACCTATCGCTACGGCAGGCATGCTGTATTTCGAGAACACCAGCGTTGATGCAGACACTTATGTTTTGATGCTACCCCTAGCTGCAGACTATAAAGAGCTCGCCACCTTTGCTTTCATTGGTGGCCTGTCAGCATCTACCAGTATGGTTATTGTTGCCAGCATCACCTTATCCACAATGGTCTGTAACGACATCGTGATGCCACTACTTTTCCGTATTTCTTGGCTACGTTTATCCGACACTAACGATGTCGGCGCACTCCTACTCAAAGTCCGTCGAATCACCATCATGTGCTTAATGATTCTGGCGTATTTCTACTATCGAATTTTGGGTGAACAATCCCCTCTCGCCTCATTCGGCCTACTAGCTTTTGTTGCAGCAGCACAATTCCTCCCAGCGATTGTTGGCGGCATATATTGGAAGGCCGGGTCTCGTCACGGAGTACTTGCAGGCTTAACAGGCGGATTCCTTTTATGGCTATACACATTAGTATTACCATCATTCAGTGAAGCAGGCTTGCTTGGCCCCGAATACTTAAATAACAGCATTTTTGGGATTGAGTGGCTAAAACCCACTCAGCTATTCGGCATCGAAGGCTTGGAACCTCTAACTCACGGCGTTTTCTGGTCCCTCTTCTTCAATACCGCGCTGTATTTCTTGGTCTCTAAATATACAAGCTTGCGCCTTGTTGACCGGATTCAAGCCAGCGCCTTTGTTGATGTATACAACAAAGATTTAACCGAAGCTACACGCCAATATGGGCAGGTAACAGTCGGCGATCTACAAATGCTAACAGAGCGCTTTTTAGGCATAAGCAGAACCCAACATTCCTTTACTGGCTTCGCATTGCAACATGGAGAAGACCCCCCTTTATCAGGCGACAAAGCGACCCCTGAATTAGTGCAATTTACTGAACGTCTTTTAGCCGGTGTAATTGGTGCATCATCTGCACGTATCGTCTTAGCCTCAACTTTACGCGGCAAGGACATGCATATCGGCGATGTCGTAACCATTGTTGATGAAGCTTCACAGGCACTGCGTTTCAACCGTTCACTCCTGCAATCAACCATTGAAAACATCAGCTTAGGCATCAGCGTAGTGGATCAGCAAATGCGACTTGTTGCCTGGAACCGCGTATACGTGGAGATGTTTGATTACCCTGAAGGCCTTATCTGCGTTGGCCGCCCGATCGAGGAAGTGTTTCGTTATAACGCCATGAAAGGCGAATACGGCCCAGGCAACAACGACGAACAAGTGACTAAACGCTTAAAAGTCCTGAAATCAGGTAAGCGCCATAGTTATGAGCGTTTCCGCCCAGACGGCACCGTCCTTGAAGTACGTGGTAATCCAATGCCAAATGGTGGCTATGTTAATACTTATATGGATATCACCAACCATAAACATGTCGAAGAGGCACTCAGGGAAAGCGAGCAAAACATTAGAATCTATACCGACAATGTGCCGGTACTGATTGCTTATCTCGATCCAGAGAGACGCTACCTGTTTATCAACAAAGCCTATGCTGACACCTTTGGCCTTGATCGCAATACCATCTCAGGCCAACCTTGCTACAAAACGATGTCTGAGGATGAGTATGAGCTCAGAAGCCCATACATTACTGCAGCTCTGGCTGGTAAACGTCAGCGTTTTGAAACCACACTCCCAAGTGACAGCGGACAACCTCGCTATGCGGAAGTGAAATACATCCCACATATTGGCGAATATGGCGATGTACTTGGTTACTTCACTCTTTACCAAGATATCACTGAGCGTCGTAAAGCCGAGTTAGCGCTAAAAGAAACTAATGAAACACTGGAACAACGTGTACGCGAACGTACTCATGCACTTTCAGTTGTTAACAAAGAACTACGTAAAGAAAACACGATTCGCTCACTAATGGAGGACGAGCTTCGCCAAGCTAAGTCCGATGCTGATGATGCGAACCTCGGTAAAACTCGATTCCTTGCCTCTGCAAGCCACGATTTATTACAGCCACTTAATGCAGCGCGCTTATTCACATCAGCCCTAGCCCAGCAAAGCCATAGCGATGAGACCAGCCAACTCGTTGAAAACCTGAATGGCTCACTTACGGCTGCTGAAGAGCTTATCACCGCTATCCTAGATATATCTAAACTAGATGCAGGCGCACTCGCACCATCTATTACGGATTTTTCTCTGGATGATATGTTCAGTGCATTAAATACTGAATTTACCGCAGTCGCCGATAAAAAATCGCTTAAGTTCCGCACCGTACAATGCAACAAGGTTGTACGCTCAGACCAGCAGCTTCTTAGACGAATCATCCAAAACTTCCTATCTAATGCTATGCGTTATACACAAGAAGGGAAGATCCTACTTGGATGCCGTCGTCGCAAAAACATGCTCAGAATTGAAGTATGGGATACAGGTGTCGGTATAGCTGAAGATAAAATCAAAGAGGTCTTTGAAGAGTTTAGACGCATCGATAACCCTAAGCACTCTCAGGTACAAGGCCTAGGCCTCGGGCTTGCGATTACAGAACGAATTGCTCGCATGCTAGGTCACAAGCTTAATGTACGTTCTTGGCCAACTAAAGGCACTGTATTCAGCGTAGAGATCCCTCTTGGCGACAGTACTAAAGCAGTCAAACCAAAACCCGAAAAACGTGGCTGGATTCGCAGTAAAGGCCTAAACGGCATCCGAGCCATAGTGATCGACAACGAACCTAAGATTCTAGAAGGCATGTCCGCACTGCTTAACGGCTGGGGCTGCGATGTTAAAGTCGCCCTTTCCTCTAAAGAAGCAACTGACATCATTGAATCAGAGAGTTTCCAGCCAGAAATCATTCTTGCTGATTACCATCTATCTGAAACACTAACAGGCATTATGGCTCTGGAAGATCTGGCACCACTGCTGGATAAGCCAGTACCAAGCATAGTTATCACTGCTGACCGTACTGAAGAAGTTAAGAACGAAATCCAAGATTATGGATCTCAACTATTAACCAAGCCTATTCGTCCAGCTGCCTTAAGAGCCATGATCAATAAGACCATTGCTACAGCACGCGCGAGCGAAGCTGAAAACGAATAACCCGCAGCTTAAAACCAAACTTAACCAACAAAAAAGGCGCCATAGGCGCCTTTTTTAAAATCTTATTCTTGAGCATTACTCAAGATCAGTTTTAGGTGGTTCCACACCTAAACGCTGAGCAGCAATCACTGCTTGAGTACGACTATGAACACCCAGCTTACGTAAAATAGCTGTGACGTGCGCTTTGATTGTAGCTTCAGAAACGTTTAACTCATAAGCGATCTGCTTGTTTAACAACCCTTCTGTCAACATCGTCAGCACTCGGAACTGCTGAGGTGTTAATGCAGACAATGCAGCTGCGAATTTCTGATCATCTTCGCTTACATCACCTAAGTTATCAGCCACTTCTTGAGGCAGCCATTCTTCACCTTCAAGCACAGCAACAATCGCTTCTCCGATCGTTTCCAGAGGAGCCGATTTCGGGATAAAACCAGAAGCACCGTAATCAATCGCACGCTTCATCACATGCGGTTGCTCACTGCCAGATACAACCACAACTGGAATCCCCGGGTTTTGACCACGCAAAAATACCAACCCAGAAAAGCCATTAGTGCCTGGCATATGAATATCTAATAACACCAAATCTGCATCTGAGTGCTGATCCACGGCTTCCTGCACTGCAGCCAACGAATCCGCTTCGATTGTTTCTACACCAGGCATAGCCTGAGTAACAGCCTGTTTCAAAGCTGCACGGAACAACGGATGATCATCTGCAATAATAATTTTTTGTGCTAACTGCATGCGTTCACTTCCCCCTTAAGAACCCTGTGACGAACGCCAACCGTTCATGAACGGTTAATCTAGTGAAGAGAATAACACTATAAAACAAAAAACTCCCGCAAGTCTCGGGTAATCCGCGACTTACAGGAGTTTTTTCAGACTAATTTATAAGAAGAAATTAGTCCTGACGGTTCATACGGTTTTCAATTAGGTCATCTACTACAGATGGATCTGCAAGTGTAGAAGTATCACCCAAAGCACCGAAATCGTCTTCGGCGATCTTACGTAGGATACGACGCATGATCTTACCAGAACGAGTCTTAGGCATGCCTGGTGCGAATTGAATCAAGTCTGGAGATGCGATCGGACCGATCTCAGAACGTACATGTAGACGCAACTCTTTAAGTAGTTCGTCAGACTGCTCGAAGCCAGACTGAAGAGTTACGTATACGTAGATGCCTTGACCCTTAACTTCGTGCGGGTAGCCAACTACTGCTGCTTCAGCAACGGCTTCGTGAGCTACTAGTGCAGACTCAACTTCCGCAGTACCCATACGGTGACCAGATACGTTGATTACGTCATCTACACGACCTGTGATCCAGTAGTAACCGTCTTCATCACGACGACAACCATCACCAGTAGTGTATACACCTTTATATGTAGAGAAGTAAGTTTGGATAAAGCGCTCGTGATCACCCCAGATAGAACGAGCCTGAGATGGCCAAGAATCTTTAATTACTAGGTTACCGTCAGTCGCACCTTCCAACTCGTTACCATCAGCATCTAGAAGTGCTGGCTGGATACCGAAGAATGGACGAGACGCCGCACCTGGCTTAGCTGCTGTAGCACCTGGCAGAGGAAGAATCATCATGCCGCCAGTTTCAGTCTGCCACCAAGTATCAACGATTGGGCAACGACCCTGACCGATAATACGGTGGTACCATTCCCAAGCTTCTGGGTTGATTGGCTCACCTACAGAACCAAGGATACGTAGTGTAGATAGGTCAGAATCACCTAGTACATCTTCACCTTGCTGCATCAAAGCACGGATAGCTGTTGGCGCAGTGTAGAATTGGTTAACTTTGTGTTTTTCGATAACGCGGCCGAAACGGCTGTTATCTGGGTAGCTTGGGACACCTTCAAACATTAGAGAAGTTGCACCGTTTGCTAGTGGTCCGTATACGATGTAAGAGTGACCAGTTACCCAACCTACGTCAGCAGTACACCAGTAGATATCACCTTCTTTGTAATCGAAAGCGTACTCGTGAGTCATGGAAGCGTAAACCATGTAACCACCAGTAGTGTGCTTCAGACCTTTTGGCGCACCAGTAGAACCAGACGTGTAAAGAATGAACATTGGATCTTCAGCGTTCATCTCTTCAGCAGGGCAATCAGCAGATGCTTCAGCTACTAGATCTTCGTACCAAACATCAACATTGCTATCCCAAGCAACATCTTGCTCAACGCGCTTAACAACGATTACGCTTTCAACATGCGCTTTAGCTGCATCATGTTCCAATGCTTTGTCTACGTTTGCTTTAAGTGGAACAGACTTGCCCGCACGTAAAGAGTAGTTAGACGTTACAACAACTTTAGACTTCGCACCTTCGATACGAGCTGCTAGCGCTTCAGGAGAGAAACCACCGAATACGATAGAGTGGACAGCACCAATACGAGTACATGCCAACATAGCTACAGCAGCTTCTGGAATCATAGGCATGTAAAGCGTTACAACATCGCCTTTCTCTACGCCACGAGCTTTAAGAGCGTTAGCAAATTTACAAACGCGCTCATGAAGATCACGGTAAGTGATATTTTCAGATTCGCTTGGATCATCACCTTCCCAGATGATAGCAACCTGATCACCACGAGTTTCTAGGTGGCGATCAAGACAGTTATGAGAAGCATTCAACGTACCATCTTCGTACCAACGAATATCTACATTGTGCGGATCGAAAGTGGTGTTTTTAACTTTAGTGTATGGCTTAAACCAATCCAGGCGCTTACCTGCTTCACCCCAGAATGCATCCGGATCGTTAACTGATTGCTCATACATCGCTTCATATTTTTCGTTGTCGATGTGCGCGTTTGCCGCAATCTCCGGACTTACTGGATATACCTTTTCACTCATCGTGATGCCCTTAGCTTGATTGTTTTAGTTCTAAAATAACCCCAGATCGCTCTACTCTAATATTATTATTCTACGAGACAGTTTGAGGCCTTTATATCAGTACCTAGATTTATACAGAAGGGGTAGCAGGGCTCTGAATTAGACATTGGTATATCCGGTGTAAGACCTTAGTCTCTACAAGCTTTTTTTAGGGCTCGAAAATGAGCTCTTTTCAAGCCTTCTAACGACCAAGTAATTTATCTAAGTCCAAACCTTGTTCACGCATCTTAGCCAGCTTGTATCGCAGAGTACGCGGGCTTATCCCGAGATTTTCCGCCGCCTCCTTACGACTTCCGTGAGTCGCTTTTAAGGCATCAATAATCAGCTGAAATTCGCGCTGGCGAACTCCCTCACCCAACTGTCCTGAAAGATCTTCATCTTGAGCAGTTTGTTGACTCATGTCAGGTACAGCTGCCTCCGAAATATCTTCAGGATTAAGCATAAGGTCCGCAACACCGATCTCTGTACCGGATTGCAGTATCAAAGCTCGCTGCACAACATTGTCTAATTCACGCACATTACCCGGCCAAGAATAATCGGTCATCAAACGCTTAACATCATCAGATAACGCAACTGAAGTACGCAGCATTTTCTGGCAATACTTACCAAAAAGCCTTTCAGCCAAAGGCACAATATCAGCCGAGCGCTCACGCAAAGGTTTCCATTGCAATGGAAAGACATTAAGACGATAGAATAAGTCTTCTCTAAATTTACCTTCTGCAACGTAGCTATCTAATTTGCGGTTTGTGGTTGCCAACACACGAACATTAAGCTTGATAACTTTACGACCACCAATTCGCTCCACTTCTTGCTCCTGCAATACACGTAGCAACTTTGCCTGTAAACCAAGATCCATCTCGGAAATCTCATCAAGCAACAAAGTACCGCCATCAGCCTGCTCAAACTTACCGGGTGCACTTGCATAGGCACCAGTAAAAGCCCCTTTCTCGTGTCCAAACAAAGTAGCTTCAAGCATATTTTCAGGTATTGCCGCACAGTTAATCGCAATAAATGGCTTCTTAGCCCGCGAAGAGTGGTTATGGATGTATTGAGCCAAAACTTCTTTACCTGTACCTGACTCTCCAGAGATCAACACTGTAGAATCTGACGCTGCTACGCGACGAGCCAACTGCAGCAGTTGCTGACTACTAGGCTCTTCCGCTATAGGCTGCTCCATTTCACTTGCCGCAGTCTCTCCAACCGCAAAGCGACGTACTGACGATATCAAGGCATCAGAATCAAACGGCTTCATCAAATAATCAACCGCGCCGGCTTTAATTGCTTCTACAGCCTTACTTACCTGCCCAAAAGCAGTGATCAACATTACCGGTAGTGCAGGATAAGTTTCGTGAATTTTGTCAAGTAACTGGTGTCCATCCATTCCCGGCATATTGACATCGGTTACAACCATCGCCACCTGCTGACGCGTCAAAATATCCAAAGCGGTTTCTGCATCTTCTGCTTCAAGATATTCAAAGCCTGCCAATTCCAACGTATCACAAAGCGCTTCGCGTAATTCATTATCGTCTTCAACTATTAGTATACGATTAGCCATTGCAGATCCTTTAACCCTCTTCCGAAGCAGACGTTATTGCCGGCAAAATTAGACTGGCGACTGTTCCCTGACCCGGCAGAGAATTAAGTAAGAATTGACCATGATGAGCATGCGCTACAACTTGAGCTACCGCTAAGCCCAATCCTGTACCATGAGATTTGGTGGTATAAAATGGTTCGAGCGCACGCTTTAATTCATCTGCACCCATTCCTGGTCCTTGATCAATCACATCAATACGCAACTTTCCGTCTTGATCAGCGAAACGAACCATCAACTCTGCGCCCTTACCGCAAGCCTGCAAAGCATTCTCGATCAAGTTACTGCAAACACCTAACAACGCTTCTTTATTACACTGCAAACTATATTCAGGCACAGTGTTTACACAGTCACAATCAGCATCATAGTTTACCAACGGCACATCGAGCATATCTTCTAGCTCAGCCATCAATGCTTTAGCGCTTACCTGCTCATCTAAACGCATTTCACCACGCGCGAAAATCAGCATATCCCTAACCTGCTGTTCTAAATTCGTCAGACGAGATTTAGCTTTAGTGGCAAATTTCTGGCGCTGTTCAGGCAACAGATCCGGACGATTCAGATGATCAACATAGAGAAGGGCTGCAGAAAGGGGCGTTCGAATCTGATGAGCTAGCGACGCCATCATCCGCCCCATTTCAGAGAGGCGTTGATAATGAGAAAGGCGGCCCTGAAGGAGACGAGTTTCAGTCTGATCCGTCAAAACCACTAATTGGCCCGGTTCGTTATCCATCGCTCGCGTCATCAAACTAACTTTACGACCATCTTTTAATGAGACTTCATGACCATCATCATTTTGAGGGGCAAAGCTACGCTCAATTATTTTGAACCAAGGCTGTCCTTTGATAGGAGAACCCAACAAGTTCTCGGCTACCGAATTAACTTCTGAAATGAGTCCAGAGCCATCAATAATGACTACACCAACAGGCATAACCGATAACAAATGCTGAAAACGATCATTCAGCTGTTGGCTATTCTGGCTTTTAGTTGCTTCAAGTTGAGCCAACTTCTTCTTATTAGCAGATAGCTCATTTTCTAATCGCTCTATGCGCTGTAGATACTGTTCTTCGCTGGACATATTACTTACGCTGCATTCCATATTTACGCATTTTTTCTACTAAAGTGGTCCGTCGAATATTTAACGTCTCCGCGGCTCGTGCAACCACATTGTCATTTACAGTAAGAGCCTGCTCTAATAAACGCTGCTCGATTGTTTCCAAATGCCTTTTAAGGTCAATACCTTCATCTGGCAGTTTATCCAGCTCTACGGTGTGAGGAATACTAACTCCTTCTGATGAAACAGCATTTTCGGCTTGTTCGTATAATTCAGGATTTGGTTCAGGAACATTCTGAAATTTAGGCGGCAACTCAGAAACACCAACCACGCCGTTCGGGTAAAGGATCGCCATACGCTCAATTAAGTTGGAAAGCTCGCGCACATTACCTGGCCAAGGATGCAATTGCAGAGAGGCTATCGCGCTATTTTGAAAACGCACCGAATCCAAACCTTGCTCAGGAAGACGACGCGATAACTCTTCCAAAAGCAGATGCAGATCACCTACTCGTTCCCTAAGCGGAGGCATTTCTATAGGAAAAACATTCAAACGGTAATACAAATCTTCCCTAAACTCGCCCGTTTCGATCATCTCTTCCAAGTTTTTATGCGTAGCAGCGATCACTCGAATATCAGCGTCTAAGGTTTTGGTTCCACCAATTCGCTCAAACTTTCGCTCCTGCAGTACTCGAAGTAACTTAACCTGCATAGACAACGGCATATCGCCGACTTCATCAAGGAATAGCGTACCACCTTGAGCCAGTTCAAAACGTCCAGGCCGACTAGATACAGCTCCAGTAAAGGCGCCTTTTTCGTGACCAAACAACTCACTCTCAAGAAGATCAGCTGGGATCGCACCGCAGTTAATTGGAACAAATGGTCCATCTTTGCGCACAGAGTGATCATGCAGGCTTCTAGCAACAACCTCTTTGCCTGTGCCAGACTCACCCGTAATTAATACATTTACATCTCTTCCAGCCACTTGAGACATCGCTCGCCTGACTTGCAACATTGGCTCGCTGACACCCACCAATCCAGAGAAAAGATCTACTTGTGCAAGTGATGCATCACCCGCTTGCAAGCTAAACAACTGCGCTCGATGCAAACAATCTAACAACTGCTGATAATTAAACGGAACAGAAAGCTGCCCAACCACACATTGACGCAAGGAATCGGGCAGCTCTGCAACCTCTGACCACTCGTCCAACGTCACAACAGCAATAGCGTCAAACTTATCTTGAAGATCTTTAACAAGCTTTTCTAAAGAGATAGGTAGCTGACTTTGACCTAGCAGCACTAAACTGACCTGAGCTTGATCAATATCACTACTTGATTGAAACCAATCAACAAAACCGCAAAATTCACACGGTTGATCGAGAAAAGAAAAAGCGGAACTCAAAAGCTCCCGCCGACTTAGATCATCATCTATGACTAAAACCGAAGACATGCCTAACCATTATTAAAAGCTGCTTGTTAATAATGGTAATAATTAACCCAGCTGGGCAGAATGTCAATAAAATGTCGCCAAAATAAAAAACCTGGAAGCGCGCTATTTTTTTGACGAAAATTTTGATTAAGCACAAAAAAACCGCAAACATGCGGTTTTTTTAGTAAGGAAAGATGGAACAATGATTATCACTTCTCTCCAATCTGTATATCATTTGGCATTTCAGCCCAGCCTTGCTTGATCTCAAGCATTAGACTCATCACTTCCTGAACCTTTTCAGCATTATTCTGACTGTTCGCAGACATAATAGAACGAAGCATGTAGTCATACAGAGCATCTAGGTTGACAGCAACCTCTCCTCCCTGCTCAAGGTCTAGACTACCTTTAAGACCAACTACAATTTCGGTAGCTTTATTCAAATGCTGAGTCCTATCCTCAATTGCATTTCGCTCAATTGCCCCTTTAGCTTTTGCTAAAGCACCAAGCGCGCCATCCAATAGCATTGATATCAACTTGTGGGGACTAGCTGTTTCCACGGTAGCCCTTAAATCAACACTTTGATACTGCTTTAGAGCATTCAAATTTACAGACATGCACGCACCTTGTTCCAAAAATAATTAGGTTAACTACATTGTACCTTAATATCGACCATATCCGAGCTTCCTTTAGCTATAAGTGCTCTGATAAGCTACAAATATCTACACCCTACTGACAGCTCAAAAAAACTGCTGCAAGTGATTTAAAAATAAACAAATAAGGCCGATGTAATAACTATGGGCTCTATTGGATGAAAATGTATGTTTGATAACAAATCAATTTTAATCACCGGCGGCACTGGATCATTTGGCCGAAAGTATACTGAAACCTTACTTAATAATTACAACCCTAAAAAGATAATTATCTATTCCCGTGATGAATTAAAACAATTCGAGATGCAACAGGAATTTAACGCTTCCTGCATGCGTTATTTTATCGGTGACGTTCGTGATAAAGAAAGACTTCGACAGGCAATGCAAAACGTCGATTACGTCATACATGCTGCAGCGTTAAAACAGGTCCCTGCAGCTGAATACAATCCGACGGAATGCATTCGCACCAATATTCACGGGGCTGAAAATGTTATAAAAGCGGCGCTAGACAATGACGTTCAAAAAGTCATAGCTCTATCAACAGACAAAGCGGCTAACCCTATAAACCTATATGGAGCAACAAAATTAGCCTCCGACAAACTGTTTGTGGCTGCAAACAATATGGCAGGCGGTCACCAAACAAGCTTCAGCGTAGTTCGTTACGGCAATGTAGTCGGCTCAAGAGGATCGGTTGTCCCTTTCTTTAAAAAATTAATTGAAAGCGGTGCAGATAGCTTACCAATTACGGACCCCAAAATGACCCGTTTTTGGATAACACTTCAGGGGGGTGTAGATTTTGTTTTAAAAAACTTTCAACGCATGCATGGCGGAGAAATCTTTGTCCCTAAAATCCCTTCAATTCTTATTACAGACCTAGCAAAAGCTATGGCCCCAAATTTAAAACAAGAAATAATAGGAATTAGGCCAGGAGAGAAAGTACATGAAATAATGTGTCCATCAGATGATTCACATTTAACCTTAGAGTTTCACGATCATTACGTAATCAGGCCTTCAATCACTTTTTACAGTAGAAGTAATGACTTTGTAATTAATGAGATAGGAGAGAAAGGTGCGCCAGTGACTCAAGGATACGCTTACGACTCCGGAAGCAACCCAGACTTTCTCAGCATTGAACAAATTAAAGAACTTAATCGCTCATTGAATTTCGAATTATGATCAACTATGGCCGTCAGAATATAGATCAATCTGATATAGATGCAGTAGTAGACACCTTAAAATCTTCTCACCTAACTCAAGGTCCTAAAGTTACTGAATTTGAGAAAAAAGTATCCGATCTTTGCAATGTAAAATATGCCATTGCGACAAATAGCGCGACATCAGCACTCCACTCAGCTTGTTTAGCTCTGGGACTAGGATCTGATGATATTCTTTGGACAACCCCTATCACTTTTGTAGCATCCGCTAACTGCGCAATCCACTGCGGGGCAACTGTTGACTTTGTAGACATCAACCCTTCTACATTTAACCTATGCCCAAAAGCCCTAGCTAAAAAACTAAAAGCCGCAAAAAGAGCTGGTAAGCTCCCTAAAGTAGTTATTGTAGTTCACTTATGCGGTGAGCCATGTGAGATGGAAAAGCTCCATCAGCTTTCCATTACGTATGGGTTCAAACTAATTGAAGACGCATCACACGCAGTGGGAGCAAAATATAAAAACAGCCAAATAGGAAGCTGTTTATATAGCGACATTACTGTTTTTAGCTTTCACCCAGTGAAGATCATCACCTCAGCCGAAGGCGGCATGGCCGTAACAAACGATCCAGAGCTTGAGCGAAAAATGAGACTGGTCAACTGTCACGGCATTACGAGATCTCCTAGCTTGATGGCTGAAGATCATGAGGAACCATGGTATTACGAGCAGATATCAATAGGCCATAACTATCGTATGAGCGATATTCACGCTGCCTTAGGCTCCTCTCAAATTGAAAAGATTGAAGAATTCATCGACGCTAGAATAAAAATCGCTCAGAAGTATGATAATTCCTTAGGAAGATTGGGAATTAAGCGTCAAGAAACATCGGCACAAAACAGATCGGCCTTCCACCTTTATGTAGTAAAAGTGCCAAAAGAAAAACGCTTAGGGCTATACCAACACCTAAGGGAGCAAAACATTATTACAAATGTTCATTACATCCCTGTTCATCTTCAACCATTTTATAGAAATTTAGGATTTAAAGATGGTGACTTCCCAAATGCTGAGGCTTATTATTCTGAAGCACTATCGCTACCTATTTTTCCCTCGCTGTCTGTTACCGAACAAGACTTAATAATCAAGTCAATAGAGCACTATCTGCTAAGCGAATAGAAAACAATGTATCATAGCCACAAAGAGCTGGCCTCTACCCATGGCCCTTTCTTTTCAGGCAAAGAACAACCTATATCTCGATGAGATTGCTTATTTTTCTAATGCTATATAGCAATGCTGCCGATAACTAAATCTAAGCCAAGTAAAGAAGTTCATTCAGATGACGCATCCATTTATCATTGCCGAGGTTTCGAGCAATCATTCTCAAAACTTAGAACGCTGCTACCAATTCATTGATGTAGCGGCACAAATAGGCTGCGATGCGGTTAAATTTCAGCTATTTAAAATTGACCAACTATTTGCCCCAGAAATCCTGAGTAAAAGCGCCCAGCATAGAGACCGCAAGCAGTGGGAACTACCTTTAGATTTCCTTCCTAAGTTATCCAAACGCTGTAAAGAAAGAGGCATAAAGTTCGGCTGCACACCCTTTTACATAGATGCTGTTGAAGAACTAGCTCCTTATGTCGATTTCTATAAGATTTCGTCATATGAAATGATATGGACAGAACTTTTGGATGCATGCTGTAAAACAAACATCCCTTTAATCATGTCTACAGGAATGGCTACAGAACAAGAAATACGGCAAGCTGTTGAAACGGTAGCTCACAGAGTACCTCTTACTTTACTTCACTGCGTTTCTTCTTATCCAACTCCCATAGAGCAGTGCAATTTAGCTGCGATTTCGACGTTAAGAGAAAAATTTCAATGCATGACAGGATGGTCTGATCATAGCGTGCAAGAAGCAGCCATATTATCAGCTGCCCTAAAACACAACGCTAGTGCTATAGAATTTCACCTAGACTTAGATCAACATGGCGAGGAGTATGCTGCTGGCCATTGTTGGCTACCTGAACAAATTCAACCGGTCATTACACGTCTAAAGCAAGCTTCTCAAGCAGAAGGGAACGGGACTATATCTGTTGCTAAAGGCGAATTAGCAGATAGAGATTGGCGCGCAGACCCCACCGATGGTCTTCGGCCACTTAAATCTATCAGAGCAACATTTCAGGGGGATTCTGCATGAATATAAAACAAGCATATCTACCTGAAATCCTTGAGCCCACGAAAATGCTATCAAAAGCAGCCCAAAATCTAACAGGGCAGCCTATGTTTGATATGCTGGCTAAAGCTCAACAAAAAGAAAGAGCTGGAAACAACCTAATTCATTTGGAACTTGGGGATCCGGACTTTTCAGCGCCACAACATGTTATAGAAGCTACATATCAAGCCATGCTTAGTGGCATGACGCATTATGTAGATTCGAAAGGGCTCCCGGAATTTCGACAATCAATTAGAGAAAATTTAGTTAAAAGCTTTGGCCTTGAATTAGATTACAATCAGGTCATTGTTACCCCTGGAGCCAATTCTGGTATTTATTGGGTTATTCGGTGCCTTGCTAACGTCGGGGATGAAATTATTATTCCCGACCCAGGGTTCGCTACATTTAAAGCCGCAGCAAATGCAGCATGTGTCATAGCACGTCCTTATTCTCTAGATCAGAAGAACAAATTTAGACCTGATTTCGACCAAATTGAAAAACTGATTAATAACAAAACCAAACTATTTATTCTTAACAGTCCATCAAATCCAACTGGTGCATCCATACCAGAAGAAGACTTAGAACGTATTTACCAATTGGCAGAGAAATACGATTTTCATGTTTTATCAGACGATACATACAGAAGAATGACATTTGAATCGCCATTTGCTCCAAGCATAACTGATCATGATAACTGCCGTTCAAGGACAATTTTATTGAGCGGTTTGTCGAAAGAATATTCCATGTCAGGCTTTAGGCTGGGGTACTTGGCAGGCCCCCATAAGCTAATGGAAAAGGTCGCACTCTACGTAGAGACAGTAGCATCATGCGTACCACCCTTTCTTCAATTAGGTGGTGTTGCAGCCCTCGAAGGGGATCAATCAATACGTTTAAAGCAATTAGATATTGTTCGTCAGAGACGAGACCTATTAGTTAATAAACTAAATGCGATCAAAGGCGTAGATTGCCTCAAACCTGATGGTGGTTTATATCTATTCCCTTGCATCAAAGGCACTGGTTTTAACGGTGACCAATTCGCGAACCTGTTACTTGAAGAAGCAGGTATTGTTTGCGTTTCAGGTTCAGCCTTTGGTCAAAACGGAGATAATCATATTCGCCTCAGCCTTAATAAAGACATTGCTCTCTCTGAGACCATTGTTGACAAAATAGCCTCCGTGCTTGACTAAATTCACAGATATAGAAACAGGAATCCTATGAAACTTTCAGACTACATGGCAGATTTTTTTGCCGAGTACGGGATTGAATTCAATTACATTTTTACAGGCGGTGCCATAGCACACCTTATCGATTCTTGCTGGGAAAAGCATAATCAAAACCCAGAGGTCTTAAAGCCTATCTGCGTACTCCACGAACAGTCTGGTTCAATGGCGATTGATGCTTACACACGCATTACAGATAAGCCTGGATTAATGATGGCAACAAGCGGTCCAGGGGCGACCAATCTATTAACGGGTATGGCATGTTCATATTACGATTCCATCCCAGGTATTTATGTTACTGGTCAGGTTAGAACCTGGGAAACCAAAGGCGAAAGTAAACAACGCCAGTTAGGCTTCCAAGAAACCGACATTGTCAGTATGGCTGAGCCTATTACAAAATATGCAGTGCTTATCGAAGATCCTCGGGACATAAGATATGAATTAGAAAAAGCCATGTGGCTAGCTACAGAGGGACGTCCAGGCCCAGTATTAATAGACTTACCAATGGACGTTCAATGGGCTGATATTGACCCAGACCAATTACGCTCCTTCGTTCCGCCGATAAAAAACAAACCTACGGCGATCGAAGTAAGCAACATCAAACAGGTCGCGGAATGGATTCGCTCTGCAAAGAAACCAACAATATTATGCGGAGGCGGTATAAGGAATGCTCATGCTATTCCAGAACTGAAAGCTCTCGCAGAACTTTGTAATATTCCGGTTGTTTCTAGCTTCGGCGGGAATGATTCCTTTGCTCATGACCACCCTCTTTACAGCGGCCTAATTGGCACTATGGGTAGCAAAGCAGGTAATCACACTTTGAACGATAGTGACCTCCTTCTCGTTTTAGGAAGCCGTCTCAGCTGGCGTCAGGTCCGTTCAAAACCTGATCAATTTGCGACTCAAGCCAAGATAGTTCATGTAGATATCGACCGTGAAGAACTAAACCAGCATGTATCAGCCTCATTGGCCTTCGACTGGGACGTTAAAGAATTTATCATTGCACTAATAAATGAACTTAAGGATCAAGAACATCCTAACCATCAACAGTGGGCCTCTAAAAGCCGCCAGTCACACCTTGATACACCATTTTGCAAACCAGAATACTATCAACAAGAAGATTGTGTTCAACCGTATGTATTTATGAAAACGCTGTCCGAAATGATGGCGGATGATGACGTACTTGTTATTGATGCAGGGCAGAATGTGATGTGGGGCATGCAAGCTACCGAACCACGTGCAGATCAACGTCTACTTACAGCTTGGGGGCACTCCCCTATGGGATATTCATTACCAGCTGCTATGGGCGTTGCAGCCCACTTAAAGGGAAGCCCTCAAACTTTATGCACTATTGGTGACGGCGGATTCCAAGTAAACGTTCAAGAGTTACAAACCATCAAGTACTACAACCTACCAGTTAAAATCTTCATCATGAATAATTACTGCTATGGTGCGATAAAAGACTATCAGGACGGTAACTTAGAAAGCAGGTATTTCGCAACTTGTCCTGAATATGGCTATGAAGCCCCAGATTTCTTAGCGATCAGTAAAGCCTACAACATTACAGCATGTCGCATAGAATCCCATGCAGATCTAAAAGAAAAACTAGATTATGTACTCAACCATGAAGGCCCAATTATCTGTGACGTTAATTTAGGTAATGACACCTTTGTAACATTAGATCCATAATCAAACTTAGGATTCAGGCTCGCCCTGAATCCTCTTGTCTTTTGGCCAAAAAATGAACAGATTAGCATTTATAACTGGCGGCTCCCGCGGAATAGGCGAAACGATAGTAAAACAGCTTGCAAACGAAGGGTATAAAGTAGCTTTTACCTACCAAACGCAAGGAGAAGCCGCTAAAAAAATAGCTTCCAACCTCAATAAACTGGGCTGTCACACACTTGCTGTAAAAATGGACCAGTCATGTCGAGACAGTATTAGTTCTGCATTAAAGGCTGCAAGAATCCATTTCAAGTTACCTATCACCATTTTGGTAAATAACGCAGCTCAAGCCCAAGAAAAGCCCTTTGAGGAAATTAATGATAAGGATTGGGAAGATATGCTTAATGTAAATCTGCAAGGCCCCTACCGCTGCATTCAAGAATGTCTAAACGACATGAAATCAGAACAATATGGAAGGATTGTAAATATCACTTCTATTGGAGGACAGTGGGGAGGCAGAAATCAGGTACATTATGCTGCCTCAAAAGCAGGATTAATCAACCTCTCCCATTCAATATCCAACCTTTATTCTTCTGACGGCATTTTAAGTAACAGCGTAGCTGTTGGTTTAGCTGCAACAGACATGTCCCAAGCAGAGCTTTCAAGAAGCGATGGCCAAAGCAAGGTGGCCGGTATTCCACTTGGAAGAATAGCTACTTGTTCTGAAATCTCTCAGGTTGTCTCATTTCTTTGCTCTGAAAAGAGTAGTTATATAACAGGCCAAACTATCAACGCCAATGGCGGAATGCTTAATAGCTGATGAAGAGGTAGAAAGATGCAGAGAGAAAGCATATTTTCAGGTGAGCTTGAAGAACTAATTAGTTATGACTGGCCTTTACCAGACATCGGTCAACACTCTATTAGCTTCGGCATTTGCAAGCTTAGCGGCCTAATAATGCAAAAGCATACCGTCAACCCTTCCTTCATGGAACAATACTACCGCTCTATTGCCACCTATATAAATCCATCTGCTTCTGGCAAACCAACAACAGCTAAAGTTAATGACCTCGACCGCCTGATTGATATTACCCAACGTGGCATTGGTAACATACCTAAACGAGTATTCCAGATAGGCAGCTCCGATGGCTACACCTTGCATCGTTTTAGGGAAGCCGGTGCTATTGACATATTAGGCGTAGATCCAGGGGAACGCTCAATTGAATTTGCAAAAGAACAATATAATATCCCTTGTATAAGGGGTAATGTTGAAACTACGAATATAGAAGGCCTATTCGATTTATGTGTATTAACTCATGTTCTTGAACATTTATACGATCCTCACATTTGCTTAGAAAAGGTAAAAAGCAACCTAGATACTCAAAATGGTTACATCTTGGTTGAAGTACCTTTATGGGAGCGAGCAGATGTTCAACCTTTAGGAGTGTTTGCATTCGAACATTTGAATTATTTTTGCGAGCACTCTCTATTGAAGCTATTAAATAATTCTGGCTTCGAAACACTGCATATTTCTAAAAACTACTATATAAACCACTATCCCGTCATCACAGTTCTTGCAAAAGTAAGCCAGCAACCTCTTATTTTGGAGTCCAAATCCAATTACTCTAAAAATCTAGCTATAGCAAAAGCATACCTAGAGAGAGAAATGGATTTTTGGAATGATACTAACTCCATTTTGTCTAGTGCCATTGACCCTGACTACCCCTGCTACATTTATGGCGGAGGGATTCACACTTCTCAACTTATTGCTCATACGCCGCTAGGTACTGAGATAGCAATTGAAAGTGTAATTGACAGTAGCCCAAACAAGTGGGGTAGTAAAATCGGAAACTACTCCATTAAGTCACCTGAGTGCCTAAACGAAATCCCTACAGGGAGCAACATTATCATTTCATCTCTAGGCTGGCAGGAAGATATCAAAAACTATGTAGTCAGCATTCGTACTGATCTGAACATAATCACATTACATTGAGAGAATAATGAAAATTCTACTGGCAGGTGGTTACGATACCCAAAACCTTGGTGACTATGCATCTTTTGCAGGACTCAGAAAGCTCCTTTTAAATCAGAACGTTGAACCCGAGTTCACAGTGTTAACAAGGCATACCAACGATTTATTCACAAAAGAGTTTGATGTGAAGCCGATTCTTAATATGGATCACACAAATAAGGCAGCAAGTCAGGGCCGCATATTTAATGGTTTCAATGAAGGGGATAATCGTAACCATCTACACCAAATTGCCGACAGCATGCTTGAATCAGACTTAGTGATGATCGGAAATGGTAGACTATTTATAGACATCGCAATTGGCTTTATGAAAGGGCCTTTAGCCTATTTTCAACAGCTGATAATGCTAGCAAAGTTTCTTAACAAACCCGTTATCTTATTCTCAGTTACCCTAGTTGAGCCTAGCACTGAGGCAGGCAAAGAGATTCTCGGATTTATTTTGCAAAATGCAGACAAAATCATCGTCCGTGAACCTCACTCAGTTGCAGTCGCCAGTCGATATTTAAAAGATACAAAAAAAGTCATCTGCTTGCCTGATATCGCCTTCGCCTTAGACCGAAACGACGCGGAACTTGATAGCCCTGTTTCAATACCTAAGAATACAATTGGCGTAAATTTCCGCGGGGTGAATTATGACTCAACCTCAGGAAAAGCCGCACTAAATAACATGGTGAACTGCATTAAACAGATTATGGAGTGGGCTCCAAACATCATTTTTTGTCAGCAAGGAACCTATGATACTGATACCCTCTTAACAGATGATCGACATATTCATCAACAGGTCTACGGAGCACTTCCTTCTGAGCTTCAATCAAGATGTATACTCTACAGAGACAAACTCTCTATGGCACAAACCCTAGGCTTGTATCAGCAACTTGAACATTTATATACAACTCGTCGACACGGATTTATTATGTCGTTGACCCAAGACAAGCTAGCCTCTTTGTTTTGCGATGAGGAAAATACTTCAGTTGTTCAAGAGTCAATAAACATCCCTTCGCTGTTTCTCAATAAAAAACCAGAATCTCTTACATCTCTACCCGACAAAAACCACCTAAAAACAGCCCAAGAGCAAATAATGGAATTGAGAAACAAACTGACAAGCTACCCAGAAGAACTCTGCAAAGTCCTTTAAGCTATGAAGATAAACAAAACTCTTTTTATAATTGGTGCTGGCCCAGAGTCACTTCCCGGTATTAAACAAGCTAAAGAAATGGGTCTCAAACTAATCATTGCTGATGGTAATCCAAATGCAGTTGGATTGGAGCTCGCTGATTACCCTGTAGTTGTCTCAACCTATGACGAAGATGAACTATGTGAGGCTGCAAGAGAATATACTCTAACCATAGGCAAACTGGACGGTGTCATAGCTATGTGTACAGATGTTCCTCGAAGTGCAGCTAAAATAGCTTCAGAGTTTGGTTTAACATCTCTGTCAGAACACACGGCCTTTCTTGTTGCTGATAAATTAGCTATGAAAGAGCATTTTCTTTCTCATGGGATAGCAATCCCAAGCTTCATGCCCATTCGAGATGAGGCAGATTTAGAGAATGCTGCAGATAAATTTGGCTACCCTTTCATTGTCAAACCCGTTGACAGCCGAGGTGCTCGAGGGGTTTTACTTATTCATTCTAAAAATGAACATACACAAGCCTGGAAAGAAGCGGTCAGCGAATCCCCTACAAATAGAGTCATGGCTGAAGCTTTTATTAAGGGGCCACAAATCAGTACTGAAGCATTAGTTGTAGATGGAGAGATTACTACACTTGGCTTTTCTGATAGAAATTACGAATGGCTGGATAAATATGCTCCAAATATTATCGAAAACGGAGGTGAATTACCCTCTCACCTATCGCCAGAAGAACATTCATTCGTACTTAAACTATTTGAAGAAGCAGTAAAAGCTTTAGGTATTCAAAACGGTGTTGCTAAAGGCGACATGGTACTATCTTCAGAAGGAGCAAAGGTCATTGAAGTTGCTGGGCGTCTTTCTGGAGGCTATTTTTCCTCAACCCAAATCCCTATTTCTACTGGGGTTAATTTTATCGAACAAGCAATTCGCATCTCATTAGGAGAAAAACCCACAAAGGAAGAACTCACTCCGCATAGAGCGCGCGCAATTGCAGTTCGATATTTAAACCCAGCTCCTGGGAAAATCACAAAAATATCAGGAATAGAGCGTGCTCGAAGACTAGAAGGCGTAGAAATGCTCCAAATAGATGTCAATGTGGGCGACAATATTGCTCCGATGACAAACCATACCAAACGAGCAGGCTTTGTTATAACTTCAGCTGACCAAAGGAAGAATGCAGTATCTTTGGCGCAAGAAGTCATTAATTTAGTTACTATTTATACTGAGACCGAATGAACAGTACCGCATTATTTGCAGTATTCCATCTAAACCTAGCTTTTTCTTCAATCCCCGAAGAGGAAAGACCTAATGTTATTGCTAAATGCTATTGGCCTTTACTGAAAATAATTGAAACACACCAAATTCCACTAGGCATTGAGCTAACCGGCTTCACGCTACAAGAAATAAATAATTATGACCCCGCCTGGGTAACGAAATTTTCACAGCTACTCAACGCAGGAAAGTGTGAATTAATCGCTAGCGGGCAAGCTCAAATAATTGGCCCTATTACACCTTATACGATAAATGTTCAGAACTTACGTGTAGGGCGTTCAACATACAAAACGCTATTAAATCATGAACCTGAAATAGCCTATATTAATGAGCAAGCTTTCTCTGATAGCCTTTTAGACATATACATCGATGAAGGTTTTCGCGCTATTTTCATGGAATGGGACAATGCTTATAGCTTGCACCCTGAATGGCCAACCTCACATAGTCACCAGCCAGTATATGCCATTTCGGCCCAAGGAAGGCATCTTCCTGTCATATGGAACAGAAGCATAATCTTTCAGAAGTTACAGAGAGCTTGCCATCAAGATATTTCTCAGACTGAGTATCTAACATTTATCGAGCAGCAGATAGCTGCTCAACCAGAATGTTTGTCCCTCTATGGTAATGATGCAGAGGTTTTTAATTATCGTCCAGGGCGCTTCAATGAGGAAGCAAAAATCAATACAGATGAGTGGGCTATTCTCACCGGTTTATTTCAGAATTTAGCAACAAAACATAATTGGATTAAGGTGAGTGACTCCTTAACTCATTTAAAAAGCAAAATTGAGGTAAGGCTCACAACAGCTGAATATCCAATAGTTGTTAAAAAACAAAATAAGTACAATATAAACCGCTGGGGCTTAAGTGGCAGAAACGATCTTTTCTTAAATTCTCTATGCCACGAGGCTTACCAGCGCCTTAGCAGCCTTGGTGATAACTCTGATGGACACTGGAAAACTCTTTTAGAGTGCTGGGGGTCTGACTACCGAACTCACATTACCGAACCTAGGTATCTAGATAATTTAAATAAGCTCCAATTATTACTTGGTTCTCTTAAAGCGACACAACAAGATACGCAAAGTACTGGTAACAAGATTCACACTAGCTCATCTGGTTGGCACTACGATCAAGAAGGGCGATTTCTTCGGTTCTACAGCAATGACATTGATGTGGTTCTCAATATGGCGAAAGGCGGCTGCATCCATCGTTTGAAATTTTCCGACCATACTAAACCACTAATAGGTACAATTGAACACGGTGAATACTCTCACATTAGCTTAGCCGCCGACTTTTTCTCTAATTATCTATTAGCAGAAATCCCTGCTGACCGAAAAAAAATAACAGACCTTGCTGCAAAACGTTTCTCGATTATTGACCAGGACAAACCAAACCAATACGTTGTTTCCATCAAAACAGATACTCAATATGGAATCTTCGAGAAGCGTTATACATTTACTGATTCCTCCGCTCTCGAATGCAGCTATATTTTCCCTAAAGAACTGAGACCCGAAGGATATTTAAGACTTGGAACACTGACTTTGCTTAGTACGCAAACAGATAAGTTCCCCGTCTATTCAAATAGCTTTGGAGGTCAATTCCATGAAAAGCACACATTAACGAAAAACGCCCTTCACGGAAAAGCTGTTTCAACTATTGTATCTTCTTCTAGCTGTGCAGGTGAGTCATCAGGTCAGATAATATGGGGGATTGAAGGAGAATACCTGAAGGTAAATTGGGACCCAGCTAAATGTCCAGCTATACCTATGATACACAACCAGATAGAAAATGAAGAACGTCTAAGCAGGCTTATCTTCAGTTTGAGTGAACTTGACGAAACCCACCGAGATGGAGGGAAACTACTCGATTTCAATTTTAAGCTATCTAAAGGTATGTTGGATGGATAACGTTCTTATTGTTGTCGGAGCAAGATTGAACTCAAGTCGATTACCTGCCAAACACTTACTCCCGTTAGCAGGAAAACCTTTGATAGAAAGAGTTTTCGAAAGACTTGACCCCCTTCCATTTAATAAAGTTCTCGCAACCACTAACGACGAATATAACAGACCTCTAATCTCCTGGGCCTCAGTATCAGGTATCAAATATTTCGCTTACCCTGGTGATGTAAATGATCTTGTTGGCAGGGTCAATTCGTTGGTAGAGTTGAACAATCCTGAATACGTAATCTACATTTGCGGCGATTGCCCTCTTATTGACCCACAATTAATTTCCCAGGGACTTAATGCCTTAGCTTTAAACCCATCAACTCAAAGCGCTGAAGCTCAGCCGGATTCACAAGGGCGTAAATCAATTCATGAAGGGATACATATATACAATCGCGAAGGATGGGACAAGCTCTTCGATCATAGTAATACAGAGCTATTCAAAGAACATATAGGACTTGCTGCTTCCGAGAAGCAGATCTTATCTGTAGTTCATTTTCCATTGGAAGAAAAGTATTACTCGGTCACTCAAAGGGTTTCTATAGACACTGCTGCTGATTGGCGTTTTATGAACCAATTATATGAAGATTGGTATAAAGAGCATCAAAGTACAGTTTCTCTAGATTGGGCACTTAAGCAATTTAAAACTAATCCAACGCTTACAAATATTAATCACCATGTAACACAAAAAAGTGGCCTAAAGAAATACGGTAAACTATGTATTGTTACAGAAGCGGGGCCAGAAAAGGGGCTAGGCCAACTAACTCGCTCAGTTGAATTAGCACAACGCTTTTGTGAACTAACAGGCTTAGGCGTAGAGCTTCTAATCATTGGAGAGGCTCAAGATAATAACCAACTTCGTCTCGTGAATCACTCAAGCTTTAAAGAGGAAATAGACTGCTGGGAGTTCGTAAAGAAAAAAGATTTCAAAATAATCTTATTTGATATTTTCCCAACTCGATTACAAGATCTACATTTTTTTGAAACCCTTTTACAATCATTAGCTGAAAACCAAGTTAAACTGTTTGGCTTAGACCAAATGGCCAAGCTTCATCCGCTACTAGATTTCTGTATTATCCCAAACATATTTAACCCATACCCCCGAGTCACAACAGTAGTATCGGGGTTAGAATATGTGATAGTTCCTCAAATATCAGAAGTTCCGGCTAAGGTCGACGTGACTTATGACTGCATTATTCTTACTGGCGGCAGTGATGTCATGTCATATAGCCTAAGTTTGGCAGAAGATATAGATGCATCCGGATTAGAGAATCAAGAGATACTATGGATACAAGGGCCTTTTGCACCAACTCCAGTCATTCCTGCACATCCGAAAAATAAATGGACGATAATTCAATCACCCAAGTCCGTACCGAAACTAATTCAAGCAGCAAAACGCGTTATCACAGTATGCGGCACAACTATTTTTCAAGCACGAGCCTTAGGAAAAGAAACTTGGGTACTGCCTGCAGATAGGGTAATACCAGATCATGAGTATAAACAGTATTGTAAAATACCGGGTTGTAGAAGCTTAGACCCCAAAACAAAAACTTATGATTTCATAAACACGCCCATTTCAATAAAAGACATACAAAATCAAATAGAAAATGGTGCATATAACTGCGTAAATGAGCTCCTTAAACATATCTGATATCAACCTCTATAAGAAGTTGATATCAACGATATAGAATATTATAAAGCCATTACAATATATTAATTCTTTTTAGATAATTCTCATCTTTTTCTGTCACATTTTCCGCATAAGGATCTTCTGATATTTCGACTTTCACTTCATCAATAAGTTCAATAATAGCTTCAGTGGATACCTTATAATAACGAAGCATTTCATGCTCTCTCCTAGCATAACACCCCATATTAATTAACACGCCAATAGACTCAAAGCTTCCAGACAACAAATGCCACATCAAAATATTTTGTTTATACTGAGAAAAAATAAACTTATTAACCAAGTTCAAGTTAGTGACAATATCTTCTCTGGAAGAAACCTCTTTTTGGAAAATGGACTTAATAGCATCTAGAAGCACACAGCCGTTCTCCATAGCTTCCTTAACACTTTTCCTTACTTGCTTGGAATCACTCTCAACTTGCTCAAATTGCGCCTTAAAGAACTTATCTAAACCATCTTCTTTATTTGCCAAGTGAGCATCTAGTGATAAATCTGCTATTGGTAACGGCGTAGCACCTGTAATAAGAACACCATCACTAAGATTAAAGAAGTTAACGTCTTTAGCCGCCCTAATGGCCTCTTCTATATTTGCTCTGGTACTATCAAAGATATAGGTTGATAGTACTTTTCCACCAAAATTGCCTTCTCTAACGATGGAACCCTTTTTCTTAAAGCTTTCATCAATGGCTACCTTGCCTTCTTTTGTCACCTGTTCATAAAAGCTTCCAGTTGCATGATGTTTTGATGGATCTCTATAACCACAGTCAATACCAGCTAGGTAAACATTTTCAGCTCCTAGTAAAATTGATAGAGATACTGCTGTATTTGTAACTGTTGGATTACAATTATAAGCAAGATAATAATCTCTTCGACTATTCACAACCTTGGATATTAAATCAGCGCCAATATCATTAGGTTTCAACATCATATAGCTACTGTCAAATAGATCAAAAACATCACTATAAACAGGGTTCAAGGCTATAAGTCTAACCCCTTCTCTAAAGCTTTTATCTGTATACTTTTCACAAATAGTAGCCTGAAAAGCAACACGTTCTTGCTCTACATGAATATCAGGTTTTATACCCTTTTGATACAAAGTAGATAGTGACGTTCCGCAAGAAATAATCACCACTTTACTTCGATTTTCTCTTAGGAAGTCTCCTACCAGATCTAAAGATGGGCCATTTCCTATAACAAAAACAGGCGTTTCTTTTAAGTACTTGTTATACGAATTAAAAGCTAATGCGGTAGGGATACCCTTTTCTAAATTAGAAATAGAATGGTTTAAACCTACGCGTTCATCATCATAATAACCTAGTCCTATAAAAGCCTTGGCAAAATTTCTTTTTATTTGCCTAGCTAACTCTAATGTTTCGGGACTATTATAATGCGAGTAGACAGATGCATAGAGAAGATTATAGGTACCAATAGAACGAGCATACTCTGTCAATTCATATAGAAACGTCTTGTCAGAGGCTCCAACCTTTAAAACTAAGTCATATCCTTGTCGATCAAAATAGTTTTTAATTTGCGTCCAATCAACAATATGCAAAGAAGCATGGAAAGCGTCTAAGTTCGGCTCATAATACATTAAACGTTTTACATCTTTTGCATTCAGTAAATACTGTAACTGTAGCCCTAGCCCTCCCCCAAGCATCATTACAAATGGAAGCTCACCTTCATCTAGCTTATAGTTTCTAGCTCCTAAATCTGCTTGCGCTGCATATATTTTTTTTACACAGCGAGAATATACACCTTCTTCACCAGAGACTTTACCTTCAGAAGATAAAGTCAACGGTTCGATGTTATTAATGAAATCTGAAACTTGCTTTTTACAAATCTGCTCCGGATCACCAGGGTAAAGCGCTTGATTACTATTTACATCATAAAGATTTAAAATCTTATCCGAGCCATAACCCAATTTCATTTTTTCTGGTTCATATTTGACCATCTTCAAATATAAATCAGGGTGCGCACCCTTAAGCATTAACATATTTGCAACATATGCCTGCTCCATAAGAATATTAGTTTTGAGTGCGTTAAGTTTATAATCGACGTATTCTAAATGATCCATTGCTAACCCAAAAAAAAAGGCGGTAAATACGCCTTTTATAAATTTATCTAACTATTTGAAGCAGTGAATGGTAATCGGTCTAAAATCCCATTCAATTGATTACCCGTACTCTGGAAACTACTGACTATTCTTTCCATCGCTAGAAATTGGGAAAGCAATCTAGTTTCGAGCTTTTCCATTTTCCTATCTAAGTCTTCCCGATCCTCAGTAATGCCTTCCAATTGATCGTTGATAGACTCTTCTCTAGAGGAAATAGTCCCAGAATTGGACAAGAACTGGGATATCAACTTCTCAAACTCTCCAGCAAAACCTCTGGAAAAATTCGTAGAGATTGAACCACCTAAAGTAGCCGTAGCAGCCACAGCCCCTTCCTCAACCAAAAAATTCAAACCATATGAATCTGAACCAATCTTAGGTAACAATACATTACCAGAACCGAAGCCCTGTACTCCATCAATTGTTCCTTCTACATCGACACCTGTATCAGACATCGCAGCAACACCCAAGTTTGACATATCCGCTCCTAGATCCGCAGCAGAAAATTCAACCTTAGCGTTAGAACCGTAATCTCTGGTTGTAAATGTAAATGTATTTGCATCATTATCGTAACCAACATCAATCTCGGCACCGACAGCTTTCAATGCATTATCACCATTTATAAGTGATTGAAGTTCAGATCTTAATTCTTCTACTGATGTATATGTGCCATTGAGAGTAATAGTTTCAGAAGTAGTTGAACCTATAGTAACTTTAAAAGTGTAATCACCTGCAGAAGCATCTAAATTCAGCTCATCGCCAGCGGCATTATCCACAAATCCAGCAGCTGTCCCAGAAATATCTGATCCAGTCACACTAGCCTTTTCTGGATCCGTCGTGATCACAATATCATAATCACCTGCAACAGCTTCTGTGGCATAACTCCCCGTTCTCACTGTAACTGTGCTACTTGCTGACGATGTATCGGTAGCAAATAATGATTCTACAAGTGCAAAGTTATCTTGGAATGCCGATGAAAAGTCTTCCTCATCTATAGATAGAGTCCCATCAAGCTCTGTGCGAATACCTATATTAGTTAAGGCATTAAACCCACTATCGACACCAGGAACAAGACTCCCTATAAGGTCACGGATTCGACCAATTATTGCCTTAGCCGAACCATCAGTAGAAAGATCACCCCTAGTAATTTGATTTTGCTCATCTCTCGATATACCCGTAAGATTTTGAGCTGTTTCATAAAATGTATTATAGGCGGTGACAAAATCTCGAACTGCTTGTTCCGCGATCGATGTGTCTTCATTAACGGAGAAAGAAATCTTTTCTCCTGCACTACTTTTATTTAGAGTAAAATTGAAACCCTGAATTACATCATCGATTTCATTTGTTTCTCGATATACAGTCAATCCATTAACTTTCAACTCAGCATCGTTACCTTGCTGAGTTTCTGTCATCTGGGAATGTTCGGTTTCATTAAACTCAAATATACTCAAACCTGTAGTATCACCTTTTGTAGCGTCATCACTTGTGATACGTAGGGCATTATCGTCACCAGAAGGTGACGTTAATAGTAATTGGTACTGACCATCAACCAACAGAACAGAAGCCTGAACATCCGCATCTTCTTCATTAATTTTATCAGCTATATCTTGTAATGAATCATCCGCATCAATCGTAATATTTAGGGCTGCACGATCTGCATTAGCGGCAAAGGAATACGGGTCATCATCAGTATCTACATCTAATCCAGGATCACCATTAGTAGCATCTTCATCGTAGGTCCACTGACCAAAACTGATAGTTAAAGTGCCACTGTTACCTAATGCAGACTCTTTATCAGAGAATGTAGCTGAAGCTAAAGATTGTGCCTGTGCGACATCAATAACTTCTATTTGATAACTACCAGCTTGCGCTCCTGGGTCAACCGAATTGGGTGTAATTGCATCAGTATCAGGAAAAGAAACAGACCTTGCATTAAAGGTATCATTTGTCGATAGAGGTGTAAGTATCGACTGTAGCTCTGACAAACTACTCTTCAGAGTACCATAAGCAGAAATTTGTGAGTTAAGAGTTTCTTCTTTGGTATCTAAACGATTTTGCTGAGGAGCTCGTTCAATTTCAACAAGCTGAGAAACAAGGGTACTGCTATCGATTCCAGAACCGGCCCCCAGTGATCTAATAATACTATCACTCATAGCACATGCCTCTGGTTTTTAAATTAGGTAGGGTAACAAGCCTGCTTTGATCAGGCCTGTTTATCAAACAAGAATCCTATCATTCTGTCCAATGATTCAGCAAACTCTAAAGCCTCCTCATTTGGAATCTGACGGATCACTTCATCCGTAGTCAAATCACGTACTTGAACTACAACTTTATCTGATGCTTTATCAACAGAAAAATTTAAAGAACGCTGACTGCTTTCCATCATCTCATTGAGACGATTAATCGCAGCTTCCAGCTTTTCTGCAGAAACCTGCTGTGTTTGTTTAGCTTGTTCCTGAAAACGCTCGCTCTTTTGAGGAGGTTCAATAGGCTCACGCTTAACCTGTTCTGCTTGCTGAGGCTGCTGTGACGGCTGAACAATATTAGCAGTAGATGCCCCAATTGATTCGATAGCCATAACGTAACCCTCTTATTTAATTCTTTGAGAAATTCCCCCACCGCGAGACGGTGGGGGATATATACTCTTATACAGTATAGCGCCTATCTTACTGAAGCAGTGATAGTACTTGCTGAGGTGCAGCATTTGCCTGAGCAAGCATAGCTGTACCAGCCTGCTGTAGAACCTGTGCTCTTGAAAGAGCTGCCGATTCAGCTGCAAAGTCCGCATCTTCGATTCGAGAACGTGCCGCTGCAGCATTTTCAGATACGTTAGACAAGTTATTGATCGTAAAGTCTAGACGGTTGTTAACAGCACCCAAATCACTACGTACACTGTTTACATCTTCCAGAGCAGCATCAAGGATGTCGATAGCTTCCTGTGCACCAGCAGCAGTAGAAATATCAATATCAGCGACAGTATCACCGATACCTACAATATCTTCATTAGATTCTTGTAGGCCAATCGCTGCTGCACCACCTGCTTTAGTACCTTCAATGCTGATCTCACTTCCATCGATAGAAGTTAGGATCATTTCCGGTGTACCAGCTGTTGTCAATGAAGCATAAACACCTGTTTCAGCTGAGTGCTTATTGATTGCTGCTACGTTAGCATCCGCATTCGTAGCTGTTGTGGCAGTACTAATTTCAACACCGTTGATGAATAGTTCACCAGCTGTAATTGTGCCGTTTGCAGCGTCACCACCGATACCAGTCACCTGACCAGCTTCACCACGTTTATCGAAGCCCCAAGCATCGTAGTCCATCGCTGCACCAGATGCTGCACCGTCCGTAGTGGTAATTTCAAACGTTAACTCATTATCATCTGCAGTAGAATCTAGTACTAGGCGAGCGGTCTCAGTTGTTGCTGTAAGACCAGTTGCGCCTTGTGCATCTGTCAACTGTAATGAACGAGTATTTGTACTGCTTAACTCCATATCACCATCGTCGTTCAATGAAGCAGTTACTACTGTACCAGCGACTTCATTGATTCTGTCAACAAGCTCTTCTTTACTACCTGTATCTGTAATGTTGAACGTTTGTGTCTGGCCATCATCAAGAATAGCCGTGATAGTAATACTTTCGCCCGCACCCAGGATACCGTCAGCTGCTGCTGTAGCGCTTTGCTTATCCATTACAGTTACAGTGGATGCTTCAACAGTAGAAATACTATCGTTAATAGTATCTACAAGTTGTTTAAGAGTTGAACCTGAAGATACTGCATCAACAAACTGACCATTGATTTTAACCAATGAGCTAGAACTAATTTCAATATTTGTTGGTAGATCCATTGCTTCACCAACTAGATCGCCACCAGTATTGGAACCTAGACCGTTTGCGCTCATATCAGTAATGGTGAAAGCAATAGTTTCATTGGCTTCAGCACCTACCTGCAGACCCACACCTTTCTGGCTACCATCTAGGATCTTCTGGCCGTTAAAGCTTGTAGTATCCGCGATACGATCAAGCTCAGACACAAGCTGCTGAACCTCTGCGTTTAGTGTAGAGCGGTCACCGTCTGTGTAAGTGCCGTTGGCAGACTGGATAGATAGCTCACGCATACGCTGAAGGATATTCGTTGTTTCATCCAACGCACCTTCCGCAGTCTGAATAAGAGAGATACCATCGTTAGCATTACGAACCGCTTGATCCAGACCACGAACCTGAGAAGTTAATCGGTTAGCGATCGCTAGACCTGCAGCATCATCACCAGCAGAGTTGATACGCTTACCACTAGTCAAACGCTCCATAGCTTGGTTCTGATCACCTTGAGAGATCATCAAGTTACGCTGAGCGTTCAGCGACATAATATTTGAATTAATTACCATTGCCATGAGATTTTCTCCTCACATTCAGCCGAGTCTGACCGGCCGTAATAAAATAGTTTGCTGTTCGAATTTCCCGATTCTAAAAGGGGTCAGGAAATCCAAGCTTGAGAGTGTTATCGACCGCAAACAAAAACGCTTTAGAAAAAATTTATATTTTTTCCGAAGCTTTCTTATTTGCTCGTAACGCCTCGTTGATTTTTGTTATCGGCAAGCACACACTAGACATTAGAAATTATTTTGAGGTGTTTATGAAAAGTATCTTGCAGCTAGCTGAACATCTGGCCCAATTATCGGATCAGTTACTTGAAATGGCACAGAACGGAGCATGGCAAGAACTTGAAGAGCAACAGAAACAATATACCCAGCTGATAGAACAACTTTCGAAAACCGATCTTGAGTCAGTAACGGATAAAAAAGTTCTAGCATTGCTTCTTCATACTAAGGCAACTGAACAGAAAGCGACCCAGTTGGCTGCAGATAACAAAGACAACATCGTCAAAGCTAACCGCACAAGAGAAAGAGCATCTAAGATGCAAAAAACCTTAGATGCTTTTAAGTAAATAAATTAAGACAGCTAACAGTTAAAGAGCCTTAGCTTTCTCCTTAGACTTATCCTTACTCGGGAACAACAAACACGCGATTGCTGGCAACAGGATCAACGCACCCAGCATATTCCAAATAAACATAAAGGTGAGAAGGATCCCCATGTCTGCTTGGAATTTAATTGGGGAAAGCGTCCATAGCACTACACCAATCGCAAGGGTTAAACCGGTGAAAGCAACTGATTTCCCTGTACTTTGCAAAGTTTCTAGATAAGCCTTGGACAAGGAATGGCCTTGTTTAAGGAAGGTCTGCATTTTGGAATAGATATAGATACCATAATCAACACCTATGCCGACCCCTAGAGCAATCACGGGTAGAGTTGCCACCTTAACTCCGATACCCAACTGAGCCATTAACGCCTGACAAAGCACTGAGGTTAACGCCAGAGGCGCGATGATGCACACAACTGTTCTTATCGACCTAAACGTTAGCAAGCAAAGCAAACTTACTACTGAGTAAACCCAAATCAGCATCTCATATTGGGCTGTCTCAATGACTTCGTTGGTTGCAGCCTCAAAACCGGCCTTACCTGCAGCCATTTTGAATTGGATATCCTCAGTTCCGTATTCTGCAGCAAAGCTATCGACTGCCGCTGTTACATCTTTGAGCGTTTGAGCCTTATGATCATCCAAGAACACAATCACTGGCAGTAAAGAACAGTTAGAGTTCATTAAACCTGCTGGTACATGAGAAAGTGAGGCATTAATAACGTATTGGTTACGTAGCACTGTCCGCCACTTTAGACTGCCCTCATTAAGCCCCGCGGTTACACGTTCAGATACGTCAACTAAAGAAATACTGGATTGAACACCTTCAATGGATCGCAGATAGAACTGAAATCTATCCACAACCTCTAAGGTTTTGTAATGACTACACTGCTCCTCTTGTGTAGTGACCATCACCACAAACACATCACTGGATGTCGAGTAATTGGAGGTTACAAACTGATTATCCAAGTTATAACGAGAGTCAGCACGAAGCTCTGGTGCTCCTGCATCAAGATCTCCTATTTGTAGATCCTTACTGCCATACAAACCTAGCACCAACATAATACAAGCAGTCGTTACCGCGATCGTTGCACCTATTGGGCGTGAGAAAAAGCTTAGGTAGTGCCAATATGAACTTTCCGATTCAATACTTCGTTTAGCTTTTGTTATCGCTCGCTTACCCACCCCAACGTAACTCATAAGTAATGGCAATAGCATCAGGTTAGTCAGCACAATAACTGCAACTCCCAGAGAAGCTGCAACCGCCAGATCTTGAATTACCTCAATCTCTATCACCATCAAAGTGATAAACCCGATTCCGTCAGAAATTAGCGCAGTAATACCTGGAATATAGATCGCTTTAAAAGCATGTCGTGCCGCAACCAGCTTACTCGAGCCTTTAGTCGCCGATTCTAAAGTGATCGTATTTACAATCTGCACACCATGACTAACCGCTATGGCGAACACCAAAAACGGCACCAACATCGAATAGGGATCGATACCATATCCAAGCAGATTGAGTAGACCTAGCTGCCAAATAACCGCAGCCAGAGAGCAAACCAGCGGAACGATGGTGCCCATCACACTACCAGAATAGAGATAAAGCAATAGCAACGTAACAACTATGGCCACAGCAAAGAACAACGCAACTTCGGTAGCACCATCGATTAGGTCACCAACAATTTTGGCGAACCCTGTCATATGGATATCGATTTGGTCCGAGCTGTATTTATCTCGTACTAGCGTTTCGAGTTGCTCGGAGAAAGCTTGGTAATCTAGTTTTTCACCCGTTTCTGGATGTAAATCAAATAGAGGAACCTGCACCATAGCGGATTTGAAATCATTACCCACCAGAATGCCAACTTGCCCCGAACGTAAGATATTCGTTCTTACCTGCTCTAAGCTTTCACTAGAACCATCATACTTGGCTGGAATTACAGGCCCACCGACAAACCCGTCTTCGGTCACTTCCGTCCAACGTACATTTGGCGTCCAGATAGACTTGAGCGATGATCGGTCGACCCCTGGGATAAAAAACAGCTCGTCCGTTACCTGCTTGAGAGTGGTCTGAAATTCAGGTGTAAAAATATCACCCTCTTTTGCGGCAACAACCACACGAATACTGTTACCAAGACCTGCTAAGTCATCACGATACTCAATATAGTTTTCCACATATGGATGTGAAGCCGGGATCATTTTCACAAAACTAGCATCAGGGCGAACTTGAGATGCTTGCCAGGCAAGTAGCGCTGTAATCACTATAAAAATCAGCAACAATACTTTGCGATAGCTAAATAGAAGTGTTTCAGCTAATTGTTCACTGGTGTTAATCGGCCATAAAAGAAGAGCAGATAGCTTATTCATTTTCAGCACGCCCCTCTATAGCGATCTTTGTGACGCCGGCCTCACCGACTGCTATTAGCTGATCATCGACATGTACAACTGCCGAATAACTTAGCAAGCCTCGTTTAGAGAAAGCCTTATACCCGCTTGGCGTCTTATGTAAAAGCGCCCCACCTTGACCTACAAGGTAGACCTTCCCATCCACTTCCACTGCGTCATTAATTGTCGATTTAACCGGAAGCTCTATTGTTTCCCAAACATCGGCTTTAACTCTCTTCAGAGCATTGCCTCTGAGCCCCATTAGAAAAAGGTTTTCACTTTCCACCATGGCAAAGAAAGAACCATCGTAAGGCACAACCACGCTTTCCCAACTCAATCCTTTGTCATTACTTTTAAGTAGTAAACCCGCTTCACCTAGCACAAACAGTTCATCTTGCTTTGTGTAGAACAGCCGGTTCAAATGCAGACTTTCAGGATTAGGAAGTTTATGGCCTGCATAGTGCCAATTTGCACCCGCATCTTTTGTTTCAATCAAAAGACCATAAGCACCAACAGCAAAACCTTTTTGGGAATCAATAAATAAAACATCCAATAGAGGAGAACTAGCCCCCTCTTCTTTAGCAAACTGAGCGTCTTCTAATTGGTATTCAAGGGTTTCAATATCTATTGGATCAACGTCACTTTGCTTGGATAGTTCAGAGAGAGAAGTTTCAATTGCTTTAACTCGCATGCCGTTGAGCTGGTTGCCATCCAAAACCAACTGCCAATTAGAACCAGCATCCTCGCTCGAGAGCATTACACCGTCATGCCCTACTGCCCAACCACGCTTATTATTTAAGAAGTGTACGGCCGTCAACATTGCGCTTACAGGCACTATTGCTTGTTGCCATTTATCACCTTCATCATCGGAGGTGATAATCACACCTTGCTCACCTACAGCAACCAACCTTTGATCAGCTGCGTCTATATCAAGCAGTAGACTTTTATCCAAGCGATCTTGCTCTAAAGCCGGGAGTATTAATCTATCTGCTTTAACCAAACCTACATTTAACAAGAGCGCTATACTAAGAAGCGCTGTTGGAAATCGTTTTAGCATGTAAAACCCAATTATTATTTTTGTCGGGAAGATCTGAGCAGCTTGCTATAAAGCCAGCAATTGCTCAATAACATCCACCCGCACATTTACTAACAATAATAGTCAGCAATTTCATAGCGTCTGGCAATCAATGTTAGAAAAGGTGATCTGATCACAGCGATCAAAAACACTTAAAACTGGTAATTCAGGCTTTTACTAATATACAGAACCATTATTATAAACAAGCAGTTACATACAAAATTTATTACATATTTATGACATGGCGCATATTCAAACAAAAACTTACATGCTAGGTTAAACCTACGTTTGTAGTAGGGTTAAAAATCAATATGTTCAAACCTTTTCGTAACTTCTTCGTGCATATTGCAACGATTCTATTTGCCAGCGGCCTTTGGGTAAGCGTTGCAGCCGATGACAACAGCCAATATATTCGTGTATCTGACTACTTAACAGCGCACCCAGAACAACGTCTAAAGATGCAGGCTTTTTCTAAGATTGTGCGCGAAGAAGCCTCCCCTATAGACACAACCAATGAAAAACCGATCAAAATTGCGATCATCTATCCTGCAGAACAATCTTCAGACTACTGGCGTAGAAGCGTAAGCACCCTTGAAAAGCGCTTATCCGAACTTAATGTTTCATATGAGATCAACAGCTATTTTTCTAGACCTACAGTTGATATTTCATTGCAGAGTGAGCAACTCAATAGCGCCATTGCTTGGGAACCTGATTATTTAATCTACACACTTGATGCTCTTCGCCATCAAGCGATGATCGAGAGGATCTTGCTGCGCGGAAAACCGAAATTAATTCTGCAGAACATAACAACTCCACTACAGCAATGGCAGCAACTAAAACCTTTCCTCTATACAGGTTTTGATCACGAGAAAGGAACTCAGTTACTTGCCGATCAGATGCTAGAACAACACTCTAAAGGCAAATACTCCATGCTCTATTTCTCGCGCGGATATGTAAGCAAAATGCGTGGAGACACATTTACTCAACAAGCCGTAAACAACGCCGACTTAAAGTTAGTAAGCAGTTACTATACAAAAGGAAACAGTGAAATATCATACAAAGCAACTCTAGCGACCCTAGAAAAGACCCCAGATTTAAATATGATTTTTGCCTGCTCAACCGATATCGCTTTAGGTGCGATAAGAGCATTAGACGAAAAAAACCTAATCAATCAAGTAACACTGAATGGTTGGGGCGGTGGCGATCGGGAGATTGAAGCACTATTAGAAGGTAAATTAGACCTCACTGTTATGCGAATGAATGACGACAGTAGTGTCGCTATGGCTGAGGCTATAAAGATGGATATTTCAGGCCAAAGTAGTAGTGTGCCTCACATCTATTCAGGCGATATTGTTTTATTGAGCAAAGGCACAGACAAGGATGAGATCGAGCAACTAAAGAAAAGAGCTTTTCGCTACAGTAGTCACGGGCAGTAATCAGTGAAAAAAGTTAAGTTTTCAACCGCTATCTTATCCATTGTACTCTGTGCACTCACAGTTATCGCTTTGGTATTGCTCATACCTGCGTATCAAGGTTCACAACGAGCACTGTTAGAAGAGATTAACTTATCTCATTCCCGCAATCAGACGGTTCTTCAACAATTCTTCTATAAATACTTAAAAGCGGCAGCCTTTAACGCCGAGCAGATTAGCCAACGAGACATTCTAAAAACCGGCATAGAAACCCAGCAGCAAAAAGACCTAAACAAATTTTTGCAACAGCAGCTAGCTGGACAAACAGGTGAAAGCATCCATGCATTTGTGCTGGAAACCCAACAAGGCAATCATTACGAATTTATCAATACCTCGCTTCTAGGTATGCAGCTGAACCTGAGTGAATTAACCAAAGAATTTATCCCAAATCGCAGCTGGAAAGTACAATCAGTATCACATGACACAGCTACGCCACTGCACCTCATGCGAATTACCTTTCCAATCATCAGTGATGACTTGGGCGAGGTAATAGGAACACTACATTCATTTATTCTGTTAAATGATCACTTTAAATTACTCAGCGAGATTCAAAGTTTAACGGGTGCAGAATCAGTTGCGCTGTATTTCAACCAACAAGTCACATCTAGCTTAGCACTCACACCTAAGCTTCAATTAGTACTCCAGCAGTCAAAACCAGATACTCTGTTTGAGGTATTCGAGGACGATAGGATCATCCACCACTATCAGCTCTCTTTTAATACACAACAACAATTAAAAGTTGTAGCCACACTACCAAACTCTTCGATCCTTGCTCTAGAACTGGCATATACAAAAGATTTGGGTATGGCGATTACAGCAGCACTGATCATCGGATTACTAACTGTGTTAGCTATATCACGACTGACAAAAACATCACTCGTGCGTTTAGTTCAATATGCTGAAGACATGGCAATCAATCGTGATGCCGAACCTTTTAAACCAGGTCACTTCTCCGAATTTAACCTGCTGGGTAAAACTTTAGAGCATATGGTTGGCCGAATAAGTGAGCACGAACAGCAACTCAATGGCATTATCACTAATACACCCAACATCATCTTTATAAAAGGAGCTGATCTACGCTACCAGATGATCAGCCCTAATTATTATGATCTGATTAAAGACACATCAATAAAAGTGATTGGTAAAACCGACCATGAACTCTATTCTCCTAAGCATGCTGAAATACTTAAGAGTAGTGATTTAGAAGTTATTCGAACAAGTACACCTATCCAAATCGAATACACTGGAGCCACAGGACTAGGCCGTCGAAATTACCTAAGTACCAAGTTCCCTCTCTTTGATGAATCGGGAAATGTCTACGCCATCGGAGGAATCGTAACTGATGTTACCGATCTCAAAAATGCACAAAGCCACATTCAACTGGCCGGACAAATATTCGATCAAGCCGACGAAGCAATCTTGGTCATCGACACGCATCTAAAAATGGTGACCAGCAATAGCGCCTGCCATCAGCTGTGCGGCTCTGACGATCTCACTATCAACCAATTTAGTCGTAGGTTCTTCGCAGAACACCCAGATATACGCCACAGTCTAAAACAAGATAAACGCTGGCAAGGTGAAACACAGATACGTAGGCCAAATGGGCAAGCGTTCCCTGCCTGGCTGTCTGTTAGCAACCTATACACAGAAGATAATGAAGAACGCTTTGTTCTAATCTTTTCTGATATCAGCGCTAAAAAAGAAGCCGAAAATAAGCTTGAAAAACTATCTCACTATGATGGCTTAACTGGATTACCTAATCGTAGTCTGTTCTTTGATCGTTTAAACTCTGCTATCGCCCGGTCCAATCGTGAAAAGAGCCAAATAGGCCTACTGTTTATCAATATTGATCGTTTCAAAAACATCAATGACACCTATGGGCACGCTGCCGGTGACGAATTACTTAAAGCCACCGCCAACCGTATTTCCGGTTTCATAAGACCTGATGACACCGTATCACGCTTAGGCGGGGATGAGTTTGGTGTAATTTTACAAAGCATTGATAACGTCGACACAGTGAGTCATATATCCCATAGAATCATCGAATCATTAAGAACACCTTTCCAGCTCGATAATTTCACGAGTAATGCTCCGGTAAGTATAGGTATCGCTCTTTACCCTGATGACGGTAAGGATGCAAAAGAGCTGCTAACCAACGCTGATACCGCGATGTATCACATGAAAGAAAAAGGCAGGAACGGCATTCTGTTCTATGACCAAGAGGTCAACCAAAAAGCTGAAGCACAAACTCGCTTAGAAGAAGATCTTCGTCTCGCCCTACATAACCAAGATATCTTTTTGGTTTACCAACCTCGTTTCCATATCAATGGTAAAGATATTCTGAGCGCCGAAGCACTGGCTCGTTGGAACCACCCTGAAAAAGGAATGATTCCTCCAGGGCAATTTATCGAATTAGCAGAGCAAACCGGCCTAATTGTTGAACTTGGAAGAGAAATTCTAAACCTAGCCTGCCACGCAGCAAAAGCTTGGAATCTGAATCCTGCTAGGCCTATGCCGGTATCTGTCAATCTATCAGCACGACAGATTTATGATCCAAACCTAATTGATGATATCAAAGGCGCACTTATAGACAGCGACCTTGCACCATCACTGCTAGAGCTTGAGATTACCGAAACACTCGCAATTGATGACCTAGACAAAGTTATCAACAAGCTTCAGCAAATATGTGACCTTGGTGTCAGCTTATCTGTGGATGACTTTGGCACTGGATACTCATCCCTTATCTATCTAAAACGTCTACCGGTAAGCACCGTTAAAATTGACCGATCCTTTGTCACTGGCGTACCCGGTGATACAGATGATGAAAACATCATCGCTGCAATCATATCTATGTCCCATTCACTGCAATTGAAAGTTGTTGCCGAAGGGGTAGAAACTCAAGAGCAACTGAGCTTTTTGAAGGATCATCAGTGCGATGAAATTCAAGGCTTCTTGCTCGGCAAGCCCGATAGCAGCACCCGCCTCTTAGAGTACGCACAGAAATCCCTAACCAGTTGATTCCATTACCAATATAAAAGCCCCAGCACTCGACTAAATAACCATATTTATTTTCAGAGTATCCATTGCAGGGAGGCGAAAGCCGTGGAAGAATACCGACCGTTCAGTCCGAGCACTATAAAAACTTATATTTTGTAAGTGAATTTCATGCAAATGTCATTTGGATGAATATACTTAGATAGGAAGCAGACAAACATCTGCTGTGGTTCTGCACGGAAGAATAAGTACTACACGGGATAGAGAGATCCCCGTCCAGAATAAACCGGAATTAAACTGGAGACAGATATGGCTTCTGTTCACACAACAGATCGGGAACACGTGTATCCCGATAATGTTCGCCTTATTTCTACAACCGATACTCGCGGTATCATCACTTATGCCAACCCGGAATTCTGCCAAGTCGCTGGATACACACAAGAAGAACTAATCGGCAAACCTCATTGCTTAGTTCGACACCCTGATATGCCTGCGGCCGCTTTTGAAGATTTATGGAACCATATCAAAGACGACCAGCCTTGGATGGGAATGGTAAAAAACCGTTGTAAAAATGGTGATTATTACTGGGTTCAAGCTTATGTAATGCCACTATACGATAACAATGGCACTAAAACTGGCTATCAATCGGTCCGAACTCGCCCAAGCCAAGAACAGATTCAACGTGCTGAGCAGATTTATGGAAAGATTCGTAAGTCACCACCAAAATCGGTTAAAACGACAAGTCTGGCTGCTCGAATTATAAGCATTGCCGGTTTAATGGGCGCGAGCATGCTGGCCTTAAACTTCGCCCCGATCTCGGAGCTTTACCAATCCATCGCGATGTTAACGATGTTGGCTGTAGGGCTATATACGCTATTTGCCAGCACTCGGGGTCTAAAAAAGATCTCATCCACCACAGATGAGATCTATAGCAACCCATTAGCGCAATTAGTGATGACAGAAAATATGCATGAACAAGGTTCTGTTGATCTAGCCACCCGCATGATGCGCGCACGTTTGCGGACAGTTATCGGCCGAGTCGAGGACAGTATTGAAACCTTAGGCGAGGTAATGAACGAAACAGATGCTGCCATTAATCAAACTACTGCGGGCATTCAGCAGCAAAACAGCGAGAGTGACATGCTGGCCAGCGCAGCTACTCAAATGTCTGCAACAGCTCATGAAATCGCGCAAAACACTGCACAAACCTCTCAAGCAACGCAAAAAGCATCAGACCTTGCAAACAACGGCAAAGAGAATATTGATGTCATGCTTGAAAGCATCACCGAGCTTGTTAGAGATGTAGAACAAGCATCAGAATCTTCTGATGAGCTAAAACATCAAGCTTCTTCAATCGAGCAAATCGTTAACATTATCAATGATATCGCGGAGCAGACTAATCTATTGGCTTTGAATGCCGCGATTGAAGCAGCCCGCGCAGGCGATCAAGGCCGTGGATTTGCCGTAGTAGCTGACGAAGTACGCACTCTAGCTCAGCGCACACAAACCTCCACCAGCGAAATCAGAAGCACAATTGAAGCGATTCAAAAGCAAGTTGCCGTGACTGCCGACACTATGCAGCGCTGCTCTGAGCAAGCCCAAAAAGGAATTCATTTGGCTAATGATGCTAGCCAATCATTTGATTCCGTATCAGAAGCCATGCTAGAAGTCTCTGATCGTTGCATTCAAGTTGCGAGTGCTTCCGAACAACAAAGCTCCGTATCTGATGAGATCAACCACAACATTCTAAATATCCGTGATATTGCCAGCAGCAATATGACCGCTGCAGAGCAAACCAATAATGCCAGCAATAACCTGCATAAGTTGGTAACCGACCTACGTTCCATGATGAAGACCTTTTCGGTTTAGTCAACATAGAAAAATCCTTTTGAGGCCCTAGCTTAGCTAGGGCCAATCCATAGATCTCTAAACGTTTCTACCGACCTTTCGGTCAGATATAATGTCGGATTGTATAGACTAGTAGCCATTTCACATTTAATATTGATTATCATTAGCAAAATTTTTACAGCCCCATTCTGAATGAGCAAATCTAAAACCTTATGTAAGTTTAGTAAGAGCGATATAGAGCATCACTTCTCTGAGATTGCCAAACATACCCGTTCAAGCACTTACCTATGTCGCAAATGCGCTCGTTCTGCCAATAGTAAAAAATGGCTGTGTAAACCTGTTGCGATGTGATGTAACCAATTAGTAAGGATTTACCTATGCTTAGCCCAGCAATGCTTGAAAAGCTAAACGAACAGATCAATCTAGAATTTTTCTCATCCAACCTTTACCTACAAATGGGTGCATGGGCAGAGTCTAAAGGTTATGAAGGCTGTGCTGAATTCCTTTACAAGCACGCTGATGAAGAGATGTCTCACATGAAACGTCTGTTCACTTACGTTAACGAAACCGGTGCGATGGCGTTGATTGGCACTATTGAAGCCCCTGAAGCAGAGTTCGAATCGATCCGTGATCTATTCGAGAAGGTTTACGAACACGAATGCCTAGTGACCAGCAAGATCAACGAATTAGCCCACACCGCTTTTACAAATCAGGACTACTCAACTTTTAGCTTCCTACAATGGTATGTTGCTGAACAGCACGAAGAAGAGAAGCTGTTCAATGGCATCCTAGATAAAATCAAAATCATTGGCGAAGATGGCAAAGGCTTATTCTTTATCGATAAGGAGATCGGTGAACTAGCCAAAAATGGTGATGGCGGTAGCATTATGGCCAGCACAGAAGAAGCCATCTAATCTTTATATTTCAACAAGTTATATAAACACCTTAAAATCGGACAATAAATAAGCAGAAAAAACTGCTGTTTTTTATATTTTTTTATTAAAGAATATGATTTATTGTCCGATATTTAACCGAAAGTAGCCTCTCATGCCTAGCAAGGAGATATAGCATGAACACTGATTGCAAGTATTGCTTTGAGTTAGTTAAAAACGGGAAGGAACACCCACAGCTAAAAACGGTTAGTGATTTAGGTAACTCTCAGATCTGCAAATGCGGTAACTGCGGTGCCATGCTAATGAGCACAGCGGACAACTGGGAGATCGTGATCAAGGGCTCTGTTGCTCGACATCACAAAAAGCGCGCGAAAGAAGCCAAAGAAAAAGTTGCTTAGCAACGTCCCAAGCTAAATTTTACTTGGCAGCCCAGATAGTTACGCGTAGTTTTGTCATAGAAACGTAAACACGATTGGTTCCTATGCATTCACTTCGCCAGCTGATTGAGCAAGATAATAATCACAACTTATTCGATCTACTCTCCAGTCTTTGCCAAGGCTCTATTGCAGTCGATGAAAAAGCATCCATTCTCTGGATGAACGATGCTTATCGTAAGCTCGTTGCTATTCCAGAAGAGATCGATCCAATTGGCTGTAATGTAGAAGAATTAATCCCCACGACTCAACTGCCCCGAGTCATTAAAAGCGGCAAACCTTCCTTTGTCGATCTAATGCAGATTAACAACCGCTGGTGCGTTGTTACCCGCCTTCCTATCAAGAATTCAGAAAATGAGATTATTGGCGCTATTGGTTTTATTTTTTACGATGACTTAGACAGTCTTCAACCGCTGTTCGACAAATTTGCTCGCCTTCAGCGTAAATTTGAAGATGAGAAAATCATCCGCCCAAGCCGCTACGCTTTGGACGACATGATCGGTAATGCGCCGAAGACACAACAACTTCGTCGCCAAGCTCTTAGAGCCTCACAACTCGATACAACCTTGCTTTTATTAGGCGAAACCGGGACGGGAAAAGAGCTATTAGCTCAAGGAATCCACCATGCTTCCACACGACGCAGCGGACCTTTTGTCGGCATTAATATGGGTGCGCTACCCGAATCGCTTGCCGAAGCTGAACTGTTTGGCACCGCTCCCGGAGCCTATACCGGCGCAGATAGAAAGGCACGCAAAGGCAAAGTCCAGTTAGCTGAAGGCGGTACGCTATTCCTTGATGAGATTGCAGAGATGCCTCTCGCCATGCAGGCAAAACTTCTTCGAGTCCTACAGGAACGTGAAGTAGAAGCCCTAGGCTCCAACCGCCTTGAGAAAGTGGATGTACGTATCATCGCTGCAACCGCAAAAGATCTTCGCAACCAAGTAGAGCAAGGGTTATTTCGAGAAGACCTCTACTATCGATTAAACGTCTTACCGATCAACCTACCGCCACTAAGAGAGCGAATCCAAGATATTCCACTGCTATCCGAACACATGTTGAGCGAAATTCAGCGTCAATCGCAGCTACCTGAACTACCTCTGTCACAGTCAGCCCTAGAATGGCTACAAAGCTACAGCTGGCCTGGCAATATCCGTGAACTGCGAAATCGCCTAGAACGAGGCTGCGTTATGGCTGAAGGCTCTTCAATAGAAGCGCCTGATTTAGGCGCAAATGAAGAACAGCCCCATCAAAGAAACCCTTTAACGAATCTAAAAAGCTATCGTAAAGAGCATGAGCGCTCAGCCATTGAAGAAGCGATACAGCAATGCAATGGCAATAAAACTGCTGCTGCTAAACTGCTAGGCATCTCCAGAGCAAGCCTTTATCAACGCCTAAGAGACGACAAAAGTGTCTAAAAAATTAGACAAATACAGCGCACTGTCTATTTTTACAGACATCCATCTATATCCCACCCACCACAAAAACCAATAACCCATTGTTTTTAAACAATACTTAAAATATGGCCCCTACCTTGCTTTAAACAAACGAATTAAAATAACAAAAATGGTATTCAGGATGTCTCAGAATAAGCTGATCTCAGCCGATCAAGCGGCAGCATTAATTCAATCAAATGACACCATAGTGACAGGCGGCTTTATCGGCATCGGCTTTGCTGAAACTCTCGCAAAAGCGATCGAAAAACGATTTCTAGATCAAGGCACCCCCAACAACCTCAGCCTGCTTTATGCCGCAGGACAAGGTGATGCCCAAACTCGCGGCTTAAATCACTTTGCCCATGAAGGGATGATAAGGCGTGTCATCGGTGGACATTGGGGCTTAGCACCGGCGCTCGGAAAAATGGCAATTGAGAATAAGATCGAGGCATACAATCTTCCACAAGGGGTTATCTGCCACATGTTCCGCGATATTGCCGCAGGTAAACCCGGCACGCTCACACGGGTAGGTTTGCACACCTTTGTAGACCCACGTATTGAAGGCGGCAAAGTAAATAGCCGCACAGAAGAGCAACTGGTACAGCTACTTGATCTTAACGGTGAAGAAGCTCTTCTATATAAACACTGCCAACCAAACATTGCCCTGCTACGCGGCACCACAGCAGATAGTAAAGGCAATATATCCATGGAACGTGAAGCACTGCCTTTGGATGCTTTAGCGATTGCGCAAGCCGTTAAAAACAGTGGCGGCAAGGTACTAGTACAGGTTGAACGAGTTACTGCCCAGCATAACCTAACGCCAGATAGGATCCGCATCCCGGGCATTCTGGTCGATCATATTATTCAAGCTCCTGCTGAAGACCACCCTCAGACATTTGCCGAAAGCTATAACCCAGCCTACAGTGGCGAGATCACTCTCCCGGCTCAAGCAAGCAAAGCTGTTCCTTTAGACGCAAGAAAAGTCATAGCACGCCGCGCATTGATGGAGCTAAAAAATAATGCAGTGGTTAATCTTGGTATTGGCATGCCTGAAACGGTAGCAGCCGTTGCAGCTGAAGAAGGAAAGATAGAAGATTTTACTCTTACCGTTGAGCCTGGCGGCATCGGCGGCCAACCTGCTAGCGGGCTAAGCTTTGGCGCAACAAGTAATGCCGAAGCAGTGGTAGACCAACCTGCTCAGTTTGATTTCTATGATGGCGGCGGTTTAGACCAAGCCTTTTTAGGCTTAGCAGAAACCTGCCCAGAAGGTCACGTTAACGTTAGTAAATTCGGCCCCAAACTCGCTGGTGCAGGCGGATTTATCAACATCACTCAAAACACTAAAGACGTTTATTTCCTGGGCACATTCACCTCAGGCAAACAACTATTGGAAGTGCACGAGCACGGCTTAAAAGTGATAGAGAACGGGCCTCTTAAGAAATTTAAAAAGACTGTTCAACAAATCACATTTAATGGCAGTTACGCCATGCAATGCCAACAACGGGTAACCTTTATCACTGAACGTGCGGTATTCAAACTCACGCCAAAAGGCCTTTTACTAACCGAGATTGCACCAGGTATCGATCTGCAGAAGGATGTACTGGATCAGATGGAGTTTATGCCGTTAATTGATGATCACTTAACTCCGATGGATGAGCGCCTATTCCGTGAAAGCCCAATGCGCTTAAATCAACCCGGTAGCAGACCGATGCAGCAGATGCGGGCATTAATGAAGAATGTCCTTCAACCGCAAAAGCCGGTCCCACAACCGTCAAAGATGTATTCAATTTCGTAAGATCGTCCTTTTATCATCCAGCAATAAGATAGGGGAAGGTACACAACGTACTAACCCCATTGCCATATTCTCGCTGTGCGGCGGACTTGTGCTAAGGCTCTATTCTTATTGCAGAGAGCGGTTCACGTCATTACTCAAATCTATACTGCACTTCACCGCAGCCCCGGATTTTAGTCTTTTGACCGCTCTCCGGATGTTTTTTCATCTCGCCTGACTCGCAATTCCAGCTATCTAAAGCAATACTCCAAAGAGCGTCTAACTGCGGGAGCGCTTTATGAAAAAGCTAACTTTAGTTCGCCACGCAAAATCTAGCTGGAAAGACCCCAGCCTAGATGACTTTGATCGCCCTCTCAACAAGCGTGGTCAGCGAGACCTTCCAAAGATGGCCAAGCGTTTAAATGAGTACGGCATCGTGCCAGACCTCATATTAGCTAGCGACGCTAACAGAGCTATCAAGACTGCCTCCGAGATCCATCGACAGCTCCATTTAAAACCCAAACAGTTGCAAATGCATCCTGAACTATATGCATCTTGTGCCGAAACGCTGATGTACCTTTTGCAAAATCAATCAGATCATCTGAGTAGTATTATGCTAATCGGCCATAATCCAGCGTTACATCAATTAGCTGATTTGCTTACTCAAAACCACTTAGAAAAACTGCCAACGGCAGCCGTCCTTCACATGCATCTAAGCATCACCCAATGGCATGAATTAGCAGAAGGCTGCGCCACCAGTATTTTATTCGATTACCCGAAAAAGCATGCTGCCACCACCACCTAAACAACTATGATAAACTGTACTCTTTATTCCAGAGTGAGTGCCTGTGGATCTTTACCTTTCATCGCTCAGTTTTACTGCGAGTATCACTGCCCCAATTTTTTTTATTGGCCTCCTAGGCTACGTACTAAAACGTGTAGGGCTGATTGATGATGCCTTTATAAATACAGCATCAAAGCTGGTATTTATGATCACCCTGCCAGCCTTGGTTTTTATGTCCATCTCAAGGACGGACTTTCACGCAGTTTTCAATCCGGAACAACTCGGCTTTGTCTTAATAGGCACTCTAGTCAGCTTCATCGCTCTTTGGTTTCTCGCTAAGCGTTGGATCAAACAACCGGAAGACTTAGGCGTTTTTATACAAGGTGCGTTTCGAAGTAATTACGGGATTATTGGTTTAGCCGTGAGCTATAACCTGTTTTCTGACTCCGGTTTAGCTCAAGCCTCCTTACTACTAGCGCTCGTTATTCCTCTGTTTAATGTCTTATCAATCATTGCCTTAACCCTGCCAGCTAAACACCAAGGCGGCGCGAGTATCGGCAGCACTGTATTAGAGATCATAAAAAACCCACTGATCATAGCAGTATTGCTGGCACTTCCGTTCTCTTACTTCGGTTTCCAACTTCCCGAAATTGCACAGAAAACAGGGCGTTACTTCGCCAATCTGACCCTACCTTTAGCCCTATTGGCTATAGGCGGCTCATTGAACATGAAGAGCTTACGGAGCACTTCCTCGCAAGCCACTTGGGCTACCTTATCAAAACTACTTTTTATCCCATTGATATTAACGCTAGCCGCTTGGGCATACGGCTTCAAAGGGCAAGACTTAACTATGCTAATGGTTCTGTTTGGGTGTCCGACAGCTGCCGCTAGCTTTGTTATGGCTAAAGCGATGGGAGGAAATGAGAAACTAGCAGCGAATATCATCTTGATGACGACCATAGGCTCTATCCTTAGCCTATCGGCAGGCATCTATATCATGCGCGTCACAGGTGTTATTTAAGCTTCAGTACACTCTGTACGGTTAAGATAGGTCTGTAAGCTAATTTGATCTGTAGTTTCAAAATGACGGGACAATTGCGTGAGTGATTGGATACGATCCAATCTAAACATACGAAAATCCTCGCGCAGCTCACACCAAGCAACCAAGGTCCAAACAGCACCCCAGTACACTAAACCTAAAGGCCAAACTTCACGCTCGGACTGTTGTTTATCTTCTCGTTGATAACCAATTGCAATCACAAACCTATTCTTGATCGCGACTCTGATCTGATCGCTGTATTGCGTTGTCCATTGTCGATGCAATCCAGGAACAACAAACCATTCAGGGCCTTCAATATATTGATCGTAAAGCTCAGTCGGCAAAACCGCTTTAACTTTATCTAACACTCGGGAAGCAGACTGACCCAAATGCTGATCACTACAACCCTGCACTAAGCGCACGCCAAGCAACAGTGCTTCTAGTTCCTCTTCATCAAACATCAAAGGTGGCAGATTGAATTCTGGGCGCAGCCGATAGCCCACCCCCGCTTCACCTTCTATAGGCACACCAGAAAGCGAAAGCGCCTGTATATCTCGGTAGATAGTTCTCTCGGAGACTTCCAATACTTCAGCCAAGGCGCTGGCCGTTAAAGCGGTTCGGCGGCCGCGCAAAAGCGTTAGTAATTGAAATAAGCGTTCCGCTTTCCTCATCGGTAATTTAGCTCCCTAAGCCCCTTCGCAAATCATCGCTTCTGTTTGTACTTCCATATGACGCATATGACAACTGTCCATATCAATAAGACCACACAACAACTGGCCTTCGTCAGATTGCATAAATGCATCGCCCGCCGCTTTAGCTGTCGGCATATCCTGCCAATAAGCCAAATCGTGCAGTAAGCCATTTTCATCTTCGCTCACTGAACGATACAGAAAGCCTTCCTGCTTTTTTAACCACTCATTAACCTTGTCATGAGTCGATGCAAAGTCAGCTTTATTCACGCCTGATTTCAGATTGTAAGTTACCATTTCCACGACGGTTGTTGTCATTGTTATTCTCCTTAATCCAATTCTTAAATATGACAACAGGGATGCTAAACTAGGCCTACTGACAGCGTAGTGTCAGTAGAGTTTTATTAAATGGGGATAAAGATGTTTAAGTTATTCAAAAGCGATCGATTAGCAAAAGCTTTTAAGGCGATCGATGCCGATGATCTGACCAAGCTACAAAAACATCTGCAAAAACTCGAACCAGAAGAAATCAATCAGCCAGTCTCTGATGACACAGCGCCCTTAGCTGAAGTCTGCATTCTTAAACAAGCCCCAAAAGCGTTAAAGCTGGTGCTAAACTTCGGTGCCAATGCAGACCAAATGAGTCACACCAATCCGACTCTATCACTTGCAGAGCTATCACTTGGGCAGGAAAAAAGCCTCCCCTTACTAACAGCGCTTTATACTGCTGGTGCCAAAACCGATCCAACACCATTGCTTCAACAATGCTTTGACCACTGCTCCGAACAAGAACTCATGCTGCATCTATCCGTCTTGCTCCAATATGGCGGACAGCTTGATGACGAACTTGTTCATAAAGCCTTAGCTAGCGATCAGTTACCGCTCATCCACTTTATTATAAATTCTGGCGCATCTTGTCCAGACGATATCGACAAGCATAATTACCCTGAAGAAACGCTAAACTATGCGAAAAAATGTTGGGACGATCAGAAAATTAGAGCGATGTTTCTCTCATGACAGATTCAAAGAGATGCTTTGTAATAGCTGTCGCTGGTGCACCTGGTAGTGGTAAGACCTCTTTAACCCTAGCCCTAGCTAAACTACTAGATGCAGACACACTCTTTTACGATGATTATCAACAGGCCACTACTCAATCCATGGCAGAAATTCTCCAATGGATGAAACAAGGTAGCGATTACAACAAATTAAATATTCCCGGCTTTGCTGAAGCGATTGCTGCCCAAATCCAAACCACTCATAAACGGTTCTTGTTGATTGAAACCCCATTAGGCCGACATCATCATGCCAGTGGACGATATATTGATTGCCTAGTTTGGCTAGATACTCCTCTTGATATTTCACTTGCTCGTAATATCAAAGCCTTTAGCAGCGAATTTAAAAAGGCCCCATCCGACTGCGTTCAACAACTTGATTGGCTAGCTAATTACCTTGAAGGCTATATTCAAGATATCCGCGCTACACTCGTCATACAACAAGAACGCTTAACCAAAGATGCCGATATTAATATTGATGGCACCCTTCCAATTGGCGAAATAACTCAGCACATTTACCAAACGATCTCAAAAAAACAATAACAAGGATAAACAATGCACCCTCTTTGCCTAGATGATTCAACAGCTGAACAGCAGGACTGGAAAGCCTACCTTTGCATCGAGGCATTTATTCAAGATTTTGTCACATCCCAAGCACTGTTTACGGCTTTACAGCTAGGCCTGATCAAAACCCTATCAGACCAACCTCGTTCCGAAGATGCTTTGCAACAAAGGCACCCTGAAGTGACGGCCCTAGGTATGCTGCTCCAACAATTAAATGCAGCCAATGTCATTGAGCAGGACGACAATCTTCAATGGCAACTGACAACGGTATTCAGCCAAACACTCCCCTTCCAAGATCTGCTACTTTCCAAATTGGAGTTTGCAAATCTATTAGCACCTGACCTTTTAGAGCACTACACACTATTCCTTGAGGACATGCCTCGTTTTATTCAGCAAGCTAAGGTATTTGAACTGTTTGCTTACAATCGCTGTTTTGAGGTCACGCCAGAGAACATTACTGCAACTCGTCGCTGGATGCGTTTCACCACCTGTTTAACCCGCTACGAAGGCCGTGTAATTGCTGCGCACGCCGATCTATCTCATGTACTAAAGCACCTAGATATAGGCGGAAACAGCGGAGAATTCGCGCTGCAATTGTGCAAAGCTAATCCGGCACTCAATTCGACTATTATCGATCTTCCTGTGGTTTGTGAAGTAGGTCGAAGCCACATTAAGGATGAACAAGAAGCAGATCGAATCGATTTTAAAGCAGCGGACGCACTTGTGGATAAACTACCGCCGCAACAAGATCTGGTGACCTTCAAATCAATTTTGCACGACTGGCCAATAGAAGCCTGTGCACAATTTATCCGCCAAGCGACAAGCACACTAAACGATCAGGGTGAAATACTGATATGTGAAAGAGGACCATTAGATCTAAGCAGGCCATTACCTTACGGCCTATTGCCTATGTTGTTATTCAATCGCTCTTTCCGTGAGCCCAATGCTTATATTGAGTTATTGAAAAACAATGGTTTTAACAACATTGAGATTGAAACCATTCAGTTAGAAACGCCGTTCTTCCTAATTCGAGCTAGGCGTTAAAACTTGAGGGCGTTTTAATTGATAAGTCAGGAATATCGATTTTAGGGCAACGGTTTACCACAACCTTAAGGCCTGCATCTTCAGCACGTTTCTGTGCGTCTGGGCTGTAAACCCCTAACTGTAACCAAACCGCCTTAGCTCCGATTTGAATGGCTTCGTCGATAACCTCTCCAGCCTGATCGCTGCGACGAAATACATCGACCATATCAACCGTCTTATCGATATCAGCTAAAGAGGCAACAACCTGTTCACCATGGAGTTCTTCACCTGCAAGAATAGGATTAACTGGGATCACGTCATAACCACATGTTTTTAGAAAAGCCATTACACGAAAACTAGCGCGCTCAGGCTTGTTACTCGCACCTACTAGTGCGACAGTCCGGACACTTTCTAAAACATCGATAGATAACTGATCGTCAGTCATGGCTATCACCTTCGGCATGCATGCCTTTGCAAACACTACACTCTGGGTCTTTGCGCAATTTAAGTGTGCGCCAATCCATGGTTTTGGCATCTAAAAGCAGTAAACGGCCTGCCAAGTTCTCGCCAACCGAAGCCAAAACTTTTAATGCTTCTAATGCTTGAACCGATCCGATAATACCGACTAGAGGCGATAAAACACCGGACTCAGAGCAAGTAAGCGCTTCATCACTTCCTTCTTTGTAGAGGCATTGATAGCAAGGTGATTCAGGATTAAGCGGATCGTAAACTGCCACCTGACCTTCCATACGGATAGCAGCACCAGAAACTAATGGTTTCTTGTGCATAAAGCAGGCACGGTTAATCGAAAATCGAGTACTAAAGTTATCAGTACAATCAACCACAAGGTCAACGGTTGCGACTAAACGCTGCAAAGCTTCATCGTCTAAACGCTCATACAATGCTTTAACTCGAGTATCCGGATTAAGACCGGCAATCGTATTTCGAGCCGAATCCACTTTAGGCGCTCCAATGCGCTTAGTGTTATGAGCAATCTGACGCTGTAGATTGGAAAGCTCTACCTCATCATCATCCACTAAGATAAGCTCACCTATACCTGCCGCAGCTAGGTACATAGCGACAGGACTGCCCAGGCCACCTAGACCGATGATCAAAACAGTCGAATTTAACCAGATCTCCTGCCCATTGATATCGACATCAGGCAACATAATTTGGCGGCTGTAACGTAATAGCTGCTCATCACTCAGCATTGTTTTCTCCTTAAGCGCAGGTTTCACCTGGCCATAATGCAAAGGTTACTCGCTCATTATCGCCATAATCGCGCTGAGTACCAATTTCTGTATACCCTAAACTGTCCAGCAAGGCGCGGCAAACAGGACCTTGGTCATACCCATGTTCAAACAACAGATGCCCGCCCGGAACAAGGTAACTTCGAGCCTGTCCACATATATGTTTTATATCTGCCATACCATGATCTTCAGCCGTAAGCGCCGAAAGCGGCTCAAACCGCACATCGCCTTGTTCTAGATGAGGGTCTTTCGGATCAATATAAGGAGGATTACTGACGATCATATCGTAATGACCATGGTGAGGCTCAAACCAACTTCCCTGTATAACTTCTACGTTTTTAAGCTGCAAACGGGCTCGATTACGCTCGGCTAATTGTGCCGCCTCTGGCACAAACTCAGATGCAACCACAGTCCATTCTGGGTGTTCATAAGCTAAGGATAAAGCAATGGCTCCGGTTCCTGTGCCTAGATCAGTAATACGCGCTTGCTTCTTAGTACACAACTGCAAAGCCTTTTCGACGACCACTTCAGTATCGGGACGAGGAATCAAGGTATGAGGGGACACCTCCAAGTCAAAATCCCAAAAACCACGCATACCGATAATATGCGCCACAGGCTCACCTCTGAGGCGCCGATCAATCATCACTTTTAATTGATCGACAATTTTTGGATCTAACTCTTTTTCAGGCCAAGTAAACAGATAGCTACCTGGTTTATCGAGCAAATGACATAGCATCAACTCAACATCTAATTGAGCCGACTCACTGACACCACTGAGTTGATTACTTAGTTTTACAGCTTGTTTAATCTGCATAGAGATTTAATACATATCAAAAAGGGCCATACAGGCCCTTTGATTAACTTTCTTCGGAGAGCGCCCCAAGCTGTTCTGCTTGGTGTTCGTTTAAGAGCGGCTCAACAACGTGTTGCAGCTCACCACCAATAATCTCCTGCAGCTTATATAGCGTTAGGTTGATACGGTGATCCGTTACACGACCCTGTGGATAATTATAGGTACGGATTCGTTCAGAGCGGTCACCACTACCCACTAGACTTTTACGCGTACTCGCCATTTCGGCTGCCTGTCGTTCGTCTTCTGCAGCCTGTAAACGAGATGCTAGCAGTGACATCGCCTTAGCACGGTTCTTATGCTGCGAACGCTCTTCCTGACACTCAACTACTACACCCGTTGGAATATGGGTCAAGCGAATAGCCGAATCAGTTTTGTTGACGTGCTGACCACCGGCACCTGATGCACGGAAAGTATCTACACGCAGATCTGCTTTATTGATCTCGATCTCAGCGGACTCATCCATCTCTGCCATTATTGCAACGGTACAAGCAGACGTATGAACACGGCCTTGGGACTCGGTTTCAGGAACACGTTGTACACGGTGCGCACCGGATTCGAATTTCAGCTTCGAATACACATCGGTACCCACTATACGGGAGATAACCTCTTTATAGCCGCCATGGTCACCTTCGTTAACGCTGATAACTTCTACACGCCAACCCTGAACTTCCGCGAAACGAGAGTACATACGGAAAAGATCACCGGCGAAAATAGCCGCTTCATCGCCACCGGTTCCAGCACGTACTTCCAAGAAGACGTTGCGAGAATCATTTGGATCTTTAGGTAATAAAAGAATCTGCAGTTCAGCTTCAAGGTTTTCGATACGCTCTTTAACGGCAGGGTATTCCTCTTTTGCCATCTCTCGCATATCAGGATCACTGTCAGCCATCATCATCTCGGCTTCTTCAAGATCATCCTGTGCTTGATTAAAAGCAGCAAACGCCTGTACTACAGGCTCTAGTTCGGAGTATTCCTTAGAATAATCACGAAACTTATCCTGATCTGAGATAATTTCTGGATCAGACATCAGAGCCGCAAGCTCTTCGTATCGATCGCTAAGTTTTTCTAGCTTACTTAGAATAGATTCTTTCATTATTTCTCATTCTTAGCATGTTCACCTAACTGGTGAAGCTCTTGCACCAAGTCCAGTAACTCACTGCGCCCTTCAGCGCTCGCTTTACGCATTTGAATCGTTGGATGGTGCAGCATTTTATTCGTCAGGCTACGCGCTAACATGGTTAACACTTCTTCAGCTGGCTTACCATTCTCCAGCTGTTTTAACGCTCGGCCTAATTCTTGATCACGTAAACTCTCTGCCTGACCACGGAAAGCCGTTAATACATCAACCGCTTCCAGTGAACGCAACTGGCGCATAAATTCGTGCGCACCAGTTTCTATAATTTCTTCTGCCTGCCTAGCAGCATCTTCACGACTACGTTGGTTCTCTTCGATAACCTCTTTAAGGTCATCAACCGTATACAGGTAAACATCATCCAGTTCCGCAACTTGCGCTTCTATGTCACGCGGAACGGCTATATCAACCATAAAAATAGGTCGGTGCTTACGCTGCTTAAGTGCTGACTCAACGGCACCTTTACCTAGAATAGGCAACTGACTGGCAGTAGAGGCAATCACTATATCGGCTTCAGCCAGCGCATTTGGAATATCACCCAACAAGATCGCTTTACCATCAAACTCATCAGCCAATGCCAACGCGCGGTTAAGGGTACGGTTAGCCACCGTGATATCTTTAACGCCAGCATTAGCTAAATGGCGCGCTACCAACTCTATAGTTTCACCTGCGCCAATCAGTAACGCTTTACTTTCGCGCATATCCGAGAAGATATGCTGGGCAAGACTTACCGCGGCATAAGCAACTGATACTGGGTTTTCACCAATCGCCGTATCAGTACGTACCTGCTTAGCAACGGAGAAAGTTTGCTGGAATAAGCGACCTAGCTCAGCACCTACATGACCGTTTTCTTGAGAAAGGCTATATGCTGACTTCAGCTGACCTAGTATCTGTGGCTCACCCAATACTAAAGAGTCCAAACCGCTCGCCACACGCATCATATGACGCGCGGCGTCTTCACCCCAGAATGCATAGGAACATTGCTGCAGTTCATCTGGATCTAGATCGTGGTACTCACCCAGCCATTCCAAAAGGGCTCTCGACCCTTCTATGGCAGAAGAGCAATATAGCTCTGTACGGTTACAAGTCGACAGGATGGCAATCTCTTTAAGATCAGCAAATTCGGCAGCACCATTCATCGCCTCAGCAAGCAGTTCAGGTGCAAACGCCACGCGTTCACGAACCTCCACCGAAGCCGTTTTGTGATTGATGCCTAATGCAAGTAACGCCATGCGATCCGCCATACCAAAAAATCTACCGTCGTGCAGACGGCACTACAAATCAACTGAAGCTGATCTAAATCAGCGCGCTATGATACAACGCTTTGCGACAAAGGTTAAAAGGCAGCACAACAATTTAGGTAACTTCGATCAAAAAACAGCAGATTAATTACAATTCTTTAGATAAAACCCGCATAAATCGAACGAAAACGAAGAAGCTTAGGTCTAATTCTGAAATTAAGGACAGAGTCAGCACAGATCAGTAAGAATCTGTAGATCGTTCACTTATTCTCTTTAAAACCTTTGGTCGGTAGCTGACAAGCTACTGGTTATTCAACTATAGTGACCAAATCATTCAGGGATGTCGGGGCTATTACGGCTGTATACATGAATAAATCACTTATCGTTTTAACTTGTGTCTTTGCCTTATTACAAGGCTGTCAAAGTACCCCAACGAAACAGACACAAGAAGTTATCTCCGAGCCAGTCAATTATGTGGATGGCGAGTTCAATCAAGAATCCCTTTACGATTTATTACTTGCCGAGATTGCGGGGCAGCGTAGGCTTTTCCCATTAGCCCTTGAGAATTACCTCAAACAAGCGGAGAAAAGCCAGGACTCGGGTGTTGCAGAACGCGCCACTCGAATCGCTCAATACCTGAGAAACCCTGACAAAGTCATTCAGGCGGCCCGACTTTGGCGCGAAATTGCGCCATCTAATCCAGAGCCTTACCAAATAGAAGCAAATATGCTTCTACATAAAGGTAAATACACCGAGGCACTGCCTTTAGTTGAGAAAGCCCTTGAGTTTGATCCATTACGCACATTGGCTTTGATTCGTGGGCAAGTCGAACGTATAGACCCCAAAGTTTTATCCGGCTACATCACGATGCTAAATAAACATCGTCAATCTGCCGGTCCACGCTCTGATCTAGAGCTGACTCTAGCACTGCTGCATCGAGCCAATAACAACGAGCAAGCTTCACTCACCTCGTTTAATCACGCCCTTAGGATTGACCCCGAGAATCCAGAAGCGTTGATACAAAAAGCTGAACTGCTGCGCTCTCAAAACAAAGTCTACGATGCACTTAAGCTTATCCGCTCTGCTTTTGAACAACAGCCAAATAACCGTCAGTTGCATATCCTTTACACACAGCTGTTATTCCAAAATAAGCAATCTAAACAAGCGGTTTCTCAGGCTAAAGAGCTGCTAAAAAACAATTTAAAAGATCATCAGTTAACCTACTACTTAGCCCTATTGATGCTCGAGAATGAAGCACCTCAAGACGCTAAAGCAGCCTTTTTACGATTACTGGAATTGAAACCTGAAGACACTTCACCGCATTTTTATTTAGGCCACATCGCTCAGTCGGAAGAAATGCGTGATCAAGCGATTGAACATTACAGCTCTGTAAAAAATGGCTCTAACGTTCTGCAATCCCTATCTCGAGTAAGCTCGCTTCTTAAAGATGTGGAAGACAAACCTCGTCTACAGCAGATTTTATCTGATGCCAGAGCTAGCATGCCTAACCAAGCTGCTTCAATTTACACATTAGAAGCAGAATGGCTAAACCTCCACAACTTAAAAGAGGAAGCCTTAACTGTATTAGAAGATGCGCTAGTACTGTTTGTTGATAACACCTCTCTGCTATACACCCGCGCAATGATGGTGGAATCAACCGACTTCCCGCAGGCAGAAAAAGATCTCCGCAGAGTATTAGAATTAGAGCCTGGCAACGCTACTGTGCAGAATGCTTTAGGCTACACCCTGCTTTTACATACTGAACGTTATGAAGAAGCCTACAAGCTAATCCAAGCAGCGCTAACCACTGAGCCAGAAGACCCTGCAATTTTGGATTCAATGGGTTGGGCTTTATTTAAATTGGGAAGAAATCATGAAGCCGTGACTTATTTAGAAAAGGCTCATGCTTTATATTCCGACCCTGAAGTCTCTAGCCACCTAATTCAGGTGTATTGGGCAATAGATCAAAAAGAGAAAGCTCGTTCACTGCTACAAAGAAGCCAAAAAGATAATCCGGGCGACCCCTTCTTAGAAGAAGCAGCACAGCTAATTAACGCAGAGTAATAAAAGTAGATGTTAAAAAAGTGCCTTGGAGCGTTGCTCTGCCTATTCTTAGCCGGTTGTAGCTTACAAAAAACTCAGCTACCAGCACCTAGCGATATTTCTTGGGAAACTCGGCAAAGTCTGCTTAAAGACATCTCTGATTGGGAAGCTAGCGGCAAGATAGGCATCCGCACACCTGAAGACAGCCAATCAGCCAGTTTAAAATGGCTACAAGAAGGCTCTGATTATCAGATAGATATCCGCGGGCCTTGGGGGCAAGGTGGCGCATCTATTGCGGGAAACCCACAAGAAGTCATCGTTGATATTGCCGGCGAAGGAACCTTTACCGGAACTAATCCAGAACAAATCCTCCATCAACAATGGGGTTGGGCACTTCCTGTTAGTGATATTTTTTGGTGGATCAGAGGACTACCTTCGCCTCACTCACAATACGACCAAACAATCGTCGATGAAAGACTTGTGCAATTAACCCAACAAGATTGGAAAATTGAGTATCTTCGCTATAACCAACAAACACCTTCGCTGCCTACTAAAATGCGTCTGCAGTACCGTGATTTGAAAGTCACCATTGTGATTAAAACGTGGATAAAACTATAGTCAGCGGGAAACACCCCAACATTAATTTCATTCTCGCGTAGCCATCACAGAAAGCCCGCAATTACGCTCTGAATACTAGTAGCCCCTCCCCCTGCTTTAGTTTGACTTTTAACCACGAGTCTTGGATAATCTGCGCCTCTTTCAACGGGAGGCCGGTCCTCCAAGAGGAATAATGTTGGGGTATCGCCAAGCGGTAAGGCACTGGATTCTGATTCCAGTATGCGGAGGTTCGAATCCTCCTACCCCAGCCAAATGCCTATGAACGGTTCCCGATCTACAGATTCCGAACAAATTACAATCGAAAAGGTGCACGCCGTGTCCAAGATGATGGTCTTCACCGGCAACGCTAACCCTGATCTGGCGAGAAAAGTAGTTGATCGCCTAGATATTCCTATGGGTAAAGCGAATGTTGGTCGTTTTAGTGATGGCGAAGTAAGCGTTGAGATTCAGGAAAACGTACGTGGTAAAGACGTATTTATTATCCAGTCTACTTGCGCGCCAACTAACGACAACTTGATGGAGCTGATTGTACTAGCCGACGCTCTTCGTCGCGCTTCTGCTTCACGTATCACAGCTGTTGTACCTTACTTCGGCTATGCACGTCAGGATCGACGTCCACGTTCTGCTCGTGTACCTATCACTGCAAAAGTAGTTGCAGATATGATGGATGCTATCGGCATCGACCGCGTACTGACAGTTGACCTACACGCTGACCAGATTCAGGGCTTCTTCTCTGTACCTGTAGATAACGTTTACGGTTCACCTGTTCTACTCGACGACATCGTTGATCAGGAATACGACAACATCTTAGTTGTTTCTCCGGACGTTGGTGGTGTAGTTCGTGCCCGCGCAGTTGCTAAGCAACTTGATTGCGATCTAGCAATCATCGACAAGCGTCGTGAGCGTGCTAACGAATCTCAAGTTATGAATATCATTGGTGATGTTGAAGGCCGTACTTGCGTATTGGTTGATGACATGTGTGATACTGCCGGTACGCTTTGTAAAGCGGCTAAAGCACTTAAAGATAACGGTGCAGCACGCGTTGTAGCTTACGCGACTCACGCCGTACTTTCTGGCCCTGCAGTAAGCAACATCACTAATTCTGATCTAGATGAATTTGTTGTTACAGATACGATTCCACTGTCTGAATCCGCATCTAAGTGCGACAAAATTCGTCAGCTAACACTTGCTCCGCTTCTAGCTGAAGCTGTGCGCCGTGTTTGCAATGAAGAATCCATCAGCGCGATGTTCCGTTAAGGACAACTCGCTGGTAAAGCAACTTACTCAATAACGAGTAAGTTTTTCCACCCTCGGGTGATTGCTGCAAAGCCTGGTCGCAAGGTTTTGCAGCTTATTTATTTAAAGGTATTAAAAATGTCTAACTTTGTAGTTAATGCAGTAGCACGTGCTGACGAAGGGAAAGGTGCGAGCCGCCGCCTACGTCGCGAAGGTCTAGTTCCTGGTATCGTTTTCGGTGGTGACAAGCGTAAGAAGCCTGCTTCTATCTCTGTTCCTAACAACGAACTAGTTAAAATGATCGAAGATCAGACTTTCTTCTCTTCTATCCTTACTCTGTCTTTGGACGGTAAAGAAGAGCAAGTAATCATCAAAGATCTTCAACGTCACCCAGCTAAGCCTGTAGTACTGCACGCTGACTTCCAGCGCATTACTAAATCCAACAAGATCAAGATCACTGTTCCTGTTGAATTTGCTAACTTCGAGAAGTCTCCAGCATCTAAAGCAGCTTGCAAGTTCGCAGCAGAGAAAAACACTGTTGAGATTCTTTGCCTACCAGCAAACTTGCCAGAAACTCTAGTTGTTGACCTTTCTGCTTGTGCTTCAGACCAGGTTCTTCACCTATCTGACATCACTCTTCCAGAAGGTGTTGAAATCGTTTCTCTACGTCGCGGTGAAGATCACGACCAGGGTATCGGTTACGTTTACGCTCCTCGTGGCGCGAAAGCTAGCTAATTTAGCTAAATAGCACTGGCATGAAAGACAAGATCCAGCTTATTGTCGGACTCGGCAACCCGGGTGATAAATACGCACAAACACGTCACAATGCTGGTGCTGAGTTTGTCGAGCAGCTTGCTGCTCGACATCTCGCTCCCCTAAAGCCCGAAAAGAAGTACCACGGGCTCTACTCTAAAGCTCAGATAGGAAACCAAGTTATTCACCTTTTGGTTCCTACCACATTTATGAATCTGAGCGGCCAGGCTGTTGCAGCACTGGCAAGCTTCTACAAAATACCACCCGAAGCGATCTTAGTCGCTCATGATGAGCTCGATATTCCACCAGGTATTGCGAAATTTAAGCAAGGTGGCGGTCATGGTGGTCATAATGGTTTGCGCGACATCATCAGCAAACTAGGTAACAACAAAAATTTCTACCGTTTACGTCTTGGCATTGGCCACCCAGGCCACAGCAGCCAAGTAAGCGGTTTTGTTCTGAAAAAAGCTCCAGCTAAAGAACGTGATGCCACAATGGCAGCTATCGATGAAGCTGAACGTTATTTGGAGCATGCTATTGCCGGTGACTGGAACAAAGCGATGAACCAGTTACACAGTTTTTCAGCCAGCTAGATTACTCACAGGATTCAATCATGGGTTTTAAATGCGGTATTGTAGGCCTACCTAACGTAGGTAAATCGACTCTTTTCAATGCGCTAACAAAAAACGGTATTGCGGCAGAGAACTTTCCATTCTGTACCATTGAGCCGAATGCAGGCACAGTATCTATGCCTGACCCGCGTTTAGACAAGCTTACAGCAATTGTTAATCCCGAGCGCACAATTCCAACAGCGATGGAGTTCGTAGATATTGCGGGCCTTGTTGCTGGTGCCTCCAAAGGTGAAGGCCTTGGCAATAAATTCTTGGCTAACATCCGCGAAACAGACGCTATTGCGCATGTAGTACGTTGCTTCGAAGATGAAAACGTAATCCACGTTGCCAACAAGATTGATCCGCTATCTGATATCGAAACTATCAACCTTGAGCTAGCACTTGCTGATTTAGAATCCTGTGAAAAACAACTTCAGCGTATTCAAAAGCTAGCAAAAGGTGGTGATAAAGAAGCCGTTGCTCAAAAAGCGATGCTAGAGAGAGTTATCCCTCATCTAGAAGAAGGCAAACCAGTTCGTGGTTTAGGTCTAGATTCTGATGAGATGAAAATCGTTAAAGGCTTCCACCTTCTTACCGTGAAACCAACCATGTACATTGCCAACGTTGATGAAGATGGTTTTGAAGACAACGCTCACCTAGATACAGTTAAAGAGCTAGCGGCATCTGAAAATGCCGGTGTAGTAGTGGTATGTAACAAACTAGAAGCTGAGATCTCTGAACTAGATGATGAAGAGCGTGATGAATTCCTAACGGACTTAGGCATGGAAGAGCCTGGCTTAGACCGCGTAATCCGTGCAGGCTACGAATTGTTAGGCCTACAAACCTACTTTACTGCTGGCGTGCAGGAAGTACGTGCTTGGACAGTTAAAGTCGGCGCAACAGCCCCTCAAGCAGCCGGTGTTATACACACTGACTTTGAGAAAGGCTTCATCCGAGCTGAAGTTGTAAGCTACGATGATTTTGTTGAGCATAATGGTGAAAACGGCGCTAAAGACGCTGGCCGTTGGAGACTTGAAGGTAAAGATTACATCGTTCAAGACGGCGATGTAGTACATTTCCGCTTCAACGTTTAAGCAGACAACTGTACAAAAAAAAACCGGCTTTTATAGCCGGTTTTTTTTATTCAAAAATTCCTGAAATTTCATGCAGTAATCTATTGACACCCCCGCCCGAAAGTAGAATAATGCGCGCCTCTGAGACGTGGCAATATAGCTCAGTTGGTTAGAGCATCGCATTCATAATGCGAGGGTCGCAGGTTCGAGTCCCGCTATTGCCACCATGTTTCAGTCTATGCTGGGGTATCGCCAAGCGGTAAGGCAACGGGTTTTGATCTCGTCATGCGGAGGTTCGAATCCTCCTACCCCAGCCACTATTGAGCTTAACTCTCCGAGTTAATCTGAGTGGCAATATAGCTCAGTTGGTTAGAGCATCGCATTCATAATGCGAGGGTCGCAGGTTCGAGTCCCGCTATTGCCACCATGCTCTAAAAAGAAAGTGTGCTCAAATCTTAGTTGGGGTATCGCCAAGCGGTAAGGCAACGGGTTTTGATCTCGTCATGCGGAGGTTCGAATCCTCCTACCCCAGCCACTTTCTTCTTTCTCCATAGTACAAACAATCCCCTTTTAGGTATTGATCGAGCTATCCTTACGACATCCTTTTCAGAGCATTATCCACACCTTTTGGATTTCCTAGATTAAAGCTGAGCATTCATTTTAGCTAAGCTCAAAATTAGTCTCGCCTTCATTCTGATCACTTTTATCTTCTATAATTAATATTCAACAGTAACGAACGTTGCTTGGATATCAAGCAACACCTCATCAATGCAATTTTTTAAGTTATATATTCAATTGAATTCATATATTCTCTGTCTATAAGGATTTAGCTAGCAGGAGACAGATCAGGCATGTCTGAAGTTATTGATATTGACGGAAACGCCCTTTTAGAAAAATACGGTACTGGGCAGCAGACTCGTAAACAACGCCTGAGAAAAAATATTCAGCTTTTATTCCTTGGCCTAAGCACCGAAGAAACTGCTCCTCTAATCACGCTTCTAAGAACATCACGTATTTCACCTCGCGGTAGGCAGGTCAGCACTGAGCAAGAGTTCTTAGAAGCTCTTGGTGAGCGCTCATGGGATCTTATTCTTTGCACTATAGACAGAGGTGAATTCACTTCAAAGCTTGCTGTCAGCCATTTAAAGCGCTTAGACAAAGATATCCCTGTTATCCAGATAATTCCAAGTTCAGACAGTCAACTATTACTACAAGGCCTTAAAAACCATATTCAAGCCGTTGTTCCTCTAGATGAGAAAGAACTTGTCTTAATTAACATTCGTCGAGAGCTTGACCAGCTCGATTATCGTAGACGATTACGAAGAGTTGAAGCTGCTTTAGCCGAAGCAGAAAAACGCTCACAACAGTTAATGGACAGCTCACGTAATCCAATTGCATGCTGTGACCATCACAAAATCATCTATTGCAATGATAGCTTCCTTGAGCATTTTGGATTGGATTCTAAGAATAAAGTCATTAACAAACCTTTAACTGATTTCTTTACACTTGATGATCGGACCGAAATAACCGAACAACTTAATTCGTTTGAAGAAACGACCAGCGGCGATCTTATTCTTCAGTTCACAGCTCAACGTACTGATCATTCAGAATTCATCGCCAATATGGAATTTTCTCGCTCAGACTATAACGGCTCCATAATTACACGTGCTCTATTTCATGTAGACGAAAGCAGCAACCAACACCTTCTCAGTGAAGACTTAGATTTTGTTTCCGGTTTATTCAACAAAGAATACCTATATAGACAGCTAGAACAAATTACCCAAAAAGCTCTTCGCGGAGGCAATGATCGCTGTCTCATCTATATAGAACTAGACCAGCTAGATCAGATCAAGAATAAGTTTGGTCATGAAGGTAGTGACCAACTTATTCGAGATATATCTACCTTACTAAGTAAAACTGTCAATAAAGCTCATATTCTAACGCACCCTGCAGAAAACGCTTTCAGTATCATCTTTAATGACTCAAATATAAAAACAGCTGAGAAATTTGCTAATCAACTTCGCAAAAAGGTAGCTAATGTTCATTCCCATATAACTGGGATTGATGTTCAATCGACCTGTTCTATTGGCTTAGTAGCAATTACCGATAGCACTCCTCCTCCGATAGAACTGATCAATCGTGCTAAGGCGGCTATTTTCACATTACGTGAAGTCACTCCACAAGGTAACGGAGTAACAGTTTATATCCCTGAAGCCGCACTATCAGAACAGGCAGAAGAGGAATTTGATCAATTACGAAAAGCTGTGGACAACAATCAATTTAAGCTTCTTTTCCAACCAATCGTTAATCTAACGGCAGAAGATAAAATCCATCATCATTATGAAGCCTTGCTTCGTCTAGTAAATGACAATAAAGATGAACTATCTCCTAATGATTTTATGAGCGCTGTAAGCGATTCCGAAACTGCTATCAAAGTCGATCGCTGGGTGATTGAGCAAAGCATTCAGCAGCTAAAGACTACATTAGACCAAGAGCATAAGAATGTTATTTTCATCAATTTATCCGCTCACACTTTAGGTGATCAAGAGCTCTTAACTTGGCTAGCAGCTAAACTCCGGAAAAATAACATTCCTGCAGAAAGGCTTGTATTCCAAATAAGTGAATCTGACATATCCATAATAGCCCCTAAACAAGCGCAAAACTTCATAGATAAGCTTACAAGTATGCACAGCCGTATCTGTATAAAACACTTTGGCAGCGCTCCAAATTCCCAACACGTTTTATCGATGATCCACTCAGATTTTATCAAAATGGATGGTTCATACATCCAAGATTTAGGATCCGACTCTGTGCAAGATGAAGAGTTTTGCAGTGTAGTACAACAACTCAGAAGCTTGGATAAAATATCCATTGCCCCCCTAGTAGAAAACACAAAGACGATGGCCAACCTATGGAAAGCAGGTATCGACTATGTACAAGGCTACTATCTGCAACCTCCTAGAGAAAACATGGATTACGATTTCTTTGCCGAATAATAAAAAAGCCGCTAAAAGCGGCTTTTTTATGCTTTTATTTTTGAACGGTGTCGCGATCTCTAAAACCAATTAGATACAAAATACCATCAAGACCCAATGTAGAAATAGCCTGTTTAGCACTCTCGCGAACTAAAGGCTTAGCGCGGAATGCGATACCTAACCCTGCAATTGAAAGCATAGGTAAATCATTAGCACCATCACCAACGGCAATCGTCTGCTCTAGGCTCACACCTTCTTTTTCGGCGATTTCGCGTAACAGTTCAGCTTTACGTTCACCATTAACCACTGTGCCTTTAACTTCACCTGTCACTTTGCCATCAGCATCGATATCAAGTTCGTTGGCATAGACATAGTCAAAGCCAAGTTTCTTTTGCAGATGAGAAGCAAAATAGTTAAAACCGCCCGATAAGATAGCCGTTTTAAAACCAAGCGCTTTCAAATTAGATACTAACTCTTCCGCACCTTCGGTCATCGGTAGTCGCTCAGCAATTTGATCCAACACCGACACATCCAAGCCTTTTAGTAGAGCCATTCTACGCTTAAAGCTTTCGTTAAAGTCGATCTCACCACGCATAGCCGCTTCAGTGATATCTGATACCTGATCACCCACACCAGCTTCTTTAGCAAGCTCATCAATCACTTCCGCTTCAATCAGTGTAGAGTCCATATCAAATACTACTAAACGGCGATTACGGCGATAGATGTTATCTTCTTGGAAAGCGATATCTACATCGAGATCACTAGCAGTATTAAGGAATTCAGCCTTTAGTTTCTCAGCATCAGCAGGCGCGCCACGTACAGAAAACTCCACGCATGCTTTGGTCTGGTCAGAGGTTTCATCCAAACTTATACGGCCTGAGAGACGGTTGATATTATCGATGTTAAGCCCATGGCTCGCTGCGATTTCGGTCACGCGCGCGATATGTTTAGAGCTCAATTTACGAGACAGTAGCGTAATGATATGACGAGATTTACCTTGCCCTTCAACCCACTGTTCATAGTTCTCTTCTTCCACAGGCTGGAAGCGGATATTCATGTTCAACTCGTGCGCTTTAAAAAGGATATCTCTTAGCAATGGTGAAGACTCGGCCGATTTAGGCACTTCAATCAAGATACCTAAAGACAAGGTATCGTGGATCACCGCCTGACCAATATCCAAAATATTGATCTCGAATTCCGCCAAAATATTTGTGATCGCTGAAGTCACTCCCGGCTTATCTTCACCGGAAATATTGAGCAAAATAATCTCTTTCATCGAAAGGGTTCCAAAGGAATCTTTAATTGCTGGCGATTATAACAAAGCCAGATTACAGGGCCTATTCATTATCACTCAGAAGCAGACTGGGCTGGGCTAAACTCAACTCTACATTTCAAACCGGCAGGCAGTAATTGATCTTTATTCGGGATTTCCACACTGATAGCAAACGTACTACTTGCAGCATCAATAAGAGGATCCACTCGATTCACTTTACCTTCATAAGCCTGTTCTGGGCGCCCTTCAGCATACAAAGTGATAGGCATGTCTTTCTTGATCTGACCATAATATTGCGAACGCATAATCACTTCTGCGTGAAGAGGATCAAGCGAGACAATTTTTAAGAATGGCTGATCATCAACAAGTTCACCTGGTTCGAGTAACCGTTCAACCACAACGCCATTGATTGGGCTTTTCGTTTGGCGTAGAGATAAACGTACATAAGATTCGCTAGCTGTAAGCTCGGCTAAACGCTGCTCTGTAAGCATCTCATCTCGTTCATGATCAGACAGCAGGCCTTTTTTATACAAGACCTCATTACGTTTAACTTTACGCTTAGCAAAATCTACGCGCGCTCGGGCTGTCGCTAAAGCAGCTCGCTCTAGGCGAGAGTTAAGTTTCATGACGACTTGGTCTTTTTTAACTTTATCGCCACGACCTAAACTCAATTCACTAATAACGCCTGATACTTCACTACTCAATTCAATCTCTTTGCTAGGCTCTAACAAACAGCTCAATTGGCCATCGCTTAATTGATTATGTTCAACCGCACTGACCAACGGCGAAACACTAAGAAGTAGAACCAATAGTGGAGAAATGTGTTTCATATCAAAAAACCTAAACTTTGCTGCTAGTAAAAGACAATATTTCGCGCTGACGTTCGTCTTGCTTTAACAAATCGGCACGCATACGCGCATGATCTGCCTCGAGTTGCTTTTGGGCCCTGCGCATTAATTTCAACAGCAGCCAGTTTTTAAACCCTTTTGGAAGCGGCCATTTAAAGACGCGCTTTAAATAATTAGAGAAATGTTCAGACAATATCGAGTCATCCAAAGACAAGATAACTTCAAAGCTCCCCTGATCGCCCTGACGCGCACAGCGACCTTCTAACTGTCGGTCGATTCGTGACGCTTCATGTAACTCGGTTAAAATCACATGTAGCCCACCCACTGACTCGACTTCATCATTTAGCTTTATATCGGTACCGCGCCCAGCCATATTTGTCGCAATAGTAACACAACCTGGCTCACCCGCATTCGCAACTATTTCGGCTTCTAACTGATCTTGTTTAGCATTTAATAACTGATGCTGCACATCCATCGCTTGCAGATTTTGGCTTAGTAATTCCGAAGCAGCGACGGAGTGCGTTCCAACCAGTGAGGGGCGCTGTGCTTTATGCAGAACTTTGATCTGTTCGGCAACCTTGTGCCACTTATCACTCTCGTCTATGTAGACATTTGCCCCGAGTTTCTTTCTACGGCTTGGTTTATTGGTTGGGATAAACACCACAGGCAAGCCATAAACTTGCCATAACTCTGAGGCCACCTCTTTTGCAGTACCTGTCATACCACCGAGATGATGATAAAAACGGAAGAAGTTCTGAAAACTGATACGCGCTAGGGTCTCACGAGGGTTACTGAGTTCACAGTCTTCTTTAATTTCGATCAGTTGGTGCAACCCTCGCTCCCAACTTCGGTCTTCCATTACTCGGCCAGTATGCTCATCAACAATAAGAATTTTGCCTTCTTTAACGAGATAATGTTTATCACGAATAAACAGATGCAGTGCCGTGAGTGCCTGAAAAACTAATTCAAGACAACGTACTCGCCCTACCCAAAAAGGCCCTAGCCCATCGGTTAACTGCAGAACATGCATTTCACCATCATCAGTAAAAGCAACACGTCGTTCTCTGAGATTGACCTCGTAATGCTTATCTAGCTCTAGTTCAGAAGCGATTGCCATCGCTTGCTGATAGACCTCTTGCTGCTCCTCTTGCTCAATCTCAGGGCCTGAAATAATCAGCGGCGTTCTAGCTTCATCTAATAAAACACTGTCTGCCTCATCGACAATAGCGAAATGAAGCCCACGAAGCATTAAGCCATCGAGCATCTGTTGATTACCCTTTAAACGCTCGGCATGCAAATTCAGCTTATGCTGCTTGCCCTCTAGAACGATGCTGTCTTTTAGATAATCGAACACCAACTCTTTGTTGGTACAGTAAACGACATCTTTAGCATAGATATCACGCCTCTCCATGGGAGAAAGACCATGGACAATAACACCAACATCAAGACCCAATCGGGTATAAACTGGCGTCATTTCCTCAGCATCACGAGCAGTAAGATAATCGTTTACAGTCACTACATGGACAGGCACTCCAGCAAAGGCTGCAGTTGCTGCAGAAAGTGTGGCGGTTAGGGTCTTACCCTCCCCCGTTTGCATCTCTGCAATATTGCCGTGAAACATCGCCAAGCCACCAAGTAACTGGCTATCAAAATGTTTCATCCCCAGGGTTCTACCCGCAACCTCACGCACCAAAGCAAAGCTTTTAACCATTAGTGCAGACGTTATGCCCTGTTTAAACAAAGCCTGCCTAATCTCAGTGATATGATTATCTAATTGCTCATCGGATAGGACTTCAAGCTTTCGAGCTTCTTTATGGATGGACGGCAAAAAACGCTTATAAGCCTTAAGGGACGCTCGGAACGGACGATTTAGATAAGCAGATAGGCTATGTGACCAGCGTTCCATCCGATCCTGTTTGTGGATAAAAAGCTGAGGACGCTCTAATACAGTTTGCGGCAGTCGCTGAGGCCGTTTATACATCAAACTGCCTCAAGAACACACGCCTTACCGCACGATACCAACGATAGATCAGAGGCTCAGGATCATGTTCTATCAGTACATAGACGCGCTCATCATAACGATTCTTTGGCGCATCAATGACAGATAAGTCGATCCGAAAATGGCTACGAAAACTCTTCAAACCATCTTCACTTTTCGGGTCAGGTGCAATTCGTCCACCACCATCAGTACTTAACACCTTACTCGGCAGTTGCTGAGTTGTAGCCGGCAGTGCACGAACAATTTCACCTTTATAGGTTTCATTTGGATTAGAGGCAAATCGTAGCTCAACTGAACGGTTCTGGGTGCGTACCTGATCTATCTCATCCTCAGAAACCATCGCGACTAAAGACAACTGATTATAATCCACGACGTATCCAATCAACTCACCACGGTGAACATATCGTCCCAGAATTCGATGAGCATCGGGGACAACAAATTCGCCGGAAGCAGAGCTATAGAGATTCACACCTTTTAGCCGTTCTAGCGCCCTTTGATATTCACGCTGAATAAACCGCAATTCTTCTCGTAAAATTTCACTGGCCGCGCGGTCTCTTAGGCTAGCTTCGAGTCTAATTTCGGCTTCAGCTATCTGGGCTTTAAGCACGTCTACTTTGGCTTCGAGATCAGGTGCTGAGAGCTTAAGTAACAACTTCCGTTCGACCACAGGCTTACCTGAAGGTACCTCTAAAGATTCGACAAAGCCTGAAACTTGCGAGCGCACATAAGCATCCTGCGGTACCCATAAAACACCTTCGGTCTGCGTTTTATATGGCACAGGTAAAAAACCTATCAACGCCACCACAGTAGCGATAATCAGCGCAGAAATGGTAAGCACTCGTCCCTTCTTACTTCTTAGTTCAGGATCCGTTGCAGGTTTAGTAATTGTCTTAAGTACTGGCATAAGGAGGGTTGCCCAAATTGACCAAAACGCGAGAAGACTGCCAATCACAAAGTATTGCGTTGCGACAAACAAGGCAATCGCAACCATAACAAACAATCGGTAAATGTATGCAGCAGAAGCATAGCAAGCTAGCCAAGCCCCTTCACTGGTTGAGTTAGCAGGCGCAGTGAGTTTCTTAACGCCATAAAGGTACTTTTTGGTTAGATATGCTACCTGACTGTTACCTCTAGACGCTAAATTAGGTATTTCCAAAAAATCAGCAAGCACGTAGTAAGCGTCAAATCGAAGTAGTGGATTACCGTTAAAGAGCAAAGTAGAAAATCCGCCGATCAGCATGGTATTAAACGCGACCGCTCGAACGATACCCGGTTCGGCCAAAACCCATACCATCATCGCGATTGCAGCAACCATCAACTCGACCATAATACCGATCGCGCCCACCAGCATACGCTGATATTTATTCCTAAATGCAGTTGCCGCACTGGCATCCACATAAGGTACGGGGAACAGCACCAGTAGCATCACCCCCACCTCATGTACCTCGCCTCCCCAACGCTTCACAGCGTAGGCATGGCCAAGTTCATGAATCACTTTTACAAAGGGATAGACCAAGGCAATCAGCAAAAGATTTTCGACCGCTAAGACTCGGTCACTAATATTCTCGGTTAGTGCCCCCCAATGGACAATCGAGAGCGTTAAACCAAACAACACTATCGCTGCCCAAAGAAATAAACCAAACCAAGAATAAAATGGCCGAACCAACCACATTGTTGAGGACAAGAATCCCTCTGGGTCCATCATGGGGATACGGACACTTAATGGGGATTTTAGCTGCTGGATAATCTTCTTCTGCGCTTGCTCTCGTCTGCGAACTTGCAGCTCTTCAATATCGGGCAGAATATCGGATTGAATAACATTCGCTCGGTTGAGCTGCGCCACCAACTGAATAACCTCATCCTGAGTAGGCATACCATCGCCCAAGCGCTTACACGCCACATCCCAGATCTGTTGCAGCGTTCTTCGGCCATCCATCAAACCGATGATTTGGTAAGCCTCAGGAGAGAACCGTTGGAATTGCCCGGTCACATGGTCTTGAAGTACATACCACGTTTTACCTCGGTACTGATGCCGATGAATATCCGCATGTTTACGCATACGGATCTTAAGTTCAGCTACGCGGTACCATGAGGCACTAAACAGAGAAACAGACACGATGCCTCCCGCTAGCCCCACCAAGACCAGACTTTAAGACGCATCCATTCCTGCATCTCTCGCGTCCAAATTGACAACAAGTTACGCTCATCGATGTAGATTTTGCCCACACCTTCCATACCTGGTTGCAACTGCAGAGATTCACCTTGTAATGACGCCTCTACCACAAAGAACGTCGCTCCATCTTTGGCTTCAGTTAGGGGCGTAATCTTCGTCACTACAAATTCAAATGGCGTTTCAGGCAAAGCAGATAAGTGCAATGTGCCATCTTGGCCAATAAGGACATCAGCAATACGGCTCTCTTTCACTAAAAGATTAATACGGTAAAAATGAAGTGGTGACACTTCAAACAGCACTTCACCTTTCTGAACTGCCCCGCCGAGTCTCTGGCTGAGGTCACCACTAACAATCAAGCCATCAAATGGTGACAGGAGCTTTGCACGCTCCAATTGGCTATTTACCAGATCTAACTGGGCTTTAATCTGAGTTTGCTGCGCGTTGATAATGTTGAGCTTAGCGCGATCATGGAACGCTAACGCCTCTTGATACTGTCGATTAAGCTTGGCTTCTTCACTTAGCCATTTAAGGCGCTCAAGATGTAAGTCTCGATCATCCAATTGCACTAACATCTGGTCTTTCTTAACCACATCGCCTGCTCGATGAACGGCTGAGTGGATATAACCATCATAAGGCGCTGCGATAACCCGCTGAATATAGCTATCCAACTTTGCATCTGCTGACAAGCGGTAACTACCTTGGGCAACAGAGAAAAAGATGATCAAAACCGCACTAAGAATAAAGAGTAATTTACGGCCTAAGTAACCTGGACCAAAAAGCCGCGAAAATTGAGTTTTCCCAGAATCCCAAACTTTCAGTAATAGCGCTCTATCATTCAAGCGCTTGTCCTCTAGAGCAGGAATCACCAGCGCAGCAATACTCTCGCACAGAGCCACGTCCTGCTCGGTAAATGGAATGTCGGGATTTCTTTCAAAGGTCAGCGCGCCAACAATATCGTTAGCCACATATAGAGGCACACTGAGTACAACCGCATCTCCCTGCTGCTGCGATAGTTTTGAATGCGCGATCACAACCGAACTACTTTCCAAATCAGGATTTGGATAGACCACGGACTGCTGCTGGTCTATCGCCTCATCCATCACCTCTTCAATACAGCGAATTAGGTTCATCCGCTTACCAAATTGAGTACTATGGGAAAGGTGTAAAACCTTGGAGTGGCCTTTTTGATAGTTACCTAGAGACACACGATCACAGTTGAGCATTACTGCTAGCTCAGTTACCAAACGCATTGCTGAACTAGCGTAATCAGGTTCGGACTGAACACTGGCTAAAAAATCAATACTTCTTTCTAAACTAGCATCTTTGGCAGAGCGCTGTTGCTTTTCCAACCGTAGTTTTAAAACTTCTAAAGCCGAGCCGCCAAGCTCCAAAAGCTGCATCGCACGTTTTAGTTGCTGCTCTGATGATACGGCGACAGCAACGGTCGCCACTGCAATCAGTTCATCATCCAAAATAATTGGATAGCCAATCGCAAAAACTTCATGCCCAGGAACGCTAGCAGGTAAAGCGGTTACGAGTGCTGAACGATTAGTAATAATCTCTTCTGCTAATCCATGCAGGTCCGATAGTACTCCTGAATCCTGAGGCCAGAGAGCCATAGGGTGGTAGGTATTATCATCTTCATCTAATGGCGCTAGAACTAAAGCAGATTGTGCTCCATCAATTAAGGAACACTGAGAATCCAACCAATCCTGATAAAAACTGTCGGATTGTTGCGAATAGGCATCTAAGGTAACGGATGTACCTTGCGACGTTTCTAGCGAACTAGAAGAATCTTGTGGATGTTTTGTATCTGACTGATTGTCCATGGCTGAGCAGGCCTGTTACTAAAAACGAAAAGGGCTGCATGCAGATAAGCTGCAGCAGCCCCTTATGAAAAGTCTATCCTAATTACTTACGAATATCTTCCCAGCTAACGTAACCAGATTTCTTATTTCTGGCTTTCAGCTGCGTTAATGATTCACTATCAAGTTTAGAACTTTCCTTCTTCGAGTTGGCTTTATTCGCTTTCATTACGGCCCAGCCACTGAAACCTGCTAATGCAGCTTCTAGGTTGGCAGCAATGCCCGCTGACTCTTCATTGTCTTCAGCTTGTTCTGAAGTTTCTTCAGTAGCTTTGACTTCGGAGTCTTCGCCTTGCTCATCTTTAACCTCTTCAGATTCAACTTGCTCTGCTTCAGGTGCAGCACATTCAGCTGGGGCAGCGCCCTCTTCGCCTTCAACCACTTCACCCTCAACAGTTTCAACATCTCCAGGCTCACACTCTTGTTGTTGAGCATCTTCAGGTAGCTCACCCTCTTCAGCAATAGCCCCTTCTGGTAGTTGCTCTTCCGAGTTTTCACCAGCTGCAGTTGGGTCAAACTGAATAACGACATCAACACCCGGTGCAGCAGAACCACTGAAGTTTTGCAGATCACCTAAACGTCCCAGAGCAGCGATAGCATCATCACTTAGCTCTGTAGTAACGGCCGTACGGCTTCGTGCTACCTCACCTAGATCAGAAGCATCGAAGATCTGCTGAGCAATGCTCTTATACAAACCAATTTGTGATGAACGGATTAGGTCGAGTGCGCCTTGAGCTAGTGTGATAACGAAGGTTGCCTGCTCACCGGATGTTTCTGCATCAGCAGCAAATGTATAACGAGCGTATTCACCCACCATCACATCTTCTGTGAAGCTACCGTAGAACAGATCACCACCTGCACCGCCAATCATGCGATCAAGACCAGCACCGCCGCGTAAAATGTCATCATCGCCATCTAGATTGTCGATCACTTCCAAGTCTTTAGACTCAAGTACGATCGTATCGGTGTTACGCGTGACCATACCGGCATCACCGGTCATTAGATCATCACCAGCTCCACCATCTAGCTCATCCTTGCCAAAACCACCGAAGATAATATCGCGGTCTTCACCACCCGTTAGCTTATCATCGCCACCAAGTCGGAAGTTATCCGTGTAAGCATTTAGATAACGGCCATTACCATCGTTTTCGATGTAGCCATCATCACCAATGATGATTGTCTCACCAGATTCATTAGTAACCGTATCGTTACCTACACCTGCGATTGCTTGGTCATCACCAGAGCCTAAGGAGATAGTGTCATCACCACCTGTAGCATTGGTTGTATCAGTGCTTTGTAGGACATCGCGGATCCCAAGATTGAAGGTAATCGAGCCGTTATCACCGATAACGCTGTCATTACCGGCGCTTACACTAATAGTGTCATTGCCGTTACCACCTAGGACAATATCATCACCTGCACCAGACTCGATGGTGTCATCGTCACCTAACTCATGCTCAACGGTATATGCCTCAGTAATTACTTCATCCTCACCGTAGTTAAGAACACCGTTATCACCGATGATATGGTCATCACCGCCACCGGTAGTAATATTGTCTTCACCTAGGCCAGCGATCACACGGTTATTACCTTCGCCACCATCAATGATATCACCTGCAGTCGCATCCCCAGCTTCATCGACAGAGAAGAAAGTCTCAACGTTACCGTTACTGTAGAGCTTCATCTCACCGAAGTCGCCCATGATCCAGTCACCACCGGCATTACCCTCGATGGTATCGGCACCAGCGCCACCGAAGATACGATCGGAACCTTCATTACCTTTGATAAGGTCAGCTACACCTTCAGTTTGTTCTTTCGTTAGTAGACGAACAAAGCTATTTCCAGCCAATAATGCAGTCGCATGATCACCGAAGATAATGTCGTCATCACTTACGGTGATAGCGTCGCCACCATCGCCATTACCACCAAATAGATTATCAGCGCCGATACCACCCATAATTAGGTCATCGCCCTCATTACCTTTGATGGTATCGTTATCGCCGTTCACCAACTCAACGGTTGTCACAGAATCCAACGTTGTAATATCAGTATCACCGTCGTTGTAATCTACAACGGCATGGTCACCGATGAGGATATCGTGACCGCTGCCACCTTCAATATCATCCTGACCATGGCCACCCATGATGACATCGTTATCAGCACCACCTTTCAGAATGTCATTCGCTGCTTCGTCACGGTTTGTTGTGGTAATGCTAACCACTTCTGCCGTGGTTAGGATACGATTTGTACCCGCAACTTGATTAACAACACCTTTGTCACCAAAGATAATATCGTTGCCATCACCGCCATCAATCGTGTCAGAACCAACCGTCAACGTATCTGCGGTTTCAGGGTTATCATTAACACCATCTGGCGTATTAACAACCGTTAGAATCTGAGTCGATAGGCTCAAGCGCTGAGTTAGATCTAAGTTAAAGCCGGCATCACCATAGATATGGTCGTCACCACCTAGGCCATAAATTTCATCATTACCAGAACCACCGGCAATATGATCACCGTAGTTACTACCTGTCAGGATATCGTTACCCTGACCACCGTAAATAACCACGGAACCTGTCGCACCGGAAGCATCAATCGTGTCATTACCCGCATTGGCAAATTCACGGCCTTTAGTCGTCTTCGCATCAGAGGTCGATGTGTAGGTAGAGCCATCCTGTACAGAGTCACCCAACAAGATTAACGGAGCTGATGCGCCGCCACCGCCAGTCACATAGATCTCATCATCACCGCCACCACCATGGATAACGGTGATTACACCTTCTGCTGTGCTTTGGACTGTAAAGGTATCGTCACCTTGACCATTCAACACTTCAACAACTTCAACGTCATTGTACTGAACGCCACCTGCACCCATGCCTAAACCGGTAATCGTAGAATCCGTTAGGAAACCAGTATCATCAGATCGGCTGCCATCGTTGAACATATACAACGTATCTGTTTGAGCCGCTTCATCAGTATTGATATCAACAGTTGGCAACGCTTCATCTGTTTCAGTAGGTAGCATCACCGCTTTAGATAGCGCACGCTCTTTGCCCTCAGGAACAGAACCTTCAATGATCAATTTACCGCGAATCTGATCCAAGGTATGAGGCTGCAACGGAGGATTTTGTACAGGCTGATTTGAAGCATCTGGTACATAATCAGGATTCACCGCAACAACAATCTCAACTGGAGAATCCCAATCAGATGCAGTAAAGGTCACTGTGCCATCAGTTGCGTTAAAGCGAGGATCTACGCTACTTACGATAGTTTGACCATCAGTCAGTACATTAACAGTTACCGGATCTGTAGGTTCGGTACTGAGCACCAAACTGTAGTTATCCGTCTCACTGTTACTCACAATGGTAGAACCATTAGTCGGCGTCACTATTACGGTGCCCGTGTCATTATCGACAACGCTAACACGCAATTCATCAGTCACTACCGCATCAAATTCAGAACCTACCGCAAGGTCCGTTGTGGTTGTGAAAGTAACTGCCGAACGGAAGACATTCTCAACATCAGTATCGTCAACTGCCGTTACCGTTACTGTTTGAGCATCATCCCAGTTATCCTTATCGAAGGTTAGGACAGTCTTATCAAAGTCGATTTCGCCTGCGGCATTCTTCTCTGCAAGAACAACGGTGACGGTTTCGCCATCAGCCGGTGCTTGAGTCAACGCTACAGTGAAGGTATCTCCAGAAGCAGCCCCTTCAACCACACGGGAATCAACATCGGACTGAGTAATGATCAGATCGGCTTGATCATTATCGTAAACAGTCACTTCAACGTTGTTTATATCTAGGTGATTAAAGTCAGGGTTATCACTCAATACACTGTGATTGATAACAACTGTACGTTCACCTTCAATCGCTCCGTCGTCCACACCTTTAACGTAGATTTTTTGCTTACGTAGCCAGTCATCCACGGAGCCATCTGCTGCAGTAGAATCAAAGTTCAGCACTAATGATTCATAGTAGTTAACACCATCAACGGATACTAAGATGCTATCAGCAGGATCGCCTCCGCCAATCGTTGGTAGTTCTTTATCACTGCTAGAAGCGCGTGCTGCAGATACAGTTACATATGCAATCGTAGCTGCTGTTGGTTTAGCCGCTGTTAGAGAAACTTCGTAGAAGTCATCTAACAGGCCGTTTTCATCAACGACCAGACTGCCATCAACCATATCAACCTGAATTTTGCCGGTTTCATCATCTGCAACATTCAGGGATACGCCATCAACGAAGATACCGTTAAAGCGAGGATCATCACTCCAAACACTGTGGTTAATAAAGCCACTGCGACCTTCTACGGAGTACGAAACAATATCTTCAGTTACATCGCCGGCAACATTAAAGGTATCGCTACCTAAACCGCCGATAATCGTTGTTTCAACATCTTCGCTAGTACTCAGAATAAAGAAGTTATCATCGCCTTCTAGACCATCAACTTCTGCAAACTCGATACCTTCAAAGCCGATATTAAGGCCTGCACCGAAAATACCATCTTCAGTGATCATGAAGTTATCATCAGCTTCAGTACCAAGCACAACTAAGGTGTCATTGCCTGCACCACCGTCGATCTTAAGTGGGGCATTGATGCTGTATTGGATGTTATCAGCACCATCACCGCCAAATAGTTCAGTTTCACCACCACCTGCTGTTTCTGTGGTTCCTTTCTTAAGGAAGGCACGAACAACAAAGGTATCGTCGTCATTTTCACCGTACAGTTTGGTCAATGCCTTGTTGCTGTATACCGTGATCTGATCTTCACCATCACCGCCATATACAACCATTGGTAAACTGTTACCGTTACTCAAGAAGCCTAGTGTTGTTTCTGTCGTTTCAATCTCGTCACCGACAGCGACATACGGAGCTTGACGATCAGCACCGTAAAGCTGACCAATCTGGAAGGTATCATCACCTGCGCCACCATCCAGCGTGGTGATACTGCTGTTGTCATCACTGTAGAAACCATCATCACCGGCATGACCATTAATAGTCAGACGAGCGTTAATGTTTTCGTTGTAAGTGATACGCTCTACATTGTTCGTAAAGCCCGCGTCCAGATCACCATGAAGGGCCGCAACAAAGTTGGCACGAAGTAAGAAGGTATCGTTATCAGCGGTACCATTGATGGTTAGGGTATCAGCACCACTATCACGAGCACCGGTATCTTCAACATCAATCACATAATCGGCATCGTTACCTGTGCGATTGATAGTGTAGCTGTCCGTACCGGACTCACCATCCAGAACTAGCTGTTCCGTACGGCTATGTAGTTCGTTGATTGTAATCGCATCGTTATCAGCACCGCCCTCAATACGGGTATCACCAACCAACTGAAGGGCATCGATCAAGACGGTGTCTTCGCCTTCGTTACCATCGATAAGAACATCAACACCAGCGTGAGTTTCAGCAGCATCAGCAGAAACCGTTCCGTAGAACTGAATATTGTCATCGCCAAAACCACCGTTGAAGCTCATTTCAACATCAGCGATCATCACACCGGTAGCACTAACAATAATCGTGTCGTTCTCAGCGTCACCGCGGGTATGAATAGCATTATCAGCTGTAACCAAACCAGAGATGGTAATAGTGCTACCACCTGTATCAGCAACGCTCGTTAACGCTTCAGATAAGGTGAACGCATCGCCACTCACATCAATGCTATCTGCCAAGATATAAACATTGGTACCGTGAACGGTCGCACCATCTTCAATCAACAGATCATCACCTGCATAGAGGATAACGTCTGCTTCAGTCGTCAATGTCACGCCCGACTTAATAGTTAAGAAGTCAGCTGTCAGATCGGTGCTGTCTGTAGCAATCAGTTCGATATTGCCTACAGCAGTAATATCTTCATCCTGTGTAATCGGGCTGTGAGTTACAACTCGGATAGCGCCACCAGCACTAATACCCGGCTTGTTGACATCTAGAACACCACCAACGGTCAACGCGCCAGTATTATCTAACCAAACACTACCAAGGATCGCTTCAGCTTCTACGCCACCAACTTCAGTCTTAATAGATTTATCCACAGCACCAATATTGTTAGCTGCTGCAAGATAAACTTTACCGGATGCGACGTTACTACCCGATGCTCGGCCATTTAAGATACTGCCATCTGGAGCCGCTATAAACGCAGTATTACCGTTTTTAGCTTCAAGGGTATTCAGGTATAGATCACCTAAGGTTTCGGTGATGTAACTATGGCCATAACTCGACGTTGTTAAGGTCGTACCCTCAACAGAACCTGTATCGATATCCAGATCATTATCGGCCTCACCGATCGTGCCCAGAATCGTCACTAAGGTAATGCTTGCACCTTCAACATCCACTTGCGGAAGCGCACCGTCAACTAGGCCATTATCAAGCGCATCGATAATAGATTGATGAGCTTGTAGGCGAACATCGCCGCCTGTTGATTTGACGTGATCAATGTTTAGGTTGCCATCGCTTTCTGCAAGATTGATATCACCAGAAGCCAATACATTGACCGTACCGGTTGCAGCAGTAGGCGCTGCAACGATATTAACATCTAGGGCGTTATCAGCTTCACCGACGGAACCACCTGCAACAACTAGCTCTACACGGTTTGCGCGAATATTTTCATACTCGTTATCCAGCGCATCCAGCATTGAACCGCTTTCGGTTTCTAGGTAAACCTTATCGCTAGCTGCATAAATACCCGCAACATTCATATCACCGCTGGCTTCTTTCAGGTAGACACCCTGGGAAGCGCGAGCGGTGAGCGTAGCACCATCATTGAGATCGATACGCAGTGTTTCTGGAGAATCATCACTGCCGGTATAGATTCCACCTTGACCGCCTTCTAGGATCAGATGGCCACCACGGATAACTGTTGTATCCGAACCTTGGCTCGAGGTAATACCATCTTTAACTTTGATGCGTACTGCATCATCTGCATTACCGCCTGCAGTAATACTTGTTAGATCCAACTTGCCTTGAGAGCCAATGTACAAGTTAGTGCCAGCGTTGACTGTTAGAGTTTGCGTGCCGCCTAATTGGGCATCGTCAACGTTAATATCTTCGCGCTGATCGATTGCAACATGAGTAATTGTAGACGCTGTATAACGGCTGCTATCAACAACAACCGCACCAGTTTGATCAACACTATCATCAGCCAGAGAGGCTTCGATCAGATCGGACGTTAAACGGTCAATCAGGTAATTTACTCCATCAAGAGTAATCACATCGCCGACGACAAAGCTGCTGTTCCAATCTTCAGATGCAGCGATAATTGTCTGATTCGTTGGAGAAGCCAGCACCTGCGTAACCGTCACAGTTTGAGCTACTTCGCTGCTATCAAATCCAGAACTTAGTGTGATGGTATTCGCTGTAACAGAGGTGATTTCGAAGAATTCACTTCCTTCTGTCGCATTTGCACTATCACCAATCATGCGGATCTGCATACCTGCAGTAAATCCATCATCGAGCCAAGAACCAGAACCGCGGGTAATTGTGCCAGATGAATCGATATCCACCTCAACATTCTTACTTTCAATGCTGGTAAGGAAAGCGATATCTGAACGCTCAGCTGCAGCTAGGGCAAACTTTTCATCGTCTGTGTAGTCACCATCGGTTTCGATCGTAACGCCGCCAACTGCTGCACCGACACCTGCAGATGCACTTAGGTTAATTGTGCCACCAGCAACAACGTTTGAATCTTCATTATCAGTTGTGCTGGTTACTGGTTTCAGTAAGCCGGCACTAATTAGATTCATCAGTTCGTCTTCAGTCCAAACTTTAATGCTACCTTCAATCGCATCAATTTCATCAGCGGTCAGGGTATAGCTGTAATTTGCATCATAAGCGCCTGCACCATACTCGGAGTGCAAAGTGTGGTATTGAGATGATTTCTTCGCTTCAAGGGTGGCTATAGCCGCATCAATTTCCGCAGCTGTATTACCTTGCTCTGCGTAGAATGTGCGGTAATAAGATTCCTCTTCTGAGGTCAGGCTAACGGCATCATTCGAATCATACACACCACCAAACTGCTCATTTCTAATCTGCCAGTAAGATTGGTACTCACTCTCTTTACCTGCCGCATAGACATCTTTAGCTTGTTGGATCTTATCGTTTGCACCAGTACCATCTGTCAGCTGCAATTCAGCCCAAACAGAGTTAATCAACTCTTCTCGTGTACGATCATCACGTTCCACGGAACTGTTAGCATCAAGCAGAGAACCAGCCAACACACTGATATACACATCGCCTGTTTCAGCCGTTGCTTTAAACAAGTGCATATCACCGCTAGTTTCAGCTAAATAGATATTTTGCTTGGCCCATACTTCAACCGCATCACGCAGTTCGGTACCTGAATCAAGTTTTAGTTTGTTTGACGAGCTATTACCTACAGAACCACCTTCAGCCGTTAAGGTTACAGCCCCTGCTGTAATCAAACCAGAACCGCCTGCAGCTACAGTGATACTTTGCTGAGCTTGGATAATGACATCAGAACGGTTACCCGCTGTAATCGTGTCGATTGCCAAACTACCAGTAAATTGATCCAGATAGATATCACCAGAAACAGTAGTAGCACTGAATGATGAAGAAGCATCATCAGTCTGATTCAAGGCCATCATCAACACTGCGCTACCGATATCATCGCGGGCATACATGTTGATGTTTTTGCCACCAACATAAGCTTCGCTTGATAGCATGTAAATGCCACCCTGCGACGCCGTTACATTGGTTGTACCAGTCGTGTTAGCCAACGGACCTTTTAGTAATAGATCAGAACCGCTACCGGAAGTACTTAAGTTAATTTGCCCCTCAGTGTAACCCTGGAACTTGATAGTAATATCATTATCAGCGCGGATATCATGAGTGTGGGTTTCGGCAACTTTCTCTTCCTGTACGTAGTGAGAGTAGTAAGTTTTCTTGCCGTACCAAGTACTTGTCGTCCAGTGATCCTTCTCATACTCATCTGAAGATAGAGAAGTCGTCGTTTTCTCGTAGTTGTAGTCATTAAACTTATTCGCAGAGGTATCCAGATAATAGTAGATACCTTCATCCGCCAATACTGGCTGGCTATCAACGCGCTCATGATCCCAGCTAATATCTGCTGGATCAGGCCATAGGAAGTCGATTCCCCATAGAGATGAGGAGGATAGAATAGTTTCACGGTAGATAGACTTATCTACATCAATAGACCAACCAGCACGCCATACACCATTTGCAGAGTTACCCACTTCATAGCTAGTTTGGCTAGCAATCGCGGAGCTACTAATAGTCACTACCTGACCGGTTGATGTCGTAATCGTTGCCCCAGAAGCGGTCTTAGTAAATACCGTACCATCTGCTTCAGTAATTGAAGACTGGTTACCCATATACAGTAGGGTCGTAACACCCACTTCATGACCTGCAGATTTCAGCTGATCAATAACAGATTCAGCACCTGTAGTGGTCGCATCACCAAAGGCTGTTTTCTCATACATAGTCACCTGAGGGTCACTACTGCTGCCTTTAGCTTTGTCAGCCATGATCAAAGTACCTGCACCGCGTTGCGATACATCTAAGCCTAAGATCTCAATATCATAGCTGGAGGAGTTGGCTACATTGATCGCGCTGTAACCACTCAATAGACGTACTTCGCCTTTACCTGTATTCAATAGATGGCCGCGAAGTTCAATATCACCGCCGCTAGCACGCACCTCATCGATCAATATACGTTGGTTTTGGGTATCCCAGTAAACACCGAAGAAGCGGTTAGAAAGATCTGTTAGTTTAACCAGACCTACAGAACTAGCAGTAACATTGCTACTGATTTTGGCCGCTTCAATGTTCGCCTGAGTCAGGTTAAGGGTTATATCTTGCTGACCACTCTGAACAATACCGTTGAGGTTGATATATTCGGCATCGATATAAACACGATCACCATAAATCATCGAGTTTTCATCAGGTGACTGGTTCAGAATCGCCGTAACATCACTGCTGCTTACTTCACCAACACCTTGGCCCTTACCAAAATCAACGTTCTTAGTAACGGTACGTGTGCCTTCTAGAGTGATGCCAAAGATTTCGTAGGTGTAAGTTTCCTCTACCTGCATGGTGAGATTTTCACCAGGAGAGTACTCACTCCAAAGCGAATATGGCTCACCGCCGGTGCTGATATCTGTCAAACCAGTAATGAAGACGCTACCGCCGGCAACAATGTTTAGATCCTTAGAACGGATCTCTGCAGTAATCTTAATATCACCACCGCTAACATCATTTTGGATATTAACGAGGCCGTTTAGGTTCTCAATATCGCCAACGATCTGAATTTCTGGCGTAGGCGCAGAAACGCCTGGGCCTGGCTCATAATAGTTGATGATATTAATTTCAGGATCGCCAGAAGCTGCAACATTGATTAGCGTGTAGCCATCTGTTTTCGTCGCTTCTGTTACCTCAATACCATTGTGGAACAAGCCACCTGTTGATTCAGGAATTGTTGCACCATGAATTTTGAGGAAGGCGGGCGAATTATTGGTAATAGTGATGCTAGCGTCGCCTGGAGCATCAAAAGTACCACTACCCAACAGGAAGTCACTTCGTACATTGATAATGCCCGCTTCGGCCCAAACTGGTGCTACTTCAATTGTAATAACTGATTGGTCAATACGGTTTTTACTGATACTACCGTCAGAGTTTGTAACAACTTCCAACAGCCCCTTCGCCAACATCTCATTCTCGATGCGGGTAATTTCAGTTTCGTAATAAGCTTTCAGCTCTGCATTACTGTATTGATACTGCGCATAAGCTTTACGCGCTTCAGCCAACTCTGCACTCAAAGTTGATTCGAGTGCCTGAGATGTAACGGTGTACTCAATACCGTCAGAAATAGATGAAATGATTGGATTGCCGAAGGCATCCATCCCTGAAACGATTAATTCTTGATGACGGTTAATACCTGTCTCAATCGTACCGTTAACAGTTACCGTACCCGTCGCATCTGAATGAATATAACCATCATACTGTTCAGCACCGCCGCCGCCTGTAACGCTATTAATTGCATCACCTGCAGCACTTGCCCAGTTAACCGCTTTTGCTTTACCGGTCATGTGCGCCAGACCGAAGTCTTCAGCATATAGGTTGGCATCACGAGCCGTCTTAAGATGAGCGCCTGTATCCACCGTAATTGAGTTAGTCTGCACCAACGTAGAGGAAGCATTAACGTCATCAATTGGGATTGCACTTCCTGCAAAGCTATCTGTGCGTGCTTCGATAGTATATTGGTCACGTGTTTTATCAGTACCAATACCCGCTAACAAGTTCAGATCACCAGCCGCTTCGATTTGAACATTGGTACCAACATTCACTTGGTTAACCGGCTGGATATTTACAGTAGCGTCCGCGATACCTACAGTCGCTGCACCGTAAGTATCCATATTTACTTGTGCAGAAACAGTACCCTGACCGCGTGCAGAGAAAGTCACATCACCAACACTGCTTAACTGAGCGCCACTGCCAATGGATACTTGGCTTAAATCCTGACTGGTAGAGATATTTGCATTAGCACCTACGCCCGATGCAAGGCCTGCAGACGTTAGAGTAATCTTATCCTTAACATCCAGTTTATTTAGCGCCGCAATAGATAGATTACCCGGATCAAACGCAGACCCAACTACATCTAACTTAGCGTCAGCGCCAACATCCACCGTAGTGTTAATGTTCAGATCGATATCGCTATCTGCGCCAGCTCCCGCAAGAGCACCGCCCACAGTACCATCAATACCCGTCTGATTTTTACTCAAAGCGTTGGTAGCTGAGATATCCATAGAGCGAGCATCCATATCGGTATTCGCTCCAATAGAGACACTAACGGTGGCATTAACATCGTGATCTGCTTCAGCGCCGCTACCCGCTAGGGCACCACCGCCTACAGTACTGATTTTACCATTGAACTTAGCTGTATGATCCGCTGTGATCATTACCGCGCCATTAGAGGCATCGTCCAGATCAATGCTACGACCAGACGTATGGCCGCCATCAATGATCGCTTGAGTATTGCTGGTGTTATTCGTTGTCACTGCTGCACCAGCTCCAGCTAGCACACCGCCACTACCAGCATCAGCTACAGCGAAGTTATCATCATTACCTGTAGCAACTAGATTTAAGCTACCGCCATCGATATCAACATCAGACGCAATACGCGCTGTGGTTGTCGTGTTAGAAGAGACAGTCGCGGTACTCGCACCCGCAGCCACAATACCGCCGGTATTGCTATCGGAGTTCGCTTTCTGACGAGTTTCAGTAACCGCCGCAATAGTTACGGCACCTGCAACAACCAAATTAGAGTTTGCCCCTATGATGCTCTCAACCACACTTGTCGTTGAGACTTCACTTAGGGTTGCGTTCACACCAACTAGCGAACCTGAAGAGCCGGTAGATTCAGCACTAATGCCATTGCCGCCATCTTTTACATCTGTGGCAGCCAATACATTAAGGGCTGCGGCATCAAGATTGATACTTCCCTCAGTACCGTCAGCAGATCCTAGAGTTGCAGAAACATTAGCATTAACATCAACATCGGTCAGAGAGACACCAACGGTTAAACCACCAGCAGAGACACCAAGCATATCGGTTTCAATCTCTGGAGTAGCAACCGCAGAGACAGTAACAGTTCCTGTTACATCAATATCAGAGCCTTTACCTATACGAGCAGATACCGTTGGAGAGTATGAGATATTCGCATCATTACCAGCTCCTGCGCCTAAGCCTGCTGCAACTGCAGTAACGTCTAGATCCACATTCAGATTATTAACCGCCGTTACATTGACATCTGTAACCGTGAAGCCAGAAGTGCCGCTTTGCCCAACCTGAGCATAATCACCTAAATATGAGGTAGTGGAACCAGAAACAGACACATCACCAATCGCGGCCCCTGCCGCAGCAACACCCGCAGATACGCCAACAATATCAATGTTTATATCACGATTCGCTGCCGCGTTAATATCTAGCGAACTCGCCTTAACAATTTGCGCGCCATCAGCATCACTCGTGCCATTTTCAATGTAAGCGGACTGATTGCTGCTATCGTTTAGCACTGCAACCTGAGCACCAAGACCAACAGTGCCTGCAGAACCACCATAAACTTCGATATCAACATCGGTCGTGTAATCAGCATCAACTGTGACCGCACCAGTTGTCTCAATAGAGCCAGCATTGCCAATCCATGCTGTTGTGTTTCCGCCTAGAGATGTAACAGATACCGTACCACCTACACTAACGCTACCACCCACAGCAGCACCGCCAGTTAGAACATCAACATTAATGTTCTCATCCGCTTTAACCGTCACTGACGCGGTAGACACCCGTACATTGCTACCATCTACTGGATTAACACCATCAACACCTTGGATGGTAACGGCCTCACCAATATAAGCACGTGTGCTATATGGATTGCTGTTATCAGCTTGAATATCTATGGTTGAGAATGAGCCACTGCTTAGTGTGCTATCACCTTTCGCTTGTGCTCTCTGTGCAGAGCCGTCACTGCCTAAACCACTAACAGTACTGTTACCAAAGCCTGAAGCTACGCTAGATTGTGAAGCTGAGAGTTCATTATCATTATCACCATCCGGTCCCGTGCCTATTGAAATATAAGACACCGCTCCGCTGATCCCAGCTGTTGCGCCACCAGCAAAGGCCAATACATTAGATTCAACATTCTTAGTCGCTGTCGCTTCTACACGGACAGCACCTACAGTTGTAAGAACTGATCCCGCACCAATATGTGCATCGACTGTGTTATTAATGGTGATTACGTCAACTGAAGCACCAATACCACCACCGCCAACAGATACGGAGCCTATCGCGCTCGCACTCTCTTTATTTACGTCAATCACATGATCTGCTGTAACAGTTACGCCTTGTAGCGCGGTCACTGTCGTAGAGCTGCCAAGATATGCTGAGGTATGTGAAGTGCTACTCAATACTCCTACTGAAGCAGCTGCTGCACCAATACCCGCTCCACCTGCAGCGACAAGAGCATCAGAGCTTTCCTTAGCATTAGCAGTGACAGAAACAGTACCGCCTATTCCGCCAACACCGTCTGATTCCGAGACTAGAGAACTACTGCCTGCTGTATACGCCTTAGTAGTACCCTCAAACAGAGCCACACTAACAGAAGCACCAGCACCAACAGAACCTAATGCTAACGAAACATCGTCGAAGCTCATATCAACATCAGAATCAGCACTGATTGTGATATCACCATAAGAATTAAGATCAGCTGCATTCACATAGGTTTCTGTAAGCGAACTTGACTTAAAGGCTGAAGCTGTGCCGGACGCACCAACATAAAGGCCGCCACCTACACTTACCGCTACTGTGCTCAGGTCTTCATCTGAAACTGCAGAGACACTAATACCTTCAGCAGCCAAAATATCTTTACTGTTACTATTACCATCAATGTAGGCACGAGTAGTATTGTTGATAAAGTTAGTATCTACCGTGGCAGCGGCTCCACCTCCTGCAAGACCTACACCCGCAGCGCCACCACCACTGACAAAATCAGTTTCCTGGTTAGCATTAACTTTTAGATGCTTACCACGATCTGTGGAGTTATTGATTGTGGAGTTTTTAACACGTGCTTCAGATGTATTTGCAACACGGTTAACCAGTACGTTAGCAGCGAGACCAACTGTCCCTGATATACCACCTGAACCAGCATAAGATTCTAAGTTAGTGGCAACATTGGAACGAACGGATACGCCATTGACCGTATCGGTAGAACCCGCATTTGCTGAAGGTTTAACCTCAACGCCATCACCGAGACCTTTAGCTACAACAGTCGCATTATCGATGAAAGCATAAGTACCATTATCCAACTGATTTACAGTTACGGCACCACCAATACCTGCCGTTCCAGACGCACCAATAGCGCCAACAATACCTTCGGATGTATCTTTAGATTCCGCATAAACAGAGATACTGCCATCTGTTGTTACAGTTGCTGTATCAATGAAAGCGTTCACTTGGCTTTCCAGTAGGTTCGCACCTGCTGAACCTGCAACACTCGCAGTACCTGAACCAGCTACGCTGGCTACTAAAGTTTTCACAGTAGAACCTGACAGGGATTCGACCACGATATCTCTGCTATTACCCGCGGTGATAGTAACCGTTGTTCCTGAACCTGAGATACCTGCAGAAATAGTGTTAGCTATTTCGTTATAAGCAACCGCACCACCTACAGCAGCAGTGCCTGAGCCTGCAATCACAACAGCGCCGGAACGAATAGTTGAACTATCTGAAGCACGAACAGTGATATCACTGGTTGTCGTTACTTTAGCGCCGTTGGTGATCAACGCTTCAACATTTTTCTTAATCCAGTTAAGCGATAAAGCGCCAGAGCCAGCAAAAGTACCTGCGCCAGATGCGCCGACTGCAAGCGAATTAATGTTGGCATTAGCAATAGCATTCATCGCCAAACTGCCAGCATTCACTGTGGCATTATCAATATAAACTTTCGCAAAATTCTTACGATCAGACGTTGGATCGTCAGGGTCACCGCCAATATAGTTATAAGCGACCGCAGCACCAACAGCGCCTGTACCAGCACCTGTTAGACCCGCTGATAGAGAATTTAAAGTTGCTTGATCAGATGCACGTAAACTGACACCTCCGGCATTGGCTGTAACTGTCGCGCTATCCGCAATGTATGCTTCGACCTCATTACGAATCCAGTTAAGGCTCAATGCGCCTGCGCCAGCTGCAGTACCTGCACCAGAGCCACTAACAGCAAAACTCCAAATCTGAGCATCTAAAATTGGATCTGGATTTTCGTCTGGGTCAGCAGCATTCGCTGCATAAGTATCAGCCTGATTAGAAGCATCACCTACTGTAGGTAACTGATTAGTACTTAGTACTTCTGCTGCAACATTCACATCACCCGTAGTCGCCGTTGCTGTTGTACCAGAGCCTTCGATACTTGCGCTAATGCTGCTACGCATATCATTCGTAGCAGAAGCAATAGAACCAGCTGCAGTGCCCGCACCGGAGCCACCACCCGCAACAATAATCATAATCGGTGTAACAGTCGCACTAACATCAACAACAGTATGCGCGGATACATCAGCCCCACCTTTAATCTGGGCACTCACAATATTGCGCATAAAGTTGATGGAAACTGAACCTGCGACAGCAACAGTGCCTGCACCCGCTGCACCAATAGTTACATTAATAATGCTCGTATCAGCATGGGCTGCCACTTCGACGCCCGCAGCGGATGAATCAACTTGTGAATTATCGATGTACGCAAGTACCTGTCCGGCATCATCAGTCAGTCGGCTACTATCAACTGTGCGGCTAGGGTCCTCAGGCGTACCACCAATATAGTTATAAGCCAATGCAGCACCGATTGCTGTCGTACCTGCGCCTGCAGCTCCGACAGCAACACTGATCATATCTGCGTCATCACGGGCATTAACTTTAATATCGCCCATTGCATCTACATCAGCACCACCGCTGAGATAGGCCTGAACATTATTGTGTAACCAATTCAAAGATATAGCGGCGCCTGCAGCAAAGGTATTAGCACCGGCACCAGCTACAGTGACATTGATGATTTGCGAACTAGTATCGGTTTCATCTGGAAGGTCAGCCGTATCAACACCCAGACTACCAAGATCAGCTGCCGTCGTAGGCGCAGCAAAACCGGCAGTGACAGAAACATTGCCAGCAGATGAATTAACCGTAGAACCATCGATATAGGCCTTGATAGTATTGCCAACATCGGTTGTGGAAACTGCAGCGCCAATTGCAGCAGTTCCTGCACCTGCCCCCGCACCAGCAACAACAACCATTGTTGTGCTATCAGCAGCAGACACAGAGATATCACCTGTTGCATGAAGGCCTTTATTTGGCGTTCCAGATGAAGATGTATCCAAACTATTAGTTACTTTAGCTTCTACAGTATTAGTAACTTCATTAACCGAAACAGATCCACCTAGTGCAAAAGTATTTGCACCTGCGCCACCAATAGCAACGCTGACCAAAACTTCTTCTGCTATCGCTGTAACATTGATATTGGAGTTCAAACCAGTCATATGGATAAGTGAATCATCCACCTGTGACGTGATCGTATTACCAATCAAGTTAACACCAATACTTGCACCCAGAGCGACTTTCCCCGCTCCTGCACCTGCACCTGCAATACCTACACTAGTTGAAGAATCTTGCGCTATAACAGAGGTCGAAGTGTTATCACCTCGACCTTCAATCGTACTATCAAGTACTTTTGCAGATACGGTGTTAGCGGTTTGATTTGCGGAAACAGATGCAGCAATAGCCAACTTATTAGTGCCAGCACCACCCAGTGCGATACCAATTAATGAACTGCTTTCAAGCGCCTTAACCGTAACATTGCCATCAGTTCGAATCGTAGAACCTTCAACTCGGGCTTTGACCGTATTGGTCATAAAGTTCAGAGCAAGCGCTGCACCTAAACCAGCTTTACCACCAGCAGCAAAGCCACCCGCAAACGAGAAGATTGAAGAATCATCCAACGCTGAAACAGTAACGTCGCCTGCAGAATCCGTCGTCGAAGTGGTATTTAAAATAGCCGCATCAACATCGGTATCAACCATATTGATAGATAGTGTGCCTGCTAAACTTAGACCAGCAGTTTGGCTTTCCGATATGCCTAAAGAACCTGTTACAGCAACGAGTAAGCCGTCTGCCTTAGCATTAACATCTAAACCGGATGTGTATTTCAGACTATCAACATTATCAATTTTCGATGTAACAGAGCTTTCAATCTCAGAGAAAGCAACAGAAACACCTACGCCAGACTTACCACCAAACCCAGCGGCACCAGCTACAAGAATAAGATTACTGGAATCATCCGCATGCATAGACAGATGGCCATTCACAACAACAGTAGGCGTGTTTGTAATACTTGTTTCAGTGGAATAAGTAATACGTGTTACAGCTACTGAACCACCGACCGCAGTGCCTTGTTGACCTGTAGCACCAGCAACACCGACATTGATGGAAACAACCCAGCCTGTGCGGGTTGCATCCATATCCAAACGCGGTGTAGTAATAGTGCCAGCATTATCGATAAATGCCGCGCTCTTACCACCAATCAGGTTGATACCAATAGCACCTGCAATACCGGTAGCAGACTTACCTGCGCTAGCTGAAGAGATAGCAGCAGAACCTGCAAGAGAGCCTATCGCAGTCGAATCATCTGACTTAATCGTAATCGTGCTATCAATATCGGTTGTAGTGACGTCACCACTTGAGTCGATATAAGCCCAAACATCATCTTCAACATAATTGATGGTTACTGAGCCAGAAATACCAATGCCCGATTTGCCCGCATTTTCACTCGCTGTAGAACTACCTGAAGAACCGGACGAACTATCCGTTTCGCCAAAGCGTGCTTTCAGCTCTGCAATAACGTTATCGTAATTTTTCTGGTTATTCGGCAGTTTACCCGGGTCATCTGTTTCGCTCTTTGAGCCATCCGAATTATTCTGACTGACACCTGTACCACCAGATTCGGGCGTAGAGCTACTGGATGTTTTCGCACCAGAGATCGCAAGCGATCCGATAAAGCCTTCGTGATCGGCTTCAACGGTTAGATCGCCAGCTACAGTTACAGAACCTTTCGTTGTCGCAACATCTTCGCCATCGCGAGCACCAATGAGTGCTTCAGTTTCACGATCGACAATGTTGCCAGATACAGCGGCACCTACACCTACATGTTCAGATGCAGCGATACCACCTGCAACAGTAATTAGATAGGCATCATCTTTAGCTTTAACTTGCAAAGATGGGCCGCTACCGCCGATATCACCACTGCCTACATTAATTGTCGCACCTTCAGCGATCTGCGCAATCGTGCTGTTATCAATTTCATTGATAATAACCGCGCCATTGAAGGCGATATTGTCAGACTGGCCACCGGACGCACCAAAGGTGACACCTACAGTTTCGTTATCAGCGACGACCTTCAGAGCATCTGCATCAAGCAGAACACCATCTTCAATCTTGGCAGTCGAATTACCCGTAAAGCCATGATAAAGAACGGTCAAACCTGCAGCACTTCCACCATCTGCAGAAGATGATCCAGCACCACCACTCTCCCAGGAAGGCTTCCACGTACGCTGTTTATTCTCACCTGAACCTGTTGTATTACCCGAAGAGATGCCTGGGGTTTTAAAGTTACCACCCAAGGCAGCTAAGTGGTTGATGCTATTTGCGGTAACAACGACATCACCCGGTGTACCCGATGAAGCTAAACGTTGATTGATCTCAGCACCAGATTTAATTCGCGCATCCGAATCCTGCTCGATAAACATCGCAGTACCGGCACCAGCCAACGACAGTTTCTGCCCTTCAGCAGTCGCGACTGACCAGCTATCAATCAGGTTGTTATCTAAACCTAAATTATCATCAAGGTAAGTTGTAAGCTGACCAATAAAGCCTGATGATTTTTCTGCAAATGGATTTACTTCCTTCCAATCACCGGAAGTGAAATTGACCTCAGAAAGGTCGAAGGTCTGCTCATGAGTGCCAGTATATTCATAGAAAGAACCAACATTACCACCAGCTGTGTGGCCCTGTTTAACCTCAACAACACCTTCAAGTTTGATCGGCTGATCATAGTCTTGCGTCGTATCATAATCTGCTTCAATGCTATCACCAGACACAAGTGGCGCTATTAGGTTTGCGCCCCATAAACCTAATGGATCGATCTGATTCAGTGCCTGCGCATCGACAGTTAGCGTACCTTCGGTATCAACCTTAGCGCCGCTATTAATCAGTGCATCAGCATCGTTCTCGAAAATACCAACGACCATCGCAACGGAACCGCCAGTATTTGCTTGAGGGCCTTTGGATGAGTCATCTTTATTCTCATCATCAGCACTAGATGATGCAGTTACATCAGGACGCGAAGAAACAACAGCTTTAACCGTAATATCACCAGAAGAGGTGATATCGCCACTGTCGGTATCACCATCTGAAGCAGCATCACCAATGCGAGCATCAGCTTTGTTTTTATCGATGACAACAGCCGTACTGAAACTCGCATCAAACTTCCAAGGGTCGCCAGGAGGATCAGAGCTCAGTTTACCCGCGATAGCTTTAGAAACCTTAGTGATAAAACCACCGGTTAGGCTATCAACCCCTGCGGTCATTTTCTCTTTAGCTGTGGCTTCGGTATCTTCGAGCAAGTTACCTTTAGAATCGGAACCGGTTGCTGAAACAGCTTGTACACCATTGACAATGGTAGGAACAAAGACCATTTCCGATGCTTCAATGGCAGCTTTCTCCATCTCGGCTGTCACAGAAATACTATTAGAACTATTTACGGTACCGTCTAGGTAAGCATTTGTACTACCATCTTCATAGCTAAATGCAAGTGCTACACCTAAGGCTCCAGTATCACCTGAGATAGAACGCGCCATCGTACGGTTCTTATCAACCGTATTAGCATCAACCGTTAGATCGCCGCCGACATTAAGGATGGCGTTATCTTGCACATGAGCAGTAGATTCAGAATTGGTTACGCTGATAGCAACACTGGTCGCTATAGTGCCAGCAGCTGTAGGATCCGCAATAACGTTGGTGGTGTTATCCACATTCGTACGAACGATAAGATCATCAGTCGTTGTGATCTGACCATCAATTTCAACTTTCGCGGTGTTATCGATTACACCCGCTGCACCTGCAAACGCCCAACCTGTTGGTGATGCCGAAACATTAACAATCGACGTTGCATCAGCAATAAAGTCCTCAGCTTCGACTTCAGTTTCTTTACCAATTTTAACTTGAGCATTACCTTTCGCATAAGACACTGCCGCAAACAGAGCAAAACCCTCTGCCGCTTCAGCAATACCTTCTAGACCAAAGGCTAGATAATCATCTAGAGCAAAATCCCAATGATCAGTATCTTTGATGTAGTGCTGGGCATTCGCACGAGCATAAACAACAACATCGCCACCTTTGATAATGGTATGTTCGCCACCAGCACCTTCGGTCTGCCCGATAGTTACAATCGACTCAATAAAGTCGATATTGGCGAAACCGGAAGTCCAGTCTAGACGGTCATCCAGACCATAGATCGTAATATCACCGGCAGTACCAGCATTATCGTCCTTAGCGATTAATTGGGCACCTTCATCAATTGTGATGTTGATACCTTCAAGATAAATATCACCGGACACTCCACCATTTACACTAGTATCGATGGTGAAGCCTTTGATTTCTATTGTGTCAGCTAAGAGTTTTAGGTTTGTTCCTGACAGCGTGATATTCTCGCTAACAACAAGCTTATTTTTGTTACCGTCGCTGTCATCATTGCCTTTAAGGGTTTGCGTTCCTGCTGCTGCCGCTGGATCACCAGCATCATCTACCCAATTGACCCAACCGAAATCGTCTTGAGTTACAAATCCATCGGTATCAAGAACCACTACTTCATTTTCAGTGCCACCACCAACATTAATGGTTACTTTGTCATGGTTAGCAGGGTCAGCATCGGTATTATCAAGGTTAGAAACATCAAGAATAAAGGTATCGCTCTGCGCACCACCTTTAAGAGTATCTGTACCACCACCTGTAGCAAGGGTTACCGAGGTTAACGAGTAATCAGATGCATCTAATGTGTTTGCACTCGCACCACCCGTCAGCGTGATTTGCTCTATATTCTTCAGGGTATCTTCAGTATCAGAGTCGATAACTAACTCTGCGTGATGATCATCTGCTGCGTCGGCATCACGTAAGACCATATTCACATCATGAGTTTCTACCAGATGGTCATTACCACCTTGACCATCGATAGCGTCAGCACCTCGACCGCCTATTAGAACATCAGCACCACCCGAGCCAACGAGCGTATCCGCACCAGCGCCACCATAAAGCGCAACGCTACCCGTACCTAAAGTATCGCCTGTTACTGTTGTTAAACTACCCGTGAATGAAAGGCCTAAATCTTCAGCCGTGGTTGAATTATTAAGAGAACTGATCTCAGTAATAGCAGCACCAGAACTGGTGATTTTAATCGCGATACCATCCAGCACTGCGGTAAGCGCGGCATCAGCAGCCGTGATAAGATCAAGCACGTCCTGAACAGTATTTGCCGTACTTAGATCTATTTCGATATCGGTGGAACCAAGTTTAACTAGGAGGTCATTGCCCTGACCAGTACCTACGCCGAAGCCATTATTTAAGTAATAAAGCTGAGTATTAGCATCTACATTGCTAAAACCAGATGCATCAATCGTATTCGCACCAGCACCACCTGTCAGCTCAGCTCCTTCAATACCTGTTAGAACATCGTCTTCCGAGCTGGTCTCAGCATCTGCCGCATTAAAGAGGGCTGACGAGGTCAAATAAAAGTGACGATCACCGGTTTCCGACAAGATGTCATTACCTGTCCCACCATCAATGTCGTCTTCACCAGCACCGCCAGAAAGTATGTCGTTACCGGACCCACCTTTCAGAATATCAGCGGCTGAACCACCACGGAGAATATCATCACCGGAACCTGCATCCAGCGTTACAGAACCAGAGAATCCGGAAGCATCCAGAATATTAGCGCCCTGTCCTGTAGTAAGTTCAGCTTCCTCAACGTTGGTGATCGTGTCGTCTTCAGTAAAATGCTGAGTCACTGCTACTGATGCAGATCCTCCAGTCAAATTAGTATCATCTAGGGTTAGATCTGCCACATTGCTATCAGCAAGATCGCCCGTAAATGAGATCGTCCACTCAGTTGTTCCATCTACAGGATCAGTAGAAGCATCCATGTCACCCAGTGCTACAGTGACATCTTGTTCACCAACATTAGATAAGCTACGAAGGGCCGCTTTAATTTCAGCAGCTGAGGCGTTATATGCAATAGCGGCGGTTGTCTGACCAGCAAAGGTCAGGGTAAAAGTACCTGAAGTTACACCAGTTAGAGTAATCAGCGCAGTTTCGTTTTTGCTAGACGTTAAAGTCGAGCTAGCAGCAGTACCAACCAATGCAAAATGGCCGTTGCTGCTTTCCACCAAGGTATCAACACCGCCAAGACCTTCGATAGTATCGGCACCTAAACCACCTGTTAGAATATCTGCTTGCGCTGAGCCAGTGATATTATCGTCACCGGCACCACCATCAATGGTTACACTTCCAGCAAACCCACTTGCATCAATAGTATTTGCCGAATCACCGCCGGTAAGCTCCGCAGATTCAATGCTGTACAAGGTATCTTTATCATTCGGAGAGCTAATTTGCCCCCCTGCATTCATGGCACCGGCTTTAAACTCAGCATCACCAGGACCACCTGCAGCAATAAGCATATCTTGGTCAGTTGATGCAACATAAACATCTGCGCCCGCACCACCATAGATGGTATCATCACCTTCACCGCCAATAATGCGGTCCGCAACACCGGTACCTGTCAATGTATCAGCGCCTGCACCACCATCAATACTGACGCCATTAACGCCCGTAAATGCCGAAGCATCGATCGTGTTGTCGCCATCACCACCAGTTAGCGAAGCGGCTTCGAAGCCAGAGATAGAGTCTTCGCCAGAACCTGCCAGCTCGCCATCAAAGCGAACTTCCGTATCAGTTAATGTGATATTTGCATCACGATTAACAACCAACGTATCGTCTCCGCCTCCACCGATCAGAGTGTTGGCGTTGTCATTACCAGCAATAGTATCTGCGTGGCTTGAACCTGTAACGTTATCGAAACCAGTAACAGAGGCAAAACCGGTCGCATAACCACCAGCTAAATCGACAGTTACACCAATACCATAAGCAGAATAATCTAAGGTATCACCAGCAGCACCGGTTAGATTTTCAACACCCGTAAAACTGACACTATTAACGGAGCCGGAGTAAGTATCAGTCAATGACCAAGATGCAGTAGCAGAAGCGTTGGCAACAGTATCATCACCGTCTCCGCCTTCAATTTTCGCGACACCGGTAAAATTAAGATTTCCTTTATCTGCGCTACCACTGCCAGAACCCGTCAAGCTCCATTGCGTATCAGCACTCGTGCCTACAACGGTGTCATCACCACTACCACCATTGAAGTTAATCACCAGCCCTGTGGTGTCATCTAGTAGACTATTCTCGAGGGTAAGAGATTCATCTGAACCATCAACACCTTCAATGGTAAGACTATCAAGAACAGTCGCACCGGTATCATCAATAAGGGTATATTCCTGAAGCACGGCAGTTTCTTCAGAATCGGCTTTATTATCAAGGATCTGAACGAGGGTAACGTCATCTTCTTGAAGCAGGCGAACTGTTAGATCGGCATTGGCTGTAGCTAAAAAAGGGTCTGCGGACAAGAGCAACCTAGGCTCTAACGATTCGAGCCTAAAGCGATCATTTCGCAAAGCATTTTTGGCAGACAAAGGTCTCTGGGCACCTTGATTCGGCAATCCTAAATTTACTCTGTTAACTGCGTTCCTAAGCCTACTTTTTGCCGTATCATTCCGTTTAATCGCCATATTTCATACCCTCTATTGATCCTGCCGAAGACCAGTCTATAAATGCCGAAAAACCGGATCGACGCTGCCACATCAATCCGGTTCTAAATACTTCTTAAAAAACAATGGGGTAGTTCCACCACCCCATTTAATTTAATGCGTTACTTCTTCTGTCGTATCTTCATCTGCTGTTACAGCTGCACTACCAGAAACTTTTTCAAGCATCTTAGTAAAATTACGCATAGACTGCAGATGCACATAAATTAGTTCTAGCTCATCCGTTTTAGCTAGCTCAGCAAACGTTTCAGGAGCTAAACCTTTAAGCTTTTCACGATTAACGGCCTGGAAACCAGTCACTGTACGTTTCTCGCCAGCTGGCGTAGTAAACTGCGCTCCCATAGGCTCAAGCAAATCTAGTTCCTGAAGTTTCTTAGCAAAAGCTTTAGTGCGCTGATAATGCACTTGATACTCTTTTAGGAAATCCAATACAGAACTTAGATACTGAGTTTGTTCACCATCAGCATCAAATAGCTTTTCGCCACGTCCTTCCTGATTACAACCCTCGAACCCCTCATCCACACAAAGCGTCAAGGTTGAACCATCATCAGCACTAGAAAAAACAAACGGGTAACGACGGATGAAAGCAGGGATATATTTAGCTTTCCAACTGCCATCTTTATTTACATAAAGATTTTCCTGCTCTCTAACACCCATTAGAACTACCGGGAGAAGATTTTCACCTTCGCCCGCAAACACTACACAATACTCTTCAGCCGCATTAGGAAACTCAACAGCCATTAACGGTACTGAGTTAACCGCTTGAGCAAAGCCATATTGACTACCCGCTTTTACTGACCAATCAGCATGACGCTGCTTATTGATTGGTTGTACATCTCCGTAAATCAGTAACTGTGTTGTCACGTTGTTTTCCTTAGCTATTTCTAATATTTATTGCAGTCTAAAGGATCCATCTTAGATAAGAAGACACCCCTTCTGCAACTTAACTATTGGCCTGTGGAGTAAGTATTTCTTCTTCCCAACCAAAATTCTTAATATATGCACTATTTAACCCTAGGCATTCCGTGGACTGACAGCTTTCTCGATGCTTACATTGATAAAAACCGTTTTTTTCAAATTCCCGCCAAAATACAGGATCAATAAAAAGTTGCGGCTGTCCATTTACCAATAAATGCTTAAATTCTCCCAACAAACATTGTGGGAAATTTTTAATTTCCACACGCCGACCTAGCGCCTGTGCTTTTATCACAGCCTCTTTCAAATAGGGCAACATTTCCAAATGAGGTGCAAGCAAAGTCTTTTCATCCTTGCCTGACATCGGCCAATAAAACCAAAATTCCATTTGCGCTAAGTTTTTTAAATGCGCTAATGCATCTACAACTTGCGGTAACTGCTTATAACTTTTTTTTGTTACGACTGTATTAGTAATACTGATCGTATGCTCCCAACGATCTATATTTTCCATTCCCTGAAGGGTTTTATTAAATGAACCTTGAACTTGGGTTATTGCATCATGTGACTGAGCATCTGCAGCAGCAACGCTAATGAAAAATTCGTCAACCCCAGAGTCAATGAGCTGGGCACAATAATCTAACTTGCCCAGATGCATACCATGACTCTGAATTCGAACATGCTGAAAGCCAGACTGCTTTGCGGCTTTAGCTAACTCTGACAGGTCACGATGCAAGGTAATCTCTGACCCAGTAAGAATCAGCCCAGGCCATCGCTTATGGGCCTTATTATAGGCAAGTAATTCCTCAAACTGTTCTCGACTCTGAGGCTCGAGGTAATCCATTGTGCCTTCGATCATGCAGTGAACACATTTAAGATTACAACGAAATTCCATCGTCATAGAAACGTAAGCACTGTGATCAAATCGCTCTTCTATAGAAAGCATTAAAAGATCCCATAATAACTTGTCTTCAAAACTTCTATCTGACCATCAGGCAACATTGTGTAATCTACGCCGACATCATAGAGCATATGATCTAATTCATTCCTAGAAGTCTTTATATAACCCTGAATCGGCTCTGGATATTCCATGACTTCTAAGAACCAAATAAGCTGTTCTATTTTAATACGAGAGAAGTAGATCCCTTCATTTTGCTTTTTATTCGCAACTACTGTGGTTTCGCAATCACGCAATTCTGGTAAGAGAATTTTATTGAAATCTAACTTCCGCAGGTTCAAATGCGCAGAACTTGCTATCTTTGCTAAAATATCTTCTTTCTCTTTAACCGAGTTATAAAAGTAATAAAGATTGCTTAAGGAAAGACCTTCTTCAGACAATAGATAACAAATACCTGAAGACACATTACTACCGTCATTCCCAATATAGATATTCGCTTCGCTTAAATTTAAACAACCTGCGTTCAACTCTTCGACACCCAGATCTATCGAAAACATAAAGTAAGGTACATCATCCGACACATCCAAAGCAGTCGATAAATAATCTGGCATCAGTCGCTTTAAACGAGAAAAGGAGTTTCTTCTCTCAAGGCGTTTATAGTCGTAAAAATACAGTTCCCAACTAATTTTTCCGTCAACAAGCTTTACCCCCCAAACTGTCTGCCCCTCTCCCATCAATTTCTGAATTTCGTTTATCAACTTAACGCCGTAAACTCCGACGCCCGCTGCAGAAAAGCTATTTAATAGAAGGTTAAAAGAATGCTGTTTACCATCTGTAGCTGCCAGAGGGGGGTACGGCCAAAGACAATAATCCGACAACTGCGCTTTGGGGCCACATTTTTTAAAAAACAGCTCTAGCTCATTCCTATTTTCCACAGCGTTCTTCCACTCCAAAATACAGTGTAATAAAAGGTTCACCCGTCCGGTTAATACCGCCAGAAACATGGCCTAGAACACAACCATAATTTTGCTCAAAAAACAGATCCACCGATTCAGTCGGAATTAAAAAACTTTGAAAAAGCTCTTCCAGCAAGACTTTCAGCTCACCTATTCGAATAGAGAAATCATATAAATTGATATCAAAGGATCTACGAACACTCTCGGGTTCAGATACATCAAGTATCATTGGCAACTCGGATTTACAAACCCGTTCCAATAATGTTTTAACCCACAAAGACTGTAACCGCCCAGAAGGACCTAAGCATTGCTCCACAAATGAAAAGAGGCGTTTCTTAGATAAGGAAGGCAAACATCGATAGTCTGTAATTAGATGACGATTACTATTTGGATACCATTTAATGGCTTGATGAAGCAAAAACCCCTTCGAGCTATTTACTCCTTCACTTGCTGTAGCTGGATAGGGGTACTCAAGATAGAGTTTACATAGCGGCTCGCCACGCTCATTTTCATAGCCAAGATGAACAAGCTCAGCTTTATCAAATCGACTCTGTATCCACCCCAAGCCTTCGCTAGGCATCTCAAGATCACCCGCCAACCCCAACAGTGAAGTCAGTGAATCGGATCCAAAACAGTTTTTGTGTTGGGTAAGTAAAAATCGGTCTTGATTGAGCGTTCTTGCCGTTAATTTACAAGAACGCTCGTAACCAAAAGGAACTGCCAGCGATGAAAAGGCAGATAGCAGTACAGCTTGCGGCTGCATTTTAGACCTAACGGCGAGCTTGTTCAGAGCTTCGATAAGTACGACTATCCATGAGCGATGCCGTGATTTCAAAAGCTTGCTCTTCACCAGAAAGCATTACGTTAACCTGCTCCAAATCAGTATCACTCAAAAGACCAACAGCACGTTTAAGTCGTAATGTGTTAATAAGATAGTCATATCGAGCACTAGAAAACTCAGTTCTAGCAAAGAACAAATCACGCTCTGCATCTAATACACTTAAGCTCGATGTCAAACCAGACTCATAAGCGGTACGTTTTGCTTCTACACCAAGCTCATAAGCATCGACTGAACGCTGCAACGCTTCAACTTTAGCGATAGAGCCAACAACGCCGTCAAATGCAGCATACGTCTCACGTTCTGTTGCACGCCACTCAACTTCTAATTCATCCTGAGCTTTATTATGTAGCTCAATAGACTCTCTGACTTTAGAAGACACTGCACCACCTGCGTAAATGGGCACAGTTAATTTAACCATCATGTCTTGAGTCTCAACTTCAGAGCCACCACCAAATAGCGACCCTTCTGTCTCTCTATTGTTCTGCGAAAAAACAAAATCTAATGTTGGATAATGTCCACCCTTTTGTCGGCGAACTTCTTGCCAAGCTACAGATATCGCATAACGCTTAGCCATTACATTAGGGTTATTGTTTCGGCTTTTCTCAACCCACTCTAGAGGCATTGCTGGCGTTGGCTCAACCAAGTCCATATCAATACCGAGAGAAACTAATGACTGGGGTAATTGCCCCGTCATCTCTTTCAAACTTTGAAGCGCATCTTTTAACGTATTGCGAATTTCAACTTCACGCGCTTTAGCTTGCATATAACGCGCCTGAGCATCTAATTCATCGGTAACTCGCGCTAAACCATCTTCACGTTGTTGACTTACGAGCTCATAGTGTTTCTCTAGAGAAGCGACTTCAGACTTAACAGATGTGTAGTTATCGTATTCTCGCAACGCTGAAAAATAGTTTTCGGCAGTACGCATCCTCAGATCTTGGCGAACATCCTCCAACTCAGACGCAACCCTCTTCACATCTTCTTCCGCTTGTTTAAAGTAAGCCCAATTACTGTAGCTATAGATAGATTGGGTTAGAGATAGAGTCATCTCAGTGGTTGGGTAAGAGGTACTACCGCTGGAAAATACCTGATTATCGGAACTAACTATATCCTGCGACGTTTCAGTCTGAGAGTAATCAAACTTTAATGTAGGAAGTAACGCCGCCTTCGCCTGTGCATATATTTCTTTAGAGGCTTCATGTTCATGAAACCCCGCCAGATATGTAGGGTCGTTTTCCAACGCCAACTTGTATACATCAATTAAATCTTCGGCATTAGCTGATAGGCTAATCATACATCCAGAAAGACATGCAGCTGTTACAATCTTTCTTACACTTCTGTGCACAATAGACACCTTATTTAGCTCCTCTCTTTTTAAGCCCGCTCTGCAACAGGATCGGTTTCTATCAGGATGCAGATTTTTTACATTTCAACGTGATGAGCAATATTACACCACACAAACCCAAAGCACTTAATTCAAGGAAATTAATTTAGGACTTATTAACTAAAGCGTTATATTTTTTAGAGTATATTTGAAAAGGCATTAAGTTTTCATACATATCCTATTATTAAATTACCCCAAACTTAATCAGAGTCATCCGCACAATAGCAAGCTAGCGAATTTAAAGTACATTTAGAATTACTTAAACCTGTTTATTGAAATACAATTCAACATCTATACTTACAAGATAATCATTTAACTCTGGAACAGCAGAACTGCAGTAGCTATCCATATGAGTAACAAAGCCATTAAACAGACTGATTTCGAAGTTCAGGTTGCACAATTGCAGCAGGAGATAGAACGCCTTAACGATTTTGCTGCGCTATCGTCCGATTGGTTTTGGGAGCAGGATAAAGAGTTTCGATTCATCAGCTTCTCAGGGACCGGGATCAGCCGAATGAGTCGCAACCAGATCGACTTTATTGGTCGTTGCCGCTGGGAAATGCCAATTAGCCCCGACTCTTATTCTGCAATGCAGGAACACAAAGCTCTATGTAAGCAACACGAACCCTTCTATGATTTCCAGTACGATATTTTTAATGATGAAGGGCAATTACAGCGCTATACCGTCAGTGGTGCTCCAACCTTTGATATTGAGGGTAATTTTTCAGGTTATCGAGGCATAGCTTCCAATATCACCGATCTTTACTTAGCACGAAAAGCATTTAAAAAAACCCAGCAACAGCTGTCCCAGATGATTATTGGTAACCCCATTGCCAGCTTCGTTATCAATGAAGATCACGTTATCACACACTGGAATAAAGCCTGCGAAATACTCACAGGCATACCTGCTTCAGCAGTGATTGGCACAAAAGACTCTTGGCGTGGCTTTTATGATCACCCGCGCCCAGTGATGGCCGATTTAGTTCTTAATGGCGCCATAGCCAAAGATATAGAAAAACACTACGGTCATAAATTCCAGCCATCAGAACTCATCCCAGGTGCAGTAGAAGCCCAAGACTACTTTCCTAAAATGCATGATGGTCGCTGGTTATATTTCACGGCTGCACCTCTTCAGGATGAAGATGGTCAAACTATTGGAGCAATAGAAACCCTGCAAGATATAACCAGCCAGAAAATCCAAGAAGAGAAAATCATCCATCAAGCACATTTCGATAACCTCACAGGGTTACCAAATCGCTTCTTAGCTCTCGACCGACTCAATTTGTTGATTCAAGAAGCTGAGCGAAACAACAAAAAACTTGCAGTCCTCTTTATCGATCTAGACGACTTTAAGAAAGTAAACGATACACTTGGGCATGCACTTGGAGATGAATTACTCATTCAAGCAGCAGATAAATTACGCTCGATGATTCGCGCCAGCGATACCATCGGCCGCTTGGGCGGTGATGAATTTATCGTTCTCATTAACAACCTCGAAGATGCCCTTGAGGTACGCCCCATTGCGGAAAACCTACTCAAAAGCTTCCGCGATGTTTTTAAAGTCAAAAATAGAGAACTTCTTCTTACAACGAGTATTGGCATATCCATCTATCCAGATGACGGAGACCAACCGGATCAGCTACTACGAAATGCGGACTCCGCCATGTACCACTCAAAAAGTGAAGGCCGTAATGCCTACCACTTTTTCACCGAAGACATGAATGCCGGTATAGAGCGTCGCTTACTGATAGAGGAACAGATGCATGGCGCATTAGCGCGTAACGAGTTCCATCTAAACTACCAACCCGTGTTTGACACTCAATCGGAACGAATTGTGGGTGCTGAAGCCCTACTTCGCTGGAAAAACCCAGTTCTAGGCCACGTACCTCCCGACGAATTTATACCGATTGCCGAACAAACGGGCTTAATCATTCCGATTGGTTACTTTGTATTAAAAGAAGCATTGAAAGCCACTAAAACTTGGACTGAACAACATAACTCCAATTTCAAAATTGCAGTCAATTTATCACCGCTGCAATTTAAAGCACCAACACTGCTCACCAAGATCAAAAAATACCTCAATACAAATCAACTATCGGGCGACAGCTTACATTTGGAGATAACTGAAGGTGTTCTATTAGGCAATCAAACTTATATCACGAAAGCGTTTGAGGAGTTCGCCCAATTAGACATTCTTATCTCAATGGATGACTTTGGCACAGGCTACTCTTCTTTAAACTACCTTCGCCAATACAAGTTCAACACCCTAAAAATCGATCGTAGTTTTATGCAAGATTTTGAAGATGATAAAACAGCCCCAGCGCTAATAGATGCAACTATTGCTATGGCACATGCACTCGGAGTAAAAGTCATTGCAGAGGGAGTAGAAACACAGTCTCAGAAGGACTATTTAGCTGCAAAAGCGTGTAACTATATTCAGGGATATTTTTACAGTAAGCCTTTACCGCAAGACGAATTGACTAAATTAATCAGCCGCCATCAATAAACTACCTTTTAAGTTTCAAAATAGGACGTTTAGGCTTATCAGTTGCGTTAGGCCTTACTGCCCGCACAGTAGCTTTAGCACCGTTTTTAGCTGCGTACTCCATCCCTTCACGAATCATTAAAGCCAGTTCTGGCGCAGAAAAACCTTTGTCACCCTTAATGGACAGATCAAGCGGATTGCTGAAGCTACCGTCCAAAACTTCAATAGAAAGACCCGACTGATGCACAATCTGGCGCCCGTCTACAGACCACATACAAACATTCCTAAAATTAATTAACGTTCACTACACAATATACGTCAACACAGCTAGTGAACCAACGGAACTAAGTAGTAAAAGACGTCATTAATTAGTCGAGGAAATATCGGAACTTTGATAATCTTTGACCCAGAGCAAGAACTCCTTTGGCGCTAACGGCTTGCTAAAGTAATAGCCCTGCACGCGATCACAGTTCATATCAGCTAAGATATGTAACTGCTGCTCAGTCTCAACACCCTCAGCTACAACTGGCAAACCCAAACCAGCACTCATGCTAATTGCGGCTGAAATAAGTGCGCAATCTTCGGGATCTGAAGCTATATCGCGCACAAAAGTCCTATCTATTTTCAGGATATCGAATGGATAATTCTTCAAATTACTTAAGGATGAATAGCCCGTGCCAAAATCATCCATCGCGATTCCAATACCAAGCTCCTTAAGTGCCTCTAGTGTTCGTTTAGCTTCCGTAGGGTTCCTGATCAACAATCCTTCCGTTACCTCCAAGATTAAGCTCTCCGGATTAAGATTTGCTGCCCCTAACGCTTGATCAATCACTGCACCCAATCCATCCCCATGTAACTGTCGAGGAGAAACATTGATTGCTAAACTCAGATCATGCAGTCCTTGAGTTCTCCAATAAGCAATCTGCATACACGCAGTTTGTATCACCCAATTTCCTATTGGCACAATCAAACCCGTTTGCTCAGCTATACCGATAAACTGATCTGGCGACACAGGACCTAACAATTCATTATTCCAGCGCAATAAAGCCTCTACCCCAACCAATTTTCTGGTCTGAGCTTCAACTATCGGTTGATAGGATAACGATAACTCTTGCTTCTCCAATGCAGACTTCAACTGGGTTTCCACCTGCATTCTCATCGTCAGGTTTTCATGTATCTGGTGATTGAAAAACCTATATGTATTGCGTCCGGCCTCTTTAGCTTGATACATAGCCAAATCAGCATTGCGTAACAGAATAGCCCCATCCTCACCGTCTTCAGGAAAGATAGATAATCCAATGCTAGGGGTAACAGCTAAACTATGGCCCGCCAATTGAAACGTCTCCGAAAAGGCATGCTTAATCTTATCTAACACAGGGAAGCAATCGGATTGCTCTGAAATTGCGGGCATAATAATCAAGAATTCATCCCCACCTAAGCGCGCAACTACATCTGATTCTCGGACGGTATTCAGCAGCCGAGAAGCTGCCATAATTAAAAGCTGATCACCGATATCATGACCCAATGAGTCATTAACATTCTTAAAACCATCAAGATCGATAAACATAACTGCCAATTTATGCTGCAATCGCCGAGCATTAATTACCCCCTGTGCTAAACGCTCCATCCCAAGCGTTCTATTGGGCAATTCAGTCAGTGCATCATAACTAGCCTGATACAGTAACTTTTGCTCGTGTTCACGTCGTTCGGTAATATCTTCCTTAATAATCAGATAATGGGTAATTTCTGATTCGGTGGTTGTCACCGGAGATAAGTGCACTGCTTCCCAACAACTCTGACCCGACCGTCGAGTAGCACATAGTTCGCCTGCCCACTCTTGGTCATTATTTAAAGCCTGAGTAAAATCAATAAATGAGGCTTTCTTTGTCTGTTGTTGATCAATTAAAGAGATGGCACTTTTGCCCAGCAAATCCTCTTCAACAAAGCCTGAGGCCTGAATAGCAGCATCATTCACATACTCGATCATTCCTCTAGCATCGGAAATGATGATACTGACAGGGGTTTGCGATACCGCAAGAGAAAGTACTTTTAGTTCTTGCTGTATTTTTGCTCGCTCAACAACCTCTTCACGAAGCTTGAGATTAGACTCTTTTAGCTCTTTTGTTCGCTCTTTAACCCGCTCTTCCAATAATAAGCGAGCTTGAGTTAGCGCAGTTTGTCGATCAGCTAGTTTCTCCTGCATAGCGTTAAAAGATCGCGCCAAAGCCGTTAACTCATCATGCCCAACAACATCAACTTTATGCTCAAGATCGCCATTGGCAATTCTAAAAAATGCCTCGCGCATTCGGTTTAAACGCAAAACGAAATAGCGAGAAAACCAAATCATTAAGATGATCGCAATCAGCATTCCAACGAGGGAAATCAGCAAGAAACGTTGTTGTTGCGACTCTAATTCTGCAACCGCTTCGATTATAAATCCATCTGTTGAGATCTCGATCTGGGTTACAAGAATCTCTAAGTCCTTTGCGATGACATTAAATCGGGGTTGAGATTCAAATTGAGACAATCGAAAAGCTTCCGCTATCTGCCCATCAACGGCAGACTGAATAACTTTATTGAGACTAGATTTCAGTCGCTGCCAATTATCATCAATTGATCGAACCTGCCTATCATGCCCATCACCAAATTCGTCAATGAGCGTGCGCCAACTATGTTCAAATAACTGGATATCTGCAGACAATTTTTCAGTTGCAGCTGTAAGAGCGAAGAAATCACTCTCAACATGTAAATTAACTTCAGTGACTCGGATACGATAAATTAAGGATTGAAGTGCATTGACCTGAACTAAAGGCCTGACGGCTTGGCTCTGTATTTCCGCCTGCTGCTGAGTAGATTGCTGAGCAATCTGCTGAGCTACAGACAACAAAACTCCGACAAATAGCGCCATAAGAATGGCACCAAACAGTAATTTACGCTGAATAGTTAGTTGATGCTTTTTACTATCAAAAAGAGCCAAAATAATCCTTAATGAACAGTTGGAAATAACGCTTTCATTTTAAGCCAATATTTAATCTGCTGTTCTCGACCATATTGTTCTGTAATCTGATCCCACTCTTTAGCTGTGGCACGCATAGCCTCTTGCGCCGACTGCTCCCCTTTTGCGGCAAGAAAAAGATTCTTATTAAGCGCAGCAATATATTCTCGATCTCCAGGTAGTCCCGTACCAGCAGGCACAGTCACAGAGACTTCTTTAAGAGCCACGTCTAATACATCTTTACCATACGTAGCCTGAATAGTTTCAGACTGAAAGTGACTAACTCGGTAAGGATCAGCAAATCCTCCTTTCTCCGATAGAGCAAGTTCAGATATATCGGGGTCAGTCAGCCACATTGCAAATAAAAATGCTAATTCTTTATTCTCAGCAGTACTAGGTATCACTAAGTTATTGCCATAGATAAGCGTAGTTCGACGGTTAACTATATTTCCAACTTGGGTTCCTGGCATTGATACAGCTATATATTTCCCTCTTACTTTAGAATGAGGAGAATTAAAAATTTTCGCCCCTGCTAAGGTAATAATGGTCGAATAGCCTTTGCCACTCATAAAAATTGGCAGGGTATAAGTGTAGTTGCTGGAGTGATTAAGAATATCAGGTGGGGAATAAGGTAAGGTCGCTAAATAACTATCTGTAGCAGCAATGCCAGCTTCACTATCGATCAATGGTTTCATAGTGTCATCAAATAAGTATTGATTTGGATACGCTTGCGAAACGTATCTAGGCATCCAGAACATCCACCCAGAAGCTTCATCACGCTGCTCTACAGAGCCATAAAAACCGGACTCTGATCGATGAAAGAAAGCCACCTGCTGCTGATACTCTAGCCATGTTTTAGGCGTTTGTAAGGGTTCATTAAACTGCGCTTGATAAGACCTTTGAATATCAGAGTTTTCCAACAAATCTTTGCGAAGATATAGCAAAGCGATATCCCCATCAGCAGGTATAGCAACAGGAATCCCAGCATAGAAAGCTTGCTTTTTCGGCATTAAAAAAGGACTTTTTTGTACATCAACCAAGTCAAAACCAAACCGCTCAATAAAAGGAGAGAGATCAACAATCAAGTTATTGTGAAATAGATCAGCATATTCTCTATTTCGCGCAACGGTTAGATCTATATCTGTCTGATTCTGGATATAATCAATTGATGCTTGCTGAGGCATTGTTTTAGCATCAATTAGTATACCTGTAGCGTCCTCCCATCGATTTTTCAAATCGTGATTTTGACCTAAAAAATTGGCAATATTCCCCTGCTTTGCGACCAAACGGATGACTGAGCCAGGTGCTATACTTCCTTGTGCTACCAACGTTTTTACACTTTCAATCGCTTTGTCCGCTTGCTCTCCTGCAATTGAAACAACCGACACCAATGTAAGGGAAAAGATACATAAAAAGGACCTAAAAACGGATTTCAACTCTCATCCCTCTGGTTTAATTGCTACACACATAAAGTTATCATAGATAACCCATTAAGTTTGGCTGCATTAGTTAACAATGAGTTGGATACTGGAAAACAATGGCTTCATCATAGAGGCTATTATTATGGGAATAATTATTGTGTATGTTGGGCTTAAAATCTAATCCCAGACCCTATTTCCTCCGTTAGTTTCGAAACTTAAGCACATACGCTTTTATAGGATGTACTCGCATGATTGATGGCAAAATAACGAAACAATCAAAATATTTAATAACTCCAGTTGTGCTTGCCACCACTTTAAATGTTTTCGCTCAAGATCAATCTGAGTTACCCGAATTCACCGAAGAAGATATTTTTATAGATATTCCCCAGGTAATTTCTGCGACACACTTTCCTCAGAAACTAACTGAAGCACCTGCTGCCATCACCATCATTGATCAAGATATGATCGAAGCCTCAGGTGCCATCAATATTCCAGACCTATTTCGCTTAGTGCCTGGAATGCAAGTATTCCACGTAAACACAAATAAAATGGGTGTTACTTATCACGGCATGTCAGATGATTTTCCATCACGCATGGAAGTGATGATTAATGGTCGATCGATCTATATACCTCTACTTTCCACTGTAGTTTGGGAAACCGTAGGCATTACTGTGGATGATATTGACCATATTGAAGTCGTACGAGGCTCCAACGTACCTACCCATGGTTCGAATGCGTTTCTGGGTGCCATCAATATTATTACTAAATCTCCAATTGCCGAATCTGGCACGGCTGTTAGAACCACTACTGGCGCCCTTGGCACCAAAAATATTACTGCACGCCACTCAGACACCCTTTCAAATATCAGTTACACCCTATCTGCTGGTAGAGAAGAAAATGATGGTAGCGATTATTATAAGGATGGTGCGCAAAATAAGTTTATTACCCTATCTGGATCTATAACACCTAATCTATCCGACACTATCCATTTTGATATCGGCGCAACCAAGGGTTACGCCTATCGCGGGGATTCTGATAAAACTGATCTTGATAAAGCAGGCTTTACCCCTAGAGATCACCTATCCAGTTTCCAAGATATTCGTTGGAACCGAGTTTTAGAAGACCAGTCAGAACTCCAACTGCGTTACACTCACAATTTTTTAAAGCTAGATACAGAAAATTGGACAGCAGAAGAGCTCGTAATTAACGAAGGAATTCCGACTGTAGAGTTAGCAGAAGCATTACTCGCTGATAATTTTGGAGGCGCTGCTGCTAAAGATACAGAACGTGGAACGGTACAAACCCATGAAATTGGCTTTTTATACACAACCAACCCTAATGAGCGGATAAAAGCGGTTCTAGGTAGCGACCTTATTCACGAACGAGTTAAAAGCAACGTATTACTTCAATACCCAGATAAAGATTGGATTCATGGGAATCGCTGGCAAATTTTCGGCAACCTTCAGTATAAAGCAACAGAAAAAGTAACTCTGAATGCCGGCGCTATGTTTGAAGAAAGCACTTATGTCGGCGGCGCAACTTCATACAGAACCGCACTAAACTATGCATTAAGTGACTTCTCCACAATAAGGACGGCATTTTCTCATGCTCACCGAATGCCATCATTACTAGAAACAAATCGCCGTGCCGTGATCGATTACAGTGTTTTATTTGGCCCTGGAACAATCGATTTACTTAACCTACCCGGACCTCTCGATTCTGAAGAGATCAACACCTTTGAATTAGGGTTCTTTCATACCTGGCCTGAACACGGCAGTCATTTTGATCTCAGACTTTTCTATGAAGATATAAGTAATGCGGCCGTCAGGAGTACAAGAATAGATTCTGATGTCGATGATGCAAATAATGATCATTATGATATTGGCCAGAATAACTCAGAGTGGATCAATCAAGGCGCTGAGGCCCAGTTCAAATACACATCGCCATCACCACATAAAAATACGGTGATATTTAACTATAGTTACAACCAAACTAGAGGCATTTGGAACCGCGGTGCATACCCAGAAGCCGATCCAAGGCTAGTCCCCCTTAATGCTGCTTCACCTTTGCACACTGCATCACTGTTGTTATCAACAAAACCTACTGATAACAGCTTACTATCATTATCCCACTATTATATGGATCACGTAGAATGGATTGAGGGCTTTAGCGATAAAAACAGTGGACGTACGAATTACACTCGAACTGATATGAAAGTCTCGAATACTTTTCAATTAGATATGAATTCTGAACTGGAACTATCCCTGATCGTTCAGAATCTATTCGATAAAGAGTATGCAGAATTCTATTCAAACAATATATTTGAGCGTCGGACCTACCTGCAAATGGGGCTAACGTTCTAAGCCAATAAACTACAATGGATTGTAGATGTGTTGATTAAGAGCTCGACCACACTGCACAAAACAAAGTGGCGGATTATTCCGCTGCTAAGTGCTTTGTTTGCTCTAATCTTACCTACATCCACAGTTTTCGCAGATAATCTGGTTGTTTTGAGCCGACAATCAGACTCATATCAAAAAGTTGCGGATAGCATTCAAGCCAATATCTCTTCACTTACCAAAGTGGTTACCTTACAAGATTTGCAAGATAACAACTTTAATACCGATGGTTTTGAACATATTGTTGCTGTAGGTTCACGAGCAGCTGATCGACTTTATAATCGGATAACCCCATCACAAAAGCTTTACGCAAGCTTCCTGCCTCGCCTAACTTATCAAGCTTTATTGGCAAGAAAGAAAGACCAAACTCGGATTGAGAATGGGACTATAACTGCGATCTATCTAGATCAACCCTATGCACGGCAACTTCGATTGGCAAGACTAATCGCTCCGGATGCAAAGACTGTAGCAACAGCACTTGGTCCAAATTCAAAGAATGATCTACCGTTGTTAGAGGCTGCGGCACAAAAGCAACAGCTTAAGCTTAGCTCAACCGTTTTACAGGAGAGCGATAACCCAATCCATAAACTACAGCCACTTATTCGAAATGCTGATCTTTTTTTATCTCTTCCAGATAAATCAGTTTTCAACCGTACAACCGCCAAATGGATTTTATATATTTCCTTTCGCCAACGGATCCCTTTAATAGGTTTTTCACAAAAGTATGTAGAAGCAGGTGCATTAACCGCAGTTTATTCAACACCAGAGCAAATAGGTAAACACACAGCGGAAATTATCCAAAATGCGATTTCTAGTAGTCGATTACCAAATGCTCAGTACCCTAAGTACTTTTCTGTAGTTACTAATAAAAAAGCAGCTAACTCCCTGAATATTAAAATACCTTCAGATGAAGCTCTTACCCAGCAATTGATGGAGTTAGAGCGATGAAGCGTCAATTCACATTAGGTATTCGACAACGAGTTTTAATCATCACTTTGCTTCCACTGTGCATGATTACTTTGCTCTTAGGCGGCTATTTTATTAATACCCGATTGGATGATGCTCGAGACGCACTGATCGAAAAAGGCCAGACAATGACACGTATGATGTCGACCTCAGCCGAATTCGGTCTATTGATTGGAAATAAAGAGATTCTTCAGGGTCTCATTAGATCTGCGACAAAGACAGAGGAAGTAGACGACGTAATCTTCTTATCACCTTCATTTGATGTAATTGTCCAAGGTAATCCTAACGCACCTCCACTAGATAAAGATGCGGGTTACCCTCTATACAAAAACGATCAGGTTTACTTCCTACATCCTGTCGTAGCGACGGGTGTAGATTTCTTAGATACTGATGAAACTGCAAGCAAGGAAACAGAACCAGAGTTTATTGGCTGGGTAGTAATCGCTCTATCCGAAAAACCAACTCAGCTTCGGCAATTTGAAATTTTAACGAAAGGGGTCATTCTTGCGATCATAGGTTTATTGACCACCTTACTAATCGCATCACGCTTTGGACAAAGAATTACCAACCCAATTCTAGGCCTTACTCATGTGATTGAGATGCTTCAACATGGCCATCTTGAAACTCGAGCTAGCCTTTCTAGTACAGGTGAACTCCGATCTCTGGCACAAGGGATTAACCGTCTAGCTCAACGGGTACAAGAATCAAACCAGACGCTTGAAAGCCGTGTGGACAAAGCAACTAAACGTTTAAGGTCAACGCTAGTACATCTAGAGAAACAGAACCAAGCACTCGATAAATCGCGTAAAAGAGCAGACAAAGCTAACGTAGCAAAAGATGAATTTCTTGCGCGTATGAGTCATGAGCTTCGTACGCCTTTAACATCAGTTTCAGGTTTTGCCCGCCTCTTAGATCAAACCGAACTGCAAATGGAACAGCAAGAATACACGAGGATTATTAATCTGACCTCTGACCTGCTGCTCTCCATCATTGACGATATTTTGGATTATTCGAAACTCGAATCAAACGCCATTGAGTTAGAAGAGATCTCTTTTGAATTTGAAAGCTGTGTAATAGATGTAATGGAGATGCAAGCAGCTTCTGCCAATGAGAAAGGGATAGAACTAATTCCAATAATCGAATCTGATACGCCGAAATTCATCATTGGAGACCCTATCAGGTTACGACAGATCCTATCAAACCTTATTAGTAATGCCGTAAAGTTCACATCAGCTGGTTATGTCTGTTTGCATGTTGCAACCCACAAGAGTGATCCTGTACAGACCGAACTTGAAATCATTATCAAGGACACCGGCATTGGTATACCAGAAGATAGAATCACTAATCTGTTCCAGGCATTCAGCCAAGCAGATACATCTATCACAAGAAAGTTCGGAGGATCCGGCTTAGGGCTCGTTATTGCCAAACGTCTAACAGAACTTATGGGCGGCTCTATATCTTTAGCAAGTAGAGAAAACCAAGGTACTGAAGTAACACTTAAAATTCCATTTGCTGCACGACAGAGCCAAAGAGCTCAGCACACTTATAAGAGTAAAAATATTCTTTTATTTGACGCTAATCCACTATGTAGCCAAGGCTTAAAACATCAACTAGGCAACATGCAGACCAAAATCATTGAGGCTTCTTCGTATGCAGAACTGTTGTCGTTAAGTGCTGAATTACCAGAAAGTACTATCGTCTGGGGCCTACCCCCTAAATACACACAGAAAAACACCATAGATCAAATTAACCAAATCTTAGAAAACTCAAGCGGCAGGTTGATTATATTAAGTAGTACACCTGTATCTATTATCAATAACTATCGAGTTGTCCAGCTACGTAAACCTGCACGGACACAATTACTGCTAAACGCATTATCCCCTGATTCTTACAAACTGCCTCAATATGAGACAGCGAACGCATTACAAATCCTTAACACACCAACCATATTGATTGCAGAAGACAATGACTTTAACCGTTTGTTAGTTAGAAAGATTCTTGTCCAAGCAGGCGCTAAAGTACTAGAGGCAAGAACTGGTAGTGAAGCACTGCAACAAACACTTAAACATCAGCCAGATTTGGTATTGATGGATGTACACATGCCAGAAATGGATGGTATAGAAGCAACCAAACAGATCCGACTTACACAACCTACCTTGCCAATCCTCGCTTTGACCGCAAACGTCATCGCCAGCGAACACCAAAAGTTGATTGAATCTGGCATCAGCCATGTTTTATTGAAACCTATCAATGATGGCGACCTTTGCCATTCTATAAACCAATTTCTTTCGTTCGCAAAAAATGATGAACCACAATTACCTGCTCAACAAAAAGAAGTTACCGATTTAGAGAAATATGACTTAGGTAAACAAGAGCTATCCGCGGAAGTTAAAAAACAACTACAAGGAATGATGAACGGCTTCGAAAGCAAAGATATTTCGATGATGAGAAATCATAGCCATCAGCTGTTAGGTTTAGCGGGTTTGTTCCAGATTCCTGAATTAGAAGTAAGTGGCAACAAATTACATGACGCTCTGATAGAGCAAGAGTACAAAGCCATCTGGAAGGAGCTTTGGCAGCTCAAGAGAATAATTGAAAACGAACAGTACGATCTGTCAGAAGAGCTTTGAACTAGGCTCAGATTTAATCAAATGATCTAATTTAACCGCTAACACTCTGATACGCTGAATCCCGTCACGGTCATAAATGGCTCCGCTTAACCCTTCCCCTGCAGGAGGATGCTCATTATCACCGAAAGCAACTACCAGACACCCCTTTCTAATATTTTCCAATTCAGGGTCGTGCAGTATGGGGAGAGATAAAAACATTTCCCAACGCGCAACCTCTAAACGCTTTTCCATCAGGTCAACGAGTAGAGCCATTACCTCAGTTCTTGAAGGGCGGTAAGTAGGTGGTTTGCCTAAAGCAAATGCCAAGGCAACACCTACTAGAACTATGAAACTAATTACAAATACGAGTAAAAATTCCATACATTAATGGAGACTCTCATCAAAATCATAATTAGCCAATTTAGCAGCAGCTTGCTTTACTTTCTCACCAAGTTCAGAATCGATCTGCGACATTTCCTTCTGAAAAGACCACTTCGCTTGCTTAGATAACGCTTTCCACTGCTCCTTAATTGGAATATGTTCCGTGCGTTTAAATACCTCATAGATTACAGAGTAATCCGCATGCTGCAGTAACTGAGGTGCTAGAGATTCAAGCAGTGTAGACAAGCGAATACATGCCTCTGTCGTAGTTAATTTTTCATCATTACCTACCGCTCTAGAGATAACCTGTACACTCTCAATCAAATAAGCCCTGCGTTCATTATAGCGTTTACTTATTTTTTCAGCCTGCAATGCTTGCTCAGCCTTAACTTGTTTAATCTGTGTGTAATGACGCTTAATGAAGTAAATGGCTACAGCACAGACAACTAAGCAGATAGCAATTAATGTATAAATTAGAGAGCCAGACATACAAACAACCTTAGAACTAATAAATATTGGACGCTATTAAACCAAAAAACACGAATGCGAAGTTTAGGGGAAATATACGCAAAATCCCATTAAAAGGATTAATAACTTAAAAAAGGACAGCGAAGGACAGCGAAGGACAGCGTTCGGTTTAGTATTAGGTTTAATTAAGACAACTCATACTAACTTGTTTATCTGTTTTTATCCGTTTTATCCGCTCCAAGCAGCGCCTATCTGCCCTTAACCGTTTTTTATAGCCCACAACGAAAAAACCCCGATCACAGCGTGACCGGGGTTTTCTCTTAATTAAATGCTTGGCGATGACCTACTCTCACATGGGGAAGCCCCACACTACCATCGGCGATGTTGCGTTTCACGTCTGAGTTCGGGATGGATTCAGGTGGTTCCACAACTCTATGGTCGCCAAGCAAAACTGTTACAACTTAGATCTGATTCTTCTTTTATTTGATCTAGATAGTTTATCGACTGTAGTTTAACTACGCGCTAATTCGTTACTCTCTATCGTCTTACGTATCTTACAAGTCACTTGCCAAACGCCTTGGGCGTTATATGGTCAAGCCTCACGGGCAATTAGTATTGGTTAGCTCAACGCCTCACAGCGCTTCCACACCCAACCTATCAACGTCGTAGTCTTCAACGGCCCTTTAGGGGAATCAAGTTCCCAGTGAGATCTCATCTTGAAGGAGGCTTCCCGCTTAGATGCTTTCAGCGGTTATCCCGTCCGAACGTAGCTACCCGGCAATGCAATTGGCATCACAACCGGTACACCAGAGGTTCGTTCACTCCGGTCCTCTCGTACTAGGAGCAACTCTTCTCAAATCTCAAACGCCCACGGCAGATAGGGACCGAACTGTCTCACGACGTTCTAAACCCAGCTCGCGTACCACTTTAAATGGCGAACAGCCATACCCTTGGGACCGGCTTCAGCCCCAGGATGTGATGAGCCGACATCGAGGTGCCAAACACCGCCGTCGATGTGAACTCTTGGGCGGTATCAGCCTGTTATCCCCGGAGTACCTTTTATCCGTTGAGCGATGGCCCTTCCATACAGAACCACCGGATCACTAGAACCTACTTTCGTACCTGCTCGACGTGTCTGTCTCGCAGTCAAGCACCCTTCTACTCTTGCGCTCATTGCATGATTTCCGACCATGCTGAGGGTACCTTCGTGCTCCTCCGTTACTCTTTGGGAGGAGACCGCCCCAGTCAAACTACCCACCACACAATGTCCCCGATCCCGCTTAGGGAACTGGGTTAGAACCTCAACATTACCAGGCTGGTATTTCAAAGGTGGCTCCACCCTATCTGGCGACAGGGTTTCAAAGCCTCCCAGCTATTCTACACAAGTAATGTCAAAGTCCACTGTGAAGCTGTAGTAAAGGTTCACGGGGTCTTTCCGTCTAGCCGCGGGTAAACTGCATCTTAACAGCTATTTCAATTTCACTGAGTCTCGGGTGGAGACAGTGTGGCCATCGTTACGCCATTCGTGCAGGTCGGAACTTACCCGACAAGGAATTTCGCTACCTTAGGACCGTTATAGTTACGGCCGCCGTTTACCGGGGCTTCGATCAAGAGCTTCGCACAAGTGCTAACCCCATCAATTAACCTTCCGGCACCGGGCAGGCGTCACACCCTATACGTCCTCTTTCGAGTTTGCAGAGTGCTATGTTTTTAATAAACAGTCGCAGCCACCTGGTATCTTCGACCGGCCTCAGCTTAGGGAGCAAGTCCCATCACCAAAACCGGCGCACCTTCTCCCGAAGTTACGGTGCCATTTTGCCTAGTTCCTTCACCCGAGTTTTCTCATACGCCTTAGTATTCTCTACCTGACCACCTGTGTCGGTTTAGGGTACGGTTAGTCATAACCTGAAGCTTAGAGGATTTTCCTGGAAGCATGGCATCAACTACTTCAGTCCATAAAGGACCTCGTCATCGGTTCTCGGTCTTAAGGACCCGGATTTGCCTAAGTCCTCAACCTACTACCTTAAACGCGGACAACCAACGCCGCGCTAGCCTAGCCTTCTCCGTCCCCCCATCGCAGTTATGAGCAGTACAGGAATATTAACCTGTTTCCCATCGGATACGCTCTTCAGCCTCTCCTTAGGGGCCGACTCACCCTACCTCGAATAGCGTTGGATAGGAACCCTTGGTCTTCCGGCGGGGAGGGTTTTCACCTCCCTTATCGTTACTCATGTCAGCATTCGCACTTCTGATACCTCCACGGTGCCTTACAGCTTCCGCTTCAACAGCTTACAGAACGCTCCTCTACCATGCACAAAGTGCATCCGTAGCTTCGGTGTTATGCTTAGCCCCGTTATATCTTCCGCGCGGGCCGACTCGACTAGTGAGCTATTACGCTTTCTTTAAAGGGTGGCTGCTTCTAAGCCAACCTCCTAGCTGTCTAAGCCTTCCCACATCGTTTCCCACTTAGCATAAACTTTGGGACCTTAGCTGACGGTCTGGGTTGTTTCCCTTTCCACGACGGACGTTAGCACCCGCCGTGTGTCTCCCGTGATTGAACTCATGGGTATTCGGAGTTTGCATCGGGTTGGTAAGTCGGGATGACCCCCTAGCCGAAACAGTGCTCTACCCCCATGGTTAGACACGAGGCACTACCTAAATAGTTTTCGAGGAGAACCAGCTATCTCCGAGTTTGATTAGCCTTTCACTCCTATCCACAAGTCATCCGCTGGCTTTTCAACGACAGTCGGTTCGGTCCTCCAATGCGTGTTACCGCATCTTCAACCTGCCCATGGATAGATCACTCGGTTTCGGGTCTACTCCTAGCGACTGGACGCCCTATTAAGACTCGGTTTCCCTACGGCTCCGCAAATGCTTAACCTTGCCACTAAAAGTAAGTCGCTGACCCATTATACAAAAGGTACGCAGTCACCGTCCGAAAACGGCTCCCACTGCTTGTACGTACACGGTTTCAGGGTCTATTTCACTCCCCTCACAGGGGTTCTTTTCGCCTTTCCCTCACGGTACTGGTTCACTATCGGTCAGTCAGGAGTATTTAGCCTTGGAGGATGGTCCCCCCATATTCAGACAGCGTTTCACGTGTGCCGTCCTACTCGATTTCACTTTAAAAGACCTTTCACATACGGGGCTATCACCCACTATGGCCACACTTTCCAGAGTGTTCTGTTAAATCTAATAAAGCTTAAGGGCTGGTCCCCGTTCGCTCGCCGCTACTTAGGGAATCTCGGTTGATTTCTTTTCCTCTGGGTACTTAGATGTTTCAGTTCCCCAGGTTCGCCTCTAATAACCTATGTATTCAGTTAAAAGATACCTATAAATAGGTGGGTTTCCCCATTCGGAAATGTCCGGATCAAAGGTTGTTTACCACCTCCCCGAACCTTATCGCAGGTTACAACGTCCTTCATCGCCTCTGACTGCCAAGGCATCCACCGTGCACGCTTAGTCACTTGACCATATAACCCGAAGGCGTCTGGAATCACAGTAACTTGTATTGCTAGTAACGATAGATTTCGCCGAATTGGCGCATGCAGTAAAACTACATGTCTTAAATCTAAATCAAATGAATCAAATCCAAATTGTTAAAGAGCGTTTAAAGCAAAAAAGCTTTAAAAGATAATGTCTTAAACGACAATATGTTTTAAAACTCTTCCTTCTCATCCAAAGGATGATGGTGGAGCTATGCGGGATCGAACCGCAGACCTCCTGCGTGCAAAGCAGGCGCTCTCCCAGCTGAGCTATAGCCCCAAAGAAAACAGTAAGGCTATTATTGGTAGGCCTGAGTGGACTTGAACCACCGACCTCACCCTTATCAGGGGTGCGCTCTAACCAGCTGAGCTACAAGCCTACACCGTTGCTCTTAACTTCTCTGATCAGATAATTCGTGTGAACGCTTGCCGAGAATCGGCTTTCGTTTAAGGAGGTGATCCAGCCCCAGGTTCCCCTAGGGCTACCTTGTTACGACTTCACCCCAGTCATGAACCACACCGTGGTAACCGCCCTCCCGAAGGTTAAGCTAGCTACTTCTGGTGCAATCCACTCCCATGGTGTGACGGGCGGTGTGTACAAGGCCCGGGAACGTATTCACCGCGACATTCTGATTCGCGATTACTAGCGATTCCGACTTCATGGAGTCGAGTTGCAGACTCCAATCCGGACTACGACCGGTTTTCTGAGATTAGCTTACCCTCGCAGGTTCGCGGCCCTCTGTACCGGCCATTGTAGCACGTGTGTAGCCCAACTCGTAAGGGCCATGATGACTTGACGTCGTCCCCACCTTCCTCCGGTTTGTCACCGGCAGTCTCCTTAGAGTTCCCACCCGAAGTGCTGGCAAATAAGGACAAGGGTTGCGCTCGTTACGGGACTTAACCCAACATTTCACAACACGAGCTGACGACAGCCATGCAGCACCTGTCTCAGAGTTCCCGAAGGCACGAAACTATCTCTAGTAACTTCTCTGGATGTCAAGAGTTGGTAAGGTTCTTCGCGTTGCGTCGAATTAAACCACATGCTCCACCGCTTGTGCGGGCCCCCGTCAATTCATTTGAGTTTTAACCTTGCGGCCGTACTCCCCAGGCGGTCTACTTATCGCGTTAGCTGCGCCACTAAAAGATCAAGTCTCCCAACGGCTAGTAGACATCGTTTACGGCGTGGACTACCAGGGTATCTAATCCTGTTTGCTCCCCACGCTTTCGCACCTCAGTGTCAGTATCGGTCCAGGTAGTCGCCTTCGCCACTGGTGTTCCTTCCTATATCTACGCATTTCACCGCTACACAGGAAATTCCACTACCCTCTACCGTACTCTAGATTGGCAGTATCAGGTGCAGTTCCAAGGTTGAGCCCTGGGCTTTCACATCTGACTGACCAATCCACCTACGCGCGCTTTACGCCCAGTAATTCCGATTAACGCTCGCACCCTCCGTATTACCGCGGCTGCTGGCACGGAGTTAGCCGGTGCTTCTTCTGCAGTTAACGTCACAGCTAGCAGGTATTAACTACTAACCTTTCCTCACTGCTGAAAGTGCTTTACAACCCTAGGGCCTTCTTCACACACGCGGCATGGCTGCATCAGGCTTGCGCCCATTGTGCAATATTCCCCACTGCTGCCTCCCGTAGGAGTCTGGACCGTGTCTCAGTTCCAGTGTGGCTGATCATCCTCTCAGACCAGCTAGAGATCGTCGCCTTGGTGAGCCATTACCTCACCAACTAGCTAATCTCACGCAGGCTCATCCAATAGTGCAAGGTCCGAAGATCCCCTGCTTTCCCCCGTAGGGCGTATGCGGTATTAGACCAAATTTCTCTGGCTTATCCCCCGCTACTGGGTAGATTCCTACGCGTTACTCACCCGTCCGCCACTCGTCATCAACTAGCAAGCTAGTCATGTTACCGTTCGACTTGCATGTGTTAGGCCTGCCGCCAGCGTTCAATCTGAGCCATGATCAAACTCTTCAGTTTAAATCATTTGTGTTACCAGGAATGTGGTAACGGACTCTAGTACTAAACAACCGGATAACATTCTTAAGAACGTTAAACCTTTGTAAATCGCTTTAAATGAATTCACTTGGTTGCTTGTCTAGAAAAAGTTTGCTTCTTCTCAACAAGCGCCCACACGAATTATCTGATCAAATTGTTAAAGAGCGTTGCTTTTTGACTCTCCGCTGACTCAGCGTTTCGTCTCAAGCGAGGCGCATATTCTACTGTGCGCTCATTCAAAGTCAACCGTTTATTTTGCAATTTTGTAAAATTTTTTACTCAGCAACCGGACTTTGAATCCTGCCCCGTAAGCAATCTAAAAAACCAATGTTTTCAATCACTTACTAAGCACCTCACTTAGCTCAATAAGCCCCGTTTTGGCGGCCTCCCTAAGCAAGGACGGCGAATTCTACAGACATCTGAAAAAGGGTCAACACCCAATCTACAAAAAACTGAAAAAAGTTGTAAAAAACTTACAAAACACCGCAAATCGATCAAGAGTTAATCAACAGCGTATAAATACTAGTCAACAGACACAAAAAAGGCGCTGAGTTTTACCTCAACGCCTTCTCTATTTTCTCTCTTATGACTCAAAGAGAGAAAAGATGGTGTTTCTTTTTACCCAGCTTAACTAAGAAGTACTTACCAAAGCGCGCATTTGATTCTGCAAACACTTCTGTCGCTTTCATATTATCTTCAAAGCCATGTGCGTTTCCGTTAACAATAACCGCATTTCGCTGTAGCGCATCTTTAACTTGCTTGCCGCCTGGTGCCATACCCGCTTCTGACAAGATAGTCGTTAAAGGTGTTTCAGCCACTTCTTCTGGGTTAATTACAGATGATGGCAAACCGTCTTGAGCTAGCTGCGCATAATCCTGTTCGCTTAGTTCAGATGTCTCACCCGAGAACAACGCTTCTGTAATACGCTTAGCCGCAGCCAAACCTTCTTCTCCATGAACAAGACGCGTTACTTCTTCAGCAAGAACGCGCTGACCTTCTGGACGACCTTGGCGCTCAGCATCTTCTTTCTCTAGCGCTTCGATATCTGTTACTGGCAAGAACGTGAAGTACTTAAGGAAACGATAAACATCCGCATCTGCTGTTTGTAGCCAGAACTGATAGAAAGCATATGGAGATGTTTTGTTTGCATCTAGCCAGATAGTGCCCGACTCAGTTTTACCAAATTTCGTACCGTCTGACTTAGTAATAAGCGGTAACGTCAAACCAAATGCTTGATTGCCATTCATACGACGAGTTAGTTCAGTACCACCGGTAATGTTGCCCCACTGATCAGAACCACCGATCTGTAAAGTACAACCATGAGAAGCATTTAACTGCTGGAAGTCATACGATTGCAAAATCATGTAAGTAAATTCAGTGAAAGAGATACCTTCACCTTCACGATCAATACGCTGCTTCACTGACTCTTTAGCTATCATCTGGTTAACAGAAAAGTGTTTACCAATATCACGCAAGAAAGTTAGAACATTTACGTTTTGTGTCCAATCTAGGTTATTCACAACTTCAGCACTATTAGCACCACAGTCGAAATCTACAAACGCACTAACCTGAGCTTTAAGCTTCTCAACCCAACCTGCTACCGTTGAATCATCATTTAGCTTACGCTCTTGCGCTTTAAAGCTTGGATCACCGATTAGACCAGTCGCCCCGCCCACAAGTGCAAGCGGTTTGTGACCAAACTCTTGGAAACGCTTTAGTGTTAGTAGTGGTACTAGACTACCAATATGCAAACTATCTGCTGTAGGGTCGAAGCCGCAATAAAGAGTCACACTGCCTTCAGCAAGATGCTTTGCCAAATCTTCTTCGCTTGTCATCTGCGCAACTAGCCCGCGCGCTTGTAGGTCGTTTAATAGTGCTTCACTCATTGCTTTTGCTTGCCCTTTAAATTACGGCTAAAAATTCGAAGCGGCTATTTTAGCCCTTGCTAAGCCTGCAAACAAATAAGTTCTCAGCAATTTTTATGAGTTATCGTTAAGCAATCCTTAAGTTTTATTCAACTAAGCCGACTTTCTTTAATGACAGTGGCATAATGCCACGCTCAATTTTCAGCAACCCAATATAATAATGAAGGGGTATAGGGTGCTAAATCGCGTTAAACAGTTCCGTGGAAACTTTCCCACGGTTCACTTAGTGGCTGTCAGTGCCTGTGTACTTATTTTAGGCCTGACTCTTTTACTGCTTCCATCACAAGAAGTCGAAGCAACTCGCGGTGATCTACCAACCGCTCCACTTACTGCGCCGCTTATATCTACTGAATCAAACACTTCTAACGCAGAAACAACATCAGTCGAAGCAGTTATCGACACTAATCCAGCCCAAGCAGCTGCTTTAACCCCTTCCATACCCGAAGATAACTGGGTCGAATACACTGTTGGCAATGGTGACAATTTAACGTCCATGTTTAAAAAGGCAGGACTAACACCACGTGATGTTTACCATGTAGCTGCTGCAGGTAAAGAAACCAAAGCATTCACCCGTCTATTCCCTGGTCAAACATTAAGCTTCGTCATTGAGAATGGTAAGTTAAGCAAGCTCAAACATATCGAATCCAAACTTAAATACACCGTGCTAGATACCGATGCAAACGGCGCCTTCCAGATTAATTCTGTTATCAGAACGCCCGAAGTCAGACAGCAATTCACAGCCGGTACAATCAAAGACTCGTTTTTTTTAGCTGGTGAAGAAGCAGGGCTTTCCAGCAAGAAAATTATGGAACTCGCGAGTATCTTTGGCTGGGACGTAGACTTCGTGCTTGATATCCGTAAAAACGACGATTTCAGTCTTATTTATGAAGAACACTATCTAGATGGCGAAAAAATTGGCGAAGGCCCTATTATTGCCGCTCAATTTACCAACAGAGGCAATAAATTCACCGCTCTTCGTTATACAAATACCGAAGGCGATAGCAGCTACTACACGCCTGAAGGTTATAGTATGCGTAAAGCCTTCCTTCGCTCGCCGGTAGATTTCGCCCGCATCAGTTCTCGCTTCAGCCTCAGCCGTAAGCACCCGGTACTCAATCGCATTCGCGCTCACAAGGGCGTGGATTATGCAGCCCGAACAGGCACACCAATTAAAGCCGCTGGTGAAGGCAAAATCACATTCCGAGGTAGAAAAGGCGGATTTGGCAATGTTGTAATCGTCCAACACGGTAGCAATATCACCACCCTTTATGCCCATATGAGCAATTTTAAACGTGGACAACGTGTCGGCACTCGCGTTAAGCAAGGCCAAGTGATTGGCTTTGTTGGTCAAACAGGCCTTGCAAGCGGCCCTCACCTTCATTACGAGTTTCGTGTAAATGGCGTTCACAAGAATCCTCTGACGGTTAAATTGCCACAAGCGTCTCCTATCGCCAAAGCTGAGCGAAGTAACTTCACGGAAACCACGAGCAGCTTATTAGCTCAGCTTGAAACTCACCAAGCCACTACACTTGCACAGAGCAATCGTTAAGTATGAGTCAGAAGGATCTATTTATTGGGTTAATGTCAGGTACCAGTCTGGATGGCATCGACGCAGTTGCCGTTAGATTTACACCAAATTTTGAAATGGTAGCTACACACGCTGAAGAGATTCCAGCAACGTTAAAGAACGATATTTTGACACTGACCCAGCCCGGCGATCATGAAATTGACTTAATGGGCAAGGTAGATAGATCTTTAGGTAAGCTCTTCGCCAAAACCGTAAATGATCTTTTAAGCAAAAACGGCTTATCTGCCGAGCAAGTTTCAGCAATCGGCAGCCACGGCCAAACCATCCGTCACCGTCCAGAATTTGGTTTCACTTTGCAAATAGGTGACGCAAACCAAATTGCTGAACTAACCGGCATCACCACCGTGGCAGATTTTCGACGTCGTGACATGGCCGCTGATGGTCAAGGCGCACCTTTGGTTCCAGCGTTTCATCATGCAATGCTGCATTCACATGACTGCAATCGTATTCTGCTGAATATCGGTGGGATGGCTAACCTTACTTTCCTTCCAAAATCCGAAGAGCAAAGCATCCTTGGCTTTGATACAGGTCCGGGTAACGTTTTATTAGATGCGTGGATCAAGCACTGTCGAGACCTCCCCTTCGATCAAAATGGCGAATGGGCACTAACTGGCTCCATTAATGAAGACCTTTTAGAGCAATTAAGCTCTATTGAATATTTTTCAGAACCTCCACCTAAAAGCACTGGCAGGGAACAGTTTAATTTAGCTTGGCTAAAACAAACACTAGCCACGCTCCCAGTGATTAAAGCGGAAGACGTACAACGCACTCTGCTTGAATTGACTGCCACCAGCATAACCGATGCTATAAAAGCACACATTCCTAGCCAGGCATTTGAGCTATATATCTGTGGCGGCGGCAGTTTCAACCAAGCACTTACGCAACGCATATCGGATTTATTACCCAATATTAACGTCAGCAACAGTGGCAATATCGGTATTGATGCAGATTGGATGGAAGCAGCGGCCTTTGCTTGGCTAGCTATGCGCTGCTTAGATGGAAAAGCCGGCAACAATCCAAATGTTACCGGCGCGCAAGGGGATCGAATTCTAGGCGCTATCTATCAAGCCTAAAAGTATAGATAGCCTTGTTGGCGAAGCCTAACCTGTTCTGCAGGACCTAGTGGAATCGTATCGATAAACGCAGGCAGTTCTGAGCGCTCGACACCATTCGCTCGCATCCATGTTTCGCACACACGGATATCAATCACATTATTCGAGTCCAATCGCTCAGCAAGCTCCAACAAGCTTTTGTACTGGTTCATATTCTGATGCCGGAAGGCATGCGCTTCATCACCATGTAAAACAAACACGATCGGTTCGTAGGATGAAAGATTCTCCACCTCATCAACGAGCATACTCGCTCGTTGAAAAAGCATTTCAACTTCACTAGGCGTGTGTTTCTTAATCAACGCAAGATAACGATCATTAGCGACATCTGGAGATATAGGCGACTGCAGTGGCTGAGCCATCAGCAAGCCAGAAAAAAACATACAGAAAACAGAAAAAACCAACTGACGCATATTATTCCCCTAGAGGACTTAAATTAATAACCTACGACAGAGTAGAAGATATAGTAATAGGCCCCCTCATAACAAGGGATAACCTATTACTATCATATGTAAGCTTAGACTAAGCTGAACAGAAACAGCTAGATAGAGAAGGATGAACCACAACCACAAGTTGTCGTTGCATTCGGGTTGTTAATCACAAACTGAGAACCTTGAAGACCTTCTTTAAAGTCCACTTCAGAACCAACTAAATATTGGAAGCTCATCGGATCTACCACCATGAACACACCATCACGTTCGATCACAGTGTCATCATCTGCAGCATTTTCATCAAAAGTGAAGCCGTAAGAGAAACCGGCACAGCCGCCACCTGTAATAAATACACGTAATTTCAGGCTATCATTCTCTTCCTCTTCCATAAGAGATTTTACTTTAGCAGCGGCAGAAGTAGTAAATACCATCTCCGGCTCTGCAATAGGATCAACTGTTTCTATCATAACGACCATACTCAATTAAGCTGAGCACAATTATCGCCTTAACCGACTAATTCAGTCAAGTATTAAGGCATCAAGCCAACAACATTCAGACCGGCAGTCTCTTCAAAACCAAACATAATGTTCATATTTTGAACCGCCTGACCCGCAGCACCTTTAACAAGGTTATCAATCACAGATAATACAACCACGGTGTCTTCACCTTGAGGGCGATGAACGCTGATACGGCAAAAGTTCGCACCTTTAACACTTCTTGTTTGTGGATGACTACCTGCAGGCATAACATCAACAAATGGCTCATTTGCGTAACGTTCTTCAAAGATCGCTTGTAGATCATGATCAACAGGATCTTTTAACACGCCGTAGCAGGTAGAATGAATGCCACGAATCATCGGCGTTAGGTGCGGAACAAACGTCAGATGCACTGGACGCTCTGCTGCTAACGCAAGACCTTGCTTAATCTCAGGCAGGTGACGATGACCCGGCACGCCGTAAGCCATCATGCTTTCACTCGCTTCGCACAACAACATACCAACCTTCGCACCACGACCAGCACCACTTACACCCGATTTACAGTCAGCAATTAGACGACGGTGATCGATCAGTTTGTTTTCCAATAGAGGCAGATAAGCAAGCTGCGTCGCCGTTGGATAACAACCTGGGCAAGCAATCAACTGCGCATCTTTGATCTGTTCACGATTAACCTCTGGCAAACCATACACAGCCAACTCTGCCATCTCTGGTTGTGTATGCTCCATGCCATACCACTTAGACCAAAGCTCGAGATCCTTGATTCTGAAGTCGGCACCTAGATCAATGACTTTAACACCCTTACCAACAAGCTCTGCTGCCATATTCATCGCAACTCCGTGAGGCGTCGCAAAGAAAACAACATCACAACCACTTAGAGTTTCCACGTCCGGTACGGTAAAGCGCAGATCGTGGTGTCCTCGAAGGTTGGGATACATGTCAGCCACACTGACGCCTTCCTCTGAGCGAGAAGTAATAACCTCTACTTTTGCCTGAGGATGATTTGCCAACAAACGAAGTAACTCTACACCGGTATAACCGGTACCACCTACAATACCTACCTTAATCACAGGAACCTCTCATAAGGGATGAAAAACTGGTAACGTATAATACAGAAACTAAGCCCCTTATGACTATTAATAAATAATCTAGCTTATGCTGCGAAATACTTTTTCTCTTGACCATTTCCGCCATCGCCTTGCTCACAGTGAAGCATTGCCCCAAATGGTTATCCTAGGGTTAATCTGCGGATTGCTGTGCGGTCTTGTTTTAGGCAGCTTTCGGTTATTGCTTGAACTCCCGCTTTCTAGCTTTTTACCTGGAGGTGACAGTGATAACTTTGAAGAACTTTCCTCTTGGTATCATTTCTTCCTCCCTATTGTCGGTAGTTTATTACTGATAGCGGTTTTATCACGCGTCACCCCACTCAATCGCAAAGTAGGTGTTGCTCACTTATTGGAACGAATGGCTTACCATCAAAGCAATCTGCCTTTGGTGAACGCCGTCGTTCAACTTATCGCGGCTTCAATTGCTCTGCTATGCGGCCACTCTGTCGGTAAAGAGGGCCCAGCAATTCACTTAGGTGCAGCTTGCGGTAGCCAACTTGGACAAAGATTAAAACTACCCAACAATACGTTAAGAATACTGGCAGGCTGCGGCGCTGCCGCAGGTATTGCCGCCACTTTTAACACCCCATTAGCAGGCGTCGTCTTTGCCATGGAGGTCATATTACTGGAATACACCGTCATTGGTTTTATGCCAGTCATGGTTGCTGCAGCAACAGGCACGCTAGTTGTACAGATAATGCTAGGAAATCAGTTAGTACTTACTGTCCCTCAACTACATATAGAATCTCTGCATGAAATTCCTTACGTGGCCTTTTTAGGCCTTATTATTGGGCTTTTAGCAGTTCTATTTATTGCGCTAATGCGTGCAACAATGAAGTGGTCCGATCATTCCGTCTTCACGTATAGATCCAAGTTGATGTTGGCAGGTATTCTCACTGGCTCAATGGCTCTGTTTTATCCACAAATAATGGGATTGGGCTACGACACAGTGACCTCTGTTTTACATGGCGAAGTGGGAATTGGTTTACTAATAGGCATAGTGCTCGCCAAGTGCGTTCTGACACCGATTGTTCTTGGCCTTGGTGTTCCAGCAGGACTTATCGGACCTACCTTTTTCATAGGCGCTATGGCGGGGGGAATTCTCGGTATCTTTGGTGCTAGTGCCGTTGACCAAGATGTAGCAAATTCTGGATTCTATGCCCTATTGGGTATGGGCAGTATGATGGGCGCTGTTGCCAACGCGCCTATGGCCGCACTTGTGGCGATATTGGAGCTTTCATCCAATCCGAATATTATTTTTCCCGCAATGATTTCCATTGTGGTTTCAAATTTGATCGCCCGCTACGTTTTCAAAATGCCGTCGATCTTTGTTATCAGTATGCAGTTACAAGGGCTGGATTATCGATATAAACCTATTGCCCAGATACTTAATGGCTCAGCTGTACAAAGCATCATGACAACGAATTTTGTAAAAAGTACTGCAATCGTCTCCGAAAAAGGCGCTCAACATGCCTTAGAGACTAGCCCCGATTGGGTTCTGGTAGAAAAAGATAATGACTTCAGTTTCCTCTCCCCTGGAGATCTACATCTTCACCTTAGAAATAACTTTGAACCACATAAGGATATTGATCTATTAGAAATACCGGCACTTCGTCTCGATGCTAGTAGTATCGATAGCAAAGCAACACTACAAGAAGCTCTGGATAGAATGAATAATAAAAGCACCGAAGCTTTATACGTTCTAGATAATCAGAAAAAAATTACGGGCCTACTAACCCGAAGCCAAATTGAAGATTTCTACCGCAAAGACTGATCTATGACATACAGTTTAAAAGGCCTATACGGCATTACTGATTCCGACCTAATGCCCGATACTGAAACCATGCTGCGCAAAGTTGAACAAAGCATACAGGGCGGCGCGAAGATCATTCAGTATCGAGATAAATCATCCGACCTTAAAAAACGCGTTGAGCAAGCATCGGCTTTAAACCTCATTTGCAAAAAGAACAAAATCCCACTCATCATCAATGATGATGCAGGCTTGGCTGCAGGTATTGGTGCCGCAGGCGTACACTTGGGACAAAGCGATGGTGCAATAGAGGAAGCTCGTGAAATGCTGGGGGAAGACGCTATCATTGGCGTGACCTGCCACGATTCGTTGGAGCTAGCCTTAAAAGCCCAACAAGCCGGTGCTTCATATTTAGCATTCGGCGCATTCTTCCCATCGAAAACTAAACCTAACGCCAAGCCCGCTCCTCTTTCCCTGGTTAAAGATGTAAAAGACAAAGTTAACTTGCCAATAGTGGCGATTGGAGGCATTAGCGTGGATAATGCCGACCAGATTGTAACAGCAGGTGCCGATATGGTTGCCGTCATACATGCGCTATACGCGAACAAAAAAGTGACTGCAGCAGCAAAACAGTTCCACCAGCTCTTCACTAATTGATTTCAGAGAGAATAAAGATGTCCCGTTCAGAAGAACTTTTCCAAGCAGCTCAAGTTCACATTCCCGGTGGAGTTAACTCTCCTGTGCGTGCATTTAAAGGTGTAGGCGGCACCCCAATCTTCTTCAAACAAGGCGAAGGCGCATACTTGTTTGATGAAGACGGTAACAAATACATCGACTACGTTGGCTCTTGGGGTCCAATGATCTTAGGTCATTGCAACAGTGAAGTAATCGATGCCGTGCGCGCTTCTTTAGATAACGGTCTAGGCTTTGGCGCGCCAACAGAAATTGAAATCGAGATGGCAAACAAGGTTTGCGAGATCATGCCATCTCTAGACATGGTTCGTATGGTTAGCTCTGGTACAGAAGCGACTATGAGTGCTATCCGTCTGGCACGTGGTTACACTAAGCGCGATAAAATCGTTAAGTTTGAAGGCTGCTACCACGGTCATTCCGACTCTCTATTGGTTAAAGCAGGCTCTGGCATGCTGACTTTAGGCGAGCCTAGCTCTCCTGGCGTTCCCGCCTCTCTTGCTGAACACACCATCACTCTGACTCACAACGATATCGACAGCGTTCGTAAAGCATTCGCCGAGATCGGTGATCAGATCGCGTGCATCATCGTTGAACCTGTAGCCGGCAACATGAACTGCATCCCTCCTATTCCTGGCTTCCTAGAAGGCCTTCGTGAAGTATGTGATGAATACGGCACGGTTCTGATCTTTGACGAAGTTATGACTGGTTTCCGTGTCGCTCTAGGTGGTGCACAATCTGTTTACAACGTAACACCTGATCTAACGACGCTTGGTAAAGTTATTGGCGGCGGCCTACCAGTAGGCGCGTTTGGTGGTAAGAAAGAGATCATGGAGCACATAGCTCCCCTAGGCGCTGTTTACCAAGCGGGTACGCTTTCCGGTAACCCACTCGCAATGGCTGCGGGCCTAGCGATGCTGAATGCTGTTTCTAAACCTGGTTTCTACGAACAACTAAGCGCAAAAGTAGAGCTACTAACCGAAGGTTTAGAAGCTGTAGCGATGGCAAATGGTATTCCATTTACCACTAGCCGTGTCGGTGGCATGTTCGGTCTATTCTTCACTGAGCAAGAGCAAGTGACTAGCTTCGCTGAAACTATGGCGTGCGACGCTGATCGCTTCTCTAAATTCTTCCATGGCATGCTTGAGCAAGGTGTATATCTAGCACCTTCAGCATTTGAAGCAGGCTTTGTATCTGCTGCACATACACAGGAAGATATTGAGAAAACACTCGCAGCGGCTGACCACGTTTTTGCGAATCTAAAATGACCGTAGCAATCATAGCTGGCAATGCTCTTCTGATTGCCAGCGCTCTATTTTTAGCAGGGCGCAGTTATAGAGTAGGCGAGAAATATGACCATACAGCCAGCGTGGTCATTAGCCTTTCTGCTGCATTTATCGCTTGCTCAGGTGCTGGGTCATTACTGCTACAAGGAACAGATCAGGACTCGGTCACGTTCAGGCGTCTGCTTGATAACCTAGCGTACTTTGCAGCGATCCCTTTAATAGCAAGCGCCATGTTTGATTATGCATGGAAGAAGGATTGGTCACGTGCAGCATGGGGGCGTTGGTTATTAGTATTATTCGCCCTATTTGAACTCTGTCGCCGAAGCGAGGTTGGGGTCACCTACAGCCAAGCATGTGCAGGACTATCTGCACTTGCTTTGCTAATCAGCTGTTTAAGAATGCAACCGCTAATCACTAAAGCAGCAGGTACTGCATCCGCAATTGCGATTGCAGTTTCGACCCTTGTTTATAGTCAAGCAAGTCTAATGCCTCATTTGGCTGATCCAGCTTTGTATCATTCAGTGTTTGCTGTTGCTCTGATACTTTTGAGCATAGCCCTTGGAAAAGAAAAGCTTCCTTAAACGATCTCGACCTGCCTATTTCACGCATAAAAAAGCAGCCATTTAGGCTGCTTTTTAGTGCTTATCCGATTAGTAATTCAGCGCTTTAGTTCGGGCTGCATTTGCACCTGAACGATCACCTGAACTTTGACGAATATCCGCAATCAACAACCACAATCTTCGCAGCATAACGACATCACCAATAGCCATATTTGTACCTTTTAGAGCCATTTGCTCGGCTTGAGCCCACTGACCTTCTAGGCGACGTACATCAGCCCATTGATAATAGATTTCCGGATCCCTAGGAGCGATCCGTTGTGCACGTTCAAGATTGCTTTCTGCTGCCTGCATCGCCCCTCTGTTTTTCTGCTGATTGGCACTGTTTAACAGAGCAATGACAGCAGGGTTTTGAGCGCGAGCAGTCACAGGCGTTGGAACTGGTACGGCGACAGGGTTCTCAGTTCGCGATTCTCGAACAACCGTAGGTTTGATTTGAACACCCGTAGCAGATTCGGCTGACTGAATAACGCCATCTTGCCCTGATCGATCCTCTACAGGGGGACGGTATACTCCTGTTCCACTCACGCACCCAGTCAAAGCCAATGCTGTTAAAAGTGCTCCAGCTGTTTTATATCGCTTAATTATCTGAACCATCGTTCAAACCAATCCATAGATTCTTGTTGCTGATTTCCGGCACATTCAGCGTAATCTTGCGGAGCTGTACCTTTTATGAACGGCAATTGTCGCACACCCTGACATTGTTCGGCAGAGATCAAACCTGTTTTTTCTTCAATCCAGTGATACTCAATCTCTTCAGGCTGAACCGCCATAAGTGACTGAGGTCGTTCTTTTACCATTAACTCGGTCCAAACGCGTAATGCACCTCCCGAACCGGTAAAAGGTAGCTTGCCATTGTCGTCCAGCCCTAACCAGACCACCGCCATGCGATCTCCTGCAAAACCAGCAAACCAACTATCGCGCTGACCATTACTAGTGCCGGTCTTACCAGCCACATTAATTGAACCTGGCAGACGGGTATAGATATAGCGCCCTGTACCTTCTCGGGTAACCGCTTGTAACGCGTATTGAATCAGATGCATATTCTCCGCAGTCACCACCTGTTTCACTTCAAATGGATAGCGAGAAAGCTCCTGCCCTTCTGAGTCCGTAACCAAACGAATAGCACGCATCGGCGTTCTAAAACCATTTGCAGCAATCGTCTGATAAACCGTCGCAATCTCAAATGGGCTCATCGACTCAGCACCAAGTAAAAGCGAGGGGTAAGGTTTGGGATCACGAGAGATACCTAAACGTTCTAAGGTATCGATCACTTTCGGCAAACCTATATCCATACCTAATTGGGCAGTACTCTGGTTATAGGATTTCGCTAAAGATAGATAAAGCGGCACTTTACCGTGGCTTTGACGATCAAAGTTCTGCGGCACCCAACTCTTACCACCAGGAAGCGGCACACTAATCGGCTGATCATCCAAAAGGGAAGCCAAGGTATAACCCTCTTCTAACCCCGCCAAAAAGACTGCTGGTTTCACCAAAGAACCGATTGGACGGCGCGCATCTAAAGCGCGGTTAAAGCCTTGATAGCGGGCGTTTTTACCACCCACCAGCGCCAATACTTCACCGGTTTGCGGATCAGTGACTACAATTCCGCCCTGCAATGCAGTGACCGGTTTGCCGAAGCGTTTCTTTAAATTGCCTATGGTTTTGGTCAGAGCCGCTGCAGTATTCGCTTGAACCATTGGATCTAAGCTAGTGAATACTCGCAAACCTTCTGAGCTAAGCACATCTTCAGGGTACTCTTCACGCAACTGACGTTTTACAAGATCAAGATATGCAGGGTAAGCACCTTTATGAAGGCTACGCTGCTTTACCACACCTAAACCACGTTTTTCAGCATCTAGACGATCTTTCATACTGATCACGCCCTGTTCTTGCAGCACTTTCAACACAAGATCACGACGCGCTTTAGCACGTTCAGGGTGGCGCCTTGGATCGAAGTAAGATGGCCCTTTCACCATACCAGCTAATAGCGCGACCTGATGAAGTTTCAATTCATTAATAGGCTGGGCAAAGTAATACTGACTCGCGAGGCCAAAACCATGCACTGCACGGGAACCCGATTGCCCCAAATAAACTTCGTTCAGATAAGCCTCTAAAATCTCATCTTTGCTGTAGCGAAGATCCAATAGCACCGCCATCGGGATCTCCATAAGCTTACGCGCCAAGGTTCGATCAGAGGTTAGATAGAAGTTTTTGATCAACTGCTGTGTCAGGGTACTGCCCCCCTGAATAAAGCGACGCGCCTTCAGGTTAACCCACATGGCACGTGCGATGCCTTTCGGAGACACACCAAAATGATTGTAGTAGTCGCGATCCTCGATCTGAATCAATGAGTCCAAAAGTAGTTGTGGCGCTTGCTCTAAACGAATCAGATCACGATCTTCATTGTCTCGAGGGTAAATACCACCGATCAGGATCGGCTCAAGGCGACTTAACGGAACGATGGAACCGCGACTATCTTTAATCGACACTAACTGATTGCCACTGAAGCTCAGCAATAAACGCTGTGCGCTCTCATCACCATCAGGGAAACTGAATCCACGGGTATACACGCGAGCACGACTGGAAGCCCACTCCACCATCCCCGGTTTATCCGCACGATTTACAAATCGGTAGCCCAAGCCTTTCAATTCATCCTTTAACGCTTGGCGATCTAATACCTGCCCCGGATACAACTCGAGAGGACGCGCATACACTTTGGCAGGTAATGCCCAGCGCTTACCCTCAAACTTACTTTTGACTTGGACATCCAGATAGATCAAACCGATTCCGCCAATCACCATGCCCAAAAGGGACAGTTTGAACAGAAAGATAAGAAACTTTTTCAGGAAACTGCGTGGTTTTTTAGTGCTTTTGCCACGACTTGACGATTTTGGTGCTCTCTTTTTTGCCATTGGCTCAGTATAATGCCTTCCCTTAGCAGGTATATCAGTACGTTTATGACCCTAATCGACTCTCTAAAACAAGCTTCGTTCTATCCGCATCCAGTCGACCAGATTGAGGTGATAGAAACCCACATTTCCTGGCTGATCTTAACAGGCGAATATGCCTATAAGATTAAAAAGCCAGTGGATTTCGGTTTCCTGGATTTTACCACGCTAGAGAAGCGTCAGCACTTCTGTGAGGAAGAGCTACGTCTAAATCAACGATTAGCGCCTGATATCTACCAGCAAGTCATCAGTATTGGCGGTAGTGCTGAGAATCCGATTTTCAATCCAGAAGGCGATGAAGAGATCATTGAATATGCTGTTCAAATGCAGCAATTTGATCATTCTCAACGCCTCGATCTCCTTTTAGTTAATCATCGTTTTGAAGCTAGCTGGATCGATACATTAGCCGAACAAATCGCGGATTTTCACCAGCGTATTCCGATTGTGGCGCAAGACAGCCCTTGGGGTGAAGCGGAAACGATTTGGGAAGTTGTCTCCGATAACTTCAGTCATATCACCGACGCTATCGACGAACTAGATGACTGGCACAAAGTACAAAAGCTATCCCATTATACTGCGCAACAGTTCCGCAAACTGACCCCACTGATTGAACAACGTAAGCAATCTGGTCATATTCGCGAATGCCATGGCGATCTTCACTTAGCCAACATCACTCTTTTCCATGATGAGCTAAGACTGTTTGACTGTATCGAATTTAACTTACAGTTCCGCTGGATAGATAGTATTTGTGATCTTGCTTTTCTCCTTATGGATCTGGAAGCCAACGGTGAGTTCCGCTGGGCCAATCGCTGCTTAAACCGCTATTTAGAAATCAGTGGTGATTACAATGCCCTACCACTACTTAATTTCTATAAAGCTTACCGCTCCATGGTTCGTGCAAAGGTTGCAGTACTAGGCGAGCATCACGATCTACAAACCCTGCGCCGCTATCTGCGTCTAACCGATTACTATGCTCGCGCACCAAAACCAGCACTGTTTTTAATGCATGGTATTTCGGGTAGCGGCAAGAGCCACTTAAGCCAACAGCTCGTTGATCAAACCGATACTATTCGTATCCGTTCTGATGTTGAGCGTAAGCGCCTTTTCCGCGAGTTGAGCTTAAAAGGGGAAAAGATAGATCTGTATGGGCCACAAATGAACGCCCATACCTTCAATCATCTTTTTGATACCAGCGCAGAGCTACTGCGCAACGGCTACTCAGTGATTGTAGATGCAACTTGTTTGCGCCAAAGAACACGTCAGAACTATATCGAACTGGCTGAGAAACTCGGTATACCTATTCGTATTATCAGCTGCGAATGCGAGCAAAAACTGATTGAAGCCCGTTTGAAGCGCCGCTCCAATGAAGGCTCTGATGCATCCGATGCTGACATTGAGGTCATGCTTGAACAACAACAGCTTGCACAGCCTCTAACAGAAGAAGAGCAAGCACTTACACTTTCGATCGATACAGACGATGATGAAGCGATCGTACGTTTATTAGAGCAACTACGAATCCAAGAGGTAATTTTCTAATGACAGCCTTATGCCACATTGATGAGATTACTGAAGGTCAGGCCAAAGGATTTGAGTGCGAAGGCAAAAAACTTTTCGCGGTAAAATACCGTGGTGAGTTATACGTCTATGAAAATAGCTGCCCACATCGCAGCATCCCCCTAGAATGGCAGCCTGATCAGTTTCTAGATTACGACAAGACCTTCATCCAGTGTGCTACCCATGGCGCGCTTTTCAAAATTGACAGTGGCGAATGCATCTCAGGCCCCTGCGTAGAAGATAGCCTGACCGCCATCCCATTCACCTTAGATGACGGCCAAGTGATCCTCGGCTAAGTAATTACCGGAATCTCGCGCTGAATACTGATCTGTTCAGGCGAGATATGTGCAGCATAAGCAATTACTTCTACCCCAGCCTCTATTGCCTCACGCAGTAAGCGGCCATATTCTGGATCGATCTGATCGGCAGGGCGTACCTGTTGAATCCCTGTGTGAGGCACACAAAACAGCATCACAGCGCGGTCACCTTGCTCCACCATCGACATTAATTCCTGCAAGTGTTTAGCGCCACGCTTAGTCACTGCATCTGGAAAGCTTCCCCAGTTATCAGATTCAAGCAAAGTCACATTCTTAACTTCAACCCATACCCGACCTTTCTCTTCATCTTCCAACAAGAGATCAATACGGCTGTTTTCACCATACTTAACCTCTTGACGAATATCAGAGTACCCTTGCAGCTGAGCAATCACCCCTTGCTCAATCCCTTCGCGGATCAGCTTGTTCGCCAGACCGGTATTGATACAGGCGAGATACTGCCCTTCGACTTCGACCAGTTCCCAACCCAATGGGTATTTACGTTTAGGATTGCCACTGTCGTGCACCCAAACACGGCTATCTGGATCAGCACAGTTTTTCATGGAGCCTGTATTCGGACAGTGAACCGTAACTTCGCGACCATCCGACAAAACAACATCAGCAAGGAAACGCTTATATCGCTTGATCAAACGCCCTTCGATTAGATTTTCGAACTGCATTATTTTTGAATCCTTTTAGATAAACGTTCCAGCATCAACTGAATACGATCCAACCCTGTGGTGTAGGAGAATCGAATAAATTCCTGACTACGGTGCTGACCAAAATCCAGCCCCGGCGTAGTCGCTATATGATCCTCTTCCAACAACGACCAACAATAATCGAAGGTGTTATCGGTAAGGTGCTGAGCACCTGCATACACATAGAATGCCCCCTCAGGGGTAACTGGCAGATCAAAGCCTAAATCTCTTAATCCAGCCACTAGAAGATCACGACGTTTTTGGAACTCAAAACGTCTACGCTCCAGTTCAGAAATCGTTTCAGGCTTAAATGCAGCCAGCGCTGCATATTGAGAAACCGTGTTTGGCGAAATCATCAAATTCTGCGCTAATTTTTCTAATTCGGGCGCAGCCTCTTCAGGCGCCACCAGCCAGCCTAAACGCCACCCAGTCATACCAAAATATTTAGAAAAACTATTGATTACAAAAGCATTTTGATCGATTTCCAATACACTTGGCGCATCTATTCCATAGGTAAGCCCATGATAGAGTTCATCAACAACCAGATGACCACCTAGTTTTTTCACTGTCGCAGCAATAGCAGTTAACTCATCTCGATGGACGACCATACCGGTTGGATTAGCAGGAGAAGCTAACAGCACTCCCGAAGTATTAGCTTGCCAATGCTGTTCGATCAACTCAGCGTTTAACTGGAAATTATCTTCTGCATTGGTCGGCACTAACTGAGATTTAGCTTCTAAAAAGCGTAAGAATTGGCGATTACATGGGTAACCCGGGTCAGCCATCATAAACGACTGCCCAGCATCGGCGAGCAAAGAGAACACCATCAACAAAGCACTAGAGGCACCGGTGGTGACCACAATACGTTCAGGGGCGACTTCTAGTCCATATTTCGTGGCGTACCACTGACTGATCGCCTCACGTAATTCAGGAATACCCGCGGCAGGCGTATACTGAGTCAGGCCACTATCAATCGCCGCTTTGGCTGCTTCTGCAATCAAGGGTGCTGTTGCAAAATCAGGCTCACCTACCTCCATATGGATAACGTCACATCCAGCATCATCAAGTTGCTTAGCCCGTTTCAGCAGGTCCATTACTTTAAAAGACTCAATTTCTGCAACACGTTGGGAAGGACGGAATACCATGCGAATACCTGATCAAACACTAAAAATGGCAGTATACCTCAGACCATTTACGAATATCCCGCCTAGAGCGCCTATTTACAAGCGCTTCAAGGTGAACTAAACCTAATGAGATGTCTTTTAGTATCAATAGAATACATTTAGGGCTAGCGAAACGGCGAGGCATCTGGTAATTTGCCTGCCTTCGATGCTAAATCAATGCATTTATTGCATAACTAAACACAGGCAAGTGAAGTCACCCTCAAGGTGGCTTACGAAAGAGAGTGAGGCAGCGCTTATGCCAAACAAGAGCGAATCTTTCACACATATTGATCCTTACCCGCTAGTTGAGGGTGAGGAATACATGAATGAGAAGCAGAAGGATCACTTCCGTACAATCCTAGGTGCTTGGAAACAAGAACTAATGGAAGAAGTGGATAGCACTATCCACCACCTGCGCGAAGAGCCTTCAAATTTTGCAGATCCAAGCGATCGAGCTAGCCAGGAAGAAGAATTCAGCCTTGAGCTACGTACTCGTGACCGCGAACGTAAATTGATCAAAAAGATCAATGAATCGCTTGAGCTGATCGACGAAGATGAATACGGCTATTGCGATGCCTGCGGTATCGAAATTGGCGTTCGTCGTCTCGAAGCTCGACCTACAGCGTCTTTGTGTATCGATTGCAAAACGCTGGCGGAGATCAAAGAAAAGCAAGTCGGCGGCTAAATCTAAACTAAGCCAGTTTATATAACTGGCTTAGCTTTAAGCATTTATCGTGACCTATATCGGCCGATTTGCCCCATCCCCTACTGGGCCATTACATTTTGGTTCACTCCTTGCTGCACTCGCCAGTTTTTTGGACGCACGTGCCCATGAGGGTGAATGGCTTTTACGCATCGAAGATTTAGATCCTCCTCGCGAACAGCCCGATGTCAAAGAACAATTTCCACTGTTGCTGGAAAGTTACGGTCTTTATTGGGATGGTGAACTCAGCCTTCAAAGCGAACGCCTTGAACTCTATGCGCCTGTACTGCAGGAACTGCTAGAGGCTCATCACGCTTACCCCTGCTCCTGTTCACGCAAAGAGATCCTAAACCGTTGCGATAATTTAGTGTATGACCAACATTGTTTAATACACCCGCCAGAGCAAGACGCCAACGTTGCCATTAGGATCAACAGCAACGGCACGCTCATTAGTTTTCGCGATATTATCCAAGGCCCCCATGCCTATAATTTAAGTAGTACGGGCGACTTTGTTGTATTCCGCCGTGATGGTTTTTACTCTTATCAACTCGCCGTGACTATCGACGATTATCTGCAAGGCATTACCCATATTGTGCGCGGCTCAGACCTACTAGATGAAACGGCTAAACAGATTCATCTACAACAGCTGTTAGGCTATCCAACACCTGCTTATGCACATATTCCTGTCGCGGCCAACGCCGAAGGTCAAAAGCTGAGTAAGCAAACCTTTGCACCGGCACTAGAAACCACCGATCCAATTCCAGTTTTATTTAAAGCTTTGCAATTCTTAGATCAAGAACCACCACGAGAACTGCTATACGCAAGTAGAGATGAACTACTGGAGTGGGCGATTGCAAACTGGGATATACGCAAAATAAAACCAACACTCAGTAAGCCGCTACTAAACGAGTCGTAAGATGTATTTCCACCGAGTCCTACTTTTATTGATACCCGGTTTATACATGGTATTACCCCTCATTATTGATAGCTGGCAGAGCCTGACAACACCCTGGTATCTTCCTTACGTTGCTTGGTTTCTTATTATCTTATTAGCATTTCTGATCGAACGGAGGCCGAGGGATGTTTAGCCTTCCATTACTCATCCTGATCGGAGTGGCTTATCTGCTATTTCTCTTTGGTACGGCCTACCTTACCGAGAGAGGACTATTACCCAAGCAGTTGGTGCACCATCCATTTACCCATGTACTTTCTATCGGGGTATATGCCAGCGTATGGACGTTCTATGGCGCCTTTGGACTGGCGCAAGAATCGGGATATAGCTTTTTAGCTTCCTATTTAGGTGCTGTCGTCACCTTTATCTTAGGCCCGGTACTGCTGATCCCTATCCTCAGGATTTCGAGGACATATCAACTTAGCTCGCTACCCGACCTACTCGCCTTTCGTTTTCGCAGCGGGGCGGTTGGTACTATTACAGCCCTACTCACCGTCATCGCCACTCTCCCGATGCTTTCAATTCAGATACAAGCGGTGACCGATGCCCTGTATCTGCTAAATGACCAATTTAGCGTTGACCAGATAGGCTTAGGCTTTTGCTTTGTTATCGCACTCTTTTCGATTTTATTCGGTGCACGTCACGCCTCTTTACGAACGACTCATCAAGGCCTGATGGTGGCCATGGCAGTTGAATCACTGATTAAATTGATCGCACTTCTGGTGATCGCTGGCTTTGCCATCTTTGGCGTCTTAGGTGGAGTAGAAGGCGTTAATGACTTTATCACCAGCCATCCTGAATCGATCAAGCGCTTAGAAGCGCCGGTAGACAGCGATGCTTGGCGAACCTTACTACTGGCATTTTTCACCGCAGCAATTGTGATGCCGCATATGTTCCATATGCTGTTTACCGAAAACTCCTCTGACGAAACACTCTATAAAGCCACATGGGCGATGCCGCTGTTTCTGTTTTTGCTTGCAGCTGCAGTTCCACCCATACTTTGGGCTGGCGAAGCACTTGGCGTAGGCGGTGAAGCGCAATTCATCCTTTTGAACATGGGTGTTTTCTTAGACTCTACTTGGCTAACGGTATTGGCATTTATCGGCGGTTTGTCAGCAGCCAGCGGTATTATGATTGTGGCAACTGTAGCTATGGCTTCGATGATTCAGAACCACGTTATTCTGCCGTTAGTCCCAAAACCGAAAACCCCTCGCTTCTATGCCTGGCTATTATGGCTTAGACGTAGTTTGATCATGGCGATGCTACTTGCCAGCTATCTTTTCTATCGCCAGATAGGTACGGACTTTGCCCTGCATCAGATGGGCGTGGTTGCTGTAGTGGCCTTCCTACAGTTCTTACCGGGATTACTATCCACCCTGTTCTGGTCCAGAGCTAACCGCTGGGGTCTACTCATAGGCTTATCCGCTGGCATGGGGATCTGGCTGCTAACCATGTTAGTCCCGCTTCTAGATAGCTCGGCCAGCGAATTGGTACCTTTCGATTTAGATACAGATAATTGGGACCATATTGCGATTCTGTCGCTGATGCTAAACACTGCTCTTCTGACCGTAGTCTCTCTAATCTTCCCTCAATCAGAAGATGAGCGTAGGGCCGCACAATCCTGCTTGATGAACGCGTTGCAAAAGCCAAGTTCCAACCACCTACGCGTTTCCAGAATCGATGACTTTACCGATCTACTGTCTAGCCGATTGGGCCGAAAAACCGCAGAGCGCGAAGTTCAAAAAGCATTAGAAAGCCTCAATATACAATCACAGACCGTGCGTCCGATCGATCTGTTACGCCTTCGAACAACGCTTGAAACTAACCTTTCAGGCTTACTTGGGCCTATAGAAGCCGCTGCTTTACTTGAGCCTTTAGATCATCCTTCCGATCCAATTACCTTCAAAGCCAGTAATACGCACCTGATTGAAAACCAGCTGGAAAACTATCAAGAACGTTTGACCGGTCTTGCGGCCGAACTTGATGAGATGCGCCGTTACCACCGCCTAACGCTGCAAAAGCTCCCGGTCGGGGTCTGTACACTTGATACCTCTGGGCAGGTACTGTTCTGGAATATTGAGATGGAGCGTCTGACCCAAATTAAAGCGGAAGAGATTATTGGTACGCCTCTGCAAAGCCATACCGATACTTGGAGCACTATTTTAGAAGAATTTGCCCACGCGGATAGCGATCACAAGTTGAGCCAAAAACTGATCTTAAATGAACAAACTCATTGGTTCAGTTTGCACAAATCGATCCTTAAAGAGCGTCGCGATATCGGTATGGTGCTACTACTAGAAGACGAGACTGACACTAAAATCATGCAAGACAAGCTCGGCCATAACGAACGACTTGCATCTATCGGTCGCTTTGCTGCGGGTGTTGCCCACGAGATCGGCAACCCTGTAACGGGGATCGCTTGTCTAGCGCAGAATCTGAAGTTAGAAACAGATAACGACTATATTCTTGAAACCGGCGATCATATCGTCGATCAAACCAAACGCATCAGCCGTATAGTGCAATCCCTTGTCAGATTCGCCCATGCAGGTCGCCCCGAAGCGGAACGAGAGCAAGTGCCGGTATCTCTCGCACAATGTGCTGAAGAAGCTATTCACCTCATGTCTTTGGATAGCCATGGCAAACAACAACAGTACATCAATCAGATACCCGATGAGCTTCGCGTGAGTGGTGATCCACAACAACTTCATCAAATCTTTGTAAACCTGATTCAAAATGCCAGCGATGCGTCACCTGAAGGCGGGCGTATCTGGCTGCATGCCAATGAGAATATTGAAACCGTAGAGCTTCGGGTAACCGATGAAGGCAGCGGTATATCAGCAGAATCCCAAGAGCGTCTGTTTGAACCATTCTTTACCACAAAAGACCCTGGTCAGGGTACAGGTTTGGGCCTATCTTTGGTTTACAATATTATTGAAGAACATTGTGGTAATATTGAAATTATAAGCCCAGCCAACAACAAGCAGAACAAAGGCACTCAAGTGGTAATAACGCTCCCGCACTTAAAGTGGACAGAAGACCCAGACAGCGCAGGATAGTGGGATGAGAGGTAGAGAGCCGATGAGCCGCATTCTGATTGTAGAAGATGAAACAATAATCCGGTCTGCACTGCGCAGACTACTCGAGAAAAACCATTTCCAAGTCGACGACGCCGCTTCCGTAGATGAAGCCACCAGCCGTTTCAACCTTGGCGATTTCAACCTAATTATCAGCGACCTTCGTCTGCCGGGCGCACCTGGCACAGACATGATCTCGTTGGCAAAATCAGTTCCTGTACTGATCATGACCAGTTATGCGAGTTTACGCTCCGCTGTTGATGCGATGAAGCTCGGTGCTGTCGACTATATTGCCAAGCCTTTTGATCACGACGAGATGATCAGCTCGGTACAGCATATTCTTTCCTCTCGTTCAGAAGCTGACAGTCCCATTACCGAACATGATGCAGCTGCTGCCGAGAACCGCACTAATATCATTGGCTCCTGCCAACCGATGCAGGAACTCGATAAGCGCATTAAGAAAGTTGCTCGCACCCAAGCGACTGTTTTGATTCAGGGCGAATCTGGCACAGGTAAAGAACTTGCAGCTCGCGCGATTCACGAACAGAGCAATCGCGCCAATATACCGATGATTTCAGTGAACTGCGCCGCGATCCCAGAGAGCCTGATTGAGTCAGAACTCTTTGGTCACGAAAAAGGCGCTTTTACCGGCGCTAGCAGCAGCCGCAGCGGCTTACTTGAAGCTGCAGATGGCGGCACGCTATTTCTTGATGAGATCGGAGAGCTTCCGCTCGAAGCTCAAGCACGTTTGTTACGCTTCCTACAAGAAGGTGAGATCCGACGTGTAGGCTCAGTACAGTCAAAGAAAGTAGATGTTCGCCTGATCGCGGCAACCCATAGAAATCTAAAAGAGTTAGCGAAACAGAACGAGTTTCGTGAAGACCTCTACTACAGACTCTATGTGATGGAGCTTCGCATTCCACCATTAAGAGAACGCGGCGACGATATTATTGAGTTAGCTGAAAAAATGCTGGCTCGTGTTTGTCAGCGAATGGAAACAGCGCCTTTACGTTTCGCCAATGACGCGCTTGAAACTATGCGCAGATACAGCTGGCCGGGCAATGTTCGTGAATTAGAAAATGCTATCGAGCGAGCAACCATTCTTGCAGAAGGCCCATTCATTACCACAGACCTTTTAGGCTTAGATATCCCAGTAAGCTCGTTAGATGATATTGAAAGTCAGTTTGTTGCTATGAATCAGGCTACTCCTCAAGCAGTACAGACTGAAGACCAATCCAAACTATCTTTAGACGACTACTTCCAAAGATTCGTTCTAGAAAATCAGGACCAATTGAGCGAAACAGAACTGGCTAAGAAACTCGGCGTGAGCCGCAAGTGTTTATGGGAACGCAGACAAAAACTTGGCATTCCTCGCAAGTCGAAAAAATAGATTATACCAAGGTCTAAAAGGTAACATTTAAGTAACATTACGGTAACAATTCAGGTGTTACCGTACTACCCAGCAACTAGTACCAAAGCGTAACACCCAGTAACAAAACCGCTACAAAAGTAGATCAAAAAACAAACAACCAAAAATAAACCATTGTTTTATAAGGATTAATAAAAACTGGCACATGCTGTGCAATATATTGCGCGACAACAAAAAGAAGCACACTTCTTAAACTAGACCGCCAATAAAAATAAAAACTGGAATAGATTAAAGAAGTACCTGTCTCGAATAAAAATAATAATGAGGCTTAAGAAAGCTGATCGTAGCGAAGCTGTAACGATCTTAATATTGCTCTTAGAACAAAAACAACAAGCTGAGAAATAGCCGTTGTTGCCTGAGATGCGATCAGCTACCCATCTCCTTCCCTTTTTCTTCTATCTTTTAAATTCCCAATCTGCTGTGTAACAGTGGTATGATTGCGCACCCATTTAATTCGGGCAGTAAGCACTGTTTAGATTTGATATAAGCCTGAACACCCGTACAATTACTACCCTTTCCGGCTAGATAAATCGCATAGGTAGGCACAACCTTGCTTAAAACCATCAGTAACGCATTGAGCAAAGTATTTGGCAGCAGTACAGAGTCCGTTAATGACTCTGCTGAAAACACGCAATTAATCACTGCTGTTGAAAAGAAGTTGATCTCTGAAGATGAGCATAAGATTCCACGCCGTCATTTAGATGATAATGCCCTGAAAGTTGCCTACCGCCTCCAAGATGCAGGCTTCGAAGGCTACTTAGTTGGCGGATGTATCCGTGACCTACTGCTTAAGAAAAGACCAAAAGATTTTGACGTAGCGACAGATGCACATCCAGAAGAAGCTGCAGATCTGTTTCGCCGCGCCCGCCTGATCGGCCGCCGCTTTAAACTGGTTCATGTCCGCTTTGGCCGTGACCTGATCGAAGTCGCAACCTTCCGCGCAAGCCACGATAACCAAGCTGAAAATGCTGAAGGCGAACAAGGCAAACAATGCGATAGCGGCATGATCCTACGCGACAATGTTTACGGCACAATTGAAGATGATGCGCTACGTCGCGACTTCACTGTAAACGCGCTGTACTACTGCCCGAAAGATCACTGCGTCTACGATTTTGCCAATGGTTATGACGATCTGCAGAAAGGTATTCTGCGCATGATCGGCGACCCAGAAGATCGTTATAAAGAAGACCCTGTACGCATGCTACGTGCAGCTCGTTTTGCCGCTAAGCTTGATTTTTCGATTGAGCAGCAATCAGAAGCGCCAATTAGCACCTTAGCGCCAATGCTGAAACGCATTGCACCAGCACGCCTATTTGATGAAGTGCTAAAACTTCTGCAATCCGGTCACGCTATTGAATCTTACAAACAGCTACAACGTTTAGATCTGTTTGAGCCGTTATTCCCGCAGGTTCAGAAACTGTTACAAAGTGACAATCTGAATGTTCCTCTAGAACGCTTGATCGAGAACGCACTTAAAAATACTGATCGCCGTCTGGCACAGCGTAAGAGCGTTACACCGGCGTTCTTATTTGCAGCTATCTTGTGGTACCCAACTCAGCTACGTATGCAACAGCTGATGAAAGAGAACAAGATGCCACCAGTACCGGCGCTACATGAAGCGGCCAATCAGGTACTTGCAGAACAGGTTCGTTCAACCGCTATACCGCGTCGCTTCTCTACCCCAATCCGTGAGATTTGGGAGATGCAACTGCGTCTGCCACGCCGCCAAGGCAACCGTGCAGCACGCTTGATGGAGCAGCCACGCTTTAGAGCGGCGTATGATCTACTTTTACTGCGTGAAAACAGTGGTGAAGATCTAGGTGGACTAAGCCAGTGGTGGACTGACTTCCAGAACGCCAATGAGCCAAGCAAAAACAGCATGGTGAAAAGCTTAGGTAAAGGTGATAAGCCTCGTAAACCACGTCGTCGCCGTTCTAATTCAAACAAGTCCCGCCAAGAGTCATCGCAATGACGACTGCGGTTCGTTGTTACATAGGGTTGGGCAGTAATCTCGACAACCCTCTTCAGCATGTTGAACAAGCATTTTCTGAGCTGGCAGAACTGGAAAACTGCCGCTTAGTCAAAGCATCACCCATATACCGTTCTGCACCGGTTGGCCCTCAAGATCAGCCAGACTTTATCAATGCCGTTGCAGAGATAGAAACGACCCTAGAAGCCCATGCACTGCTGGATCAGCTTCAGGGGCTTGAGCAGAAACACCAGAGAGTCCGCGAGCGACACTGGGGCCCAAGAACCCTAGACCTCGACCTGCTTCTATACGGTAATAGCCAAATCAACACCGAACGTCTCTGCGTACCACACGCATTTATGCACGAGCGCAGCTTTGTTCTATACCCACTGGCCGATATCGCACCCGATTTAATCATGCCTAATGATGTAACTTTGTCTTCCCTATTAGTTGCATGCCCTATGGGCAGCCTGACAAAGATATAGGTATAATCGCGCCAACGCGTAATAACAGGAAGATCATTCCATGAGCAATATTACTCTGCACACGTTGTCCTCAATGAAGAAAGCGGGCGAAAAGTTCGCGGTACTGACCGCTTATGACGCTTGTTTCTCGCATGTTGTTAGCTCTGCTGGCACAGAAGTAATTCTGGTAGGCGATTCATTGGGCATGGTGCTTCAAGGCAATGACAGTACTCTACCCGTAACTGTTGAAGAGATGGCTTACCACACTCAAGCTGTCGCCAAAGGTAATCAGGGAAGCCTTATCATGGCCGACCTACCTTTCATGAGCTATTCCACTCCAGAACTTGCTATGGATAACTCCGCTGCACTGATGCAGGCGGGTGCAAACATGGTGAAACTGGAAGGTGGTGCATGGCTTGCAGAAACTGTATCTATGCTAGCTGAACGCGGTATCCCTGTTTGCGTTCACCTTGGCCTGACACCTCAAACTGTCAATAAGCTCGGCGGTTATCGAGTCCAAGGTCGCGATAAAGAAACGGCACAACAAATGATTAACGATGCCGTTATGCTGCAAGATGCTGGCGCTAGCGTGATTTTGCTTGAGTGCGTTCCATCTATCCTAGCTAAAGAGATCACTCTAGCACTGGATGTGCCTGTTATCGGTATTGGCGCAGGTTCTGACACAGACGCTCAAGTACTGGTTCTACATGACATGCTTGGCGTAACACCAGGCCGCAGCCCTAAGTTTGTGAAAAACTTTATGGCTGATGCCAATAGCATTGAAGAAGCGATCAGCCAATACGTGACTGACGTTAAAAGTGGTACTTTCCCTGCTTCCGAGCATGAGTTTGAATAAACATGATCACTCTACATACCATTGCTGATCTGCGTGCAGCCCTCAATAAAGAGCGAGCAGCAGGCAAGCGTATCGGCTTTGTACCAACGATGGGTAATCTGCATGAAGGTCACCTACAACTGATCGATCAGGCAAAAGCGAATAGCGATATTGTCGTTTCATCGATCTTTGTCAATCCTCTGCAATTTGGTGCAGGGGAAGATCTAGATAATTACCCACGTACTCTCGCTGCTGATCAAGAGAAACTGAATTCTCGCGGCTGCAACTACCTGTTTGCACCGACCGATTCGGAGGTTTACCCGAACGGACGTGAATCTCAGACACAGGTTGAAGTACCAGAGATTTCAGACCTTTATTGCGGCGCGACTCGCCCAGGCCACTTCCGTGGTGTTGCGACGGTCGTAGCTAAACTGTTTGGTATGGTTCAACCAGACGTAGCGATCTTTGGCGAAAAAGACTTCCAACAGTTGATGGTTATTCGCCGAATGACCGAAGATCTTAGCCTACCTGTAGAGATCCAAGGTGCGCCTATTGCCCGCAATGAGCAGGGCCTAGCATTGAGCTCTCGCAATGGTTACCTATCAGAGCAGGAACTGGAAACAGCCACCGTGCTTAACGCTTCGCTACGCGAAATTGAAGCCGCTCTGATTGAAGGTAATAAAGACTTCGATTCGCTGATTGAAAGCGCTCAACAGCGCTTAGAAACCGCTGGTTTCAAACGCGATTACTTGGTTATCTGTCGCAGCCAGGATCTACAACCTGCGACACCTGAAGACTCCCAATTAGTCGTACTAGCAGCTGCCTACCTTGGCCCTGCCCGATTAATCGATAATTTACAGATTAATTTGTAACCCCTCTTCCGAGTAGGGTTACACCTACTCGGAACCCCCTGATATCCCTCATATTTTTAAATTAAACGCTCAATTATTGCTGCAGCGCAATACTTGCTATTTCAATCGTAAGTCTTATACAACCCGCTACTTTCGTGGCTTGACAACCGGGGGCTCGGTCGCGCAGACTGCTAGGACGATGAGTTCTTGCACTGCAATAAAAACAATAAAGGTTGTATAAGTGCTCAGAAAAACGGATTTTGGCCGCCCCTAAATGAGTAGAGAGGGCACAACGGTCACTGAATAAACGCCGCTTTTCACTGAATACTATCGGCCAAAAATTTGGCCATACCATCATCGTGAAGAACGAACTTTGTACATAGCTAAGCTAAGAGGCATTTCGAATGCGTGACGTTGTAATTGTAGCTGCGGGTCGTACCGCAGTTGGTACTTTCGGTGGTTCCCTATCTAAAATTGCTGCATCTGACCTAGGTGCAACAGTTATCAAAGGTCTGATCGAGAAGATCGATCTGGACCCTGCAAAAGTTGACGAAGTAATCATGGGTCAGGTTTTGACGGCTGGCTGTGGCCAGAACCCTGCCCGTCAGGCGACGCTAAATGGCGGCCTACCAATCCAAGTTCCTGCACTAACTATCAACAAAGTTTGTGGTTCAGGTCTTAAAGCTATTCAAATGGCTACACAAGCAATCCGTTGTGGCGATGCAGACATCATCATCGCTGGTGGCCAGGAAAACATGAGCTCTTCTCCTCACGTTGTTCCAAACTCTCGTAACGGTGCTCGCATGGGCGACTGGAAAATGGTCGACACAATGATCAAAGACGGTCTATGGGATGCATTCAACGATTACCACATGGGTATCACTACTGAGAACATCGTTGAAAAATACGGCTTCACACGTGAAGAGCAAGATGCATTTGCTGCTGCATCTCAGAACAAAGCAGAAGCTGCTGTAACAAGCGGTCGCTTTAAAGATGAGATCATCCCAGTAACAATTCCTCAGCGCAAAGGCGATCCAATCGTATTTGACACTGACGAGCAGCCACGTTTCGGTTGCACGGCAGAAGCGCTAGGTAAACTACGTCCAGCATTCAAAAAAGACGGTACTGTAACTGCAGGTAACGCTTCTACTATCAACGATGGTGCTGCTGCAGTAATCGTTTGTTCTGAAGAGAAAGCGAAAGAACTAGGCCTTCCAATACTAGCCCGCATCAAAGCGTACGCTAACTCTGGTATTGATCCATCTATCATGGGTACAGGCCCAATCACTGCGACTCAGAAAGCACTAGAAAAAGCTGGCTGGTCTGTAGATGATCTAGAACTAGTTGAAGCGAACGAAGCATTCGCTGCTCAAGCAATGTCTGTAAACAAAGATCTTGGCTGGAACACTGACATCGTTAACGTTAACGGTGGTGCGATCGCTCTAGGTCACCCAATCGGTGCTTCTGGTTGCCGCGTATTCGTAAGCCTAGTTCACGAAATGAACAAGCGTGACGCGAAGAAAGGCCTAGCGACACTATGTATTGGTGGTGGTATGGGTACTGCACTGGCAGTTGAGCGAGACTAAGCTAGACTTAAGTCTAGTTACACCGTCCTACTCTTTAAACCGCAGCTCCGGCTGCGGTTTTTTTCTGCCTAAAAGAAGTTAAAAAAGGGTGAGAAGTTAACGAAACTAAACCTTGGTTCTCGGCTTAGTATTCAGCGATAGCACCTTTACCTACACCTTCATAGGCACGCACCAACACCTTATCATTTGGATACGATTGCTTGATCTGCTTGGCGAGATGATCAGCGATCAATTCAACCGTGCTATCTGTATCGATTAAGTAACAAACCGATGTAGGCAGGCTTATTGCAAAGTCACCCTGCGGTGCTGTGTAAGCGTAGTGATGACGACTCTCACACTGTTCAATTAGGTGAGATTCCGAACCTATATAGATATCGGTGAAACGTTCAGCCCACTCTTTTTCAAGATTGATTTCACGCTGATCATTGATATAGATTTCGATCTTAGAACGATGGCCATGCGCAATACGCTGACAGTTACCATCATGCTTCTGCAAACCATGGCTGTAGTGATAGAAAGCACCGTCGATTTTCTCAGGAACAAAGGAGATCTTTAGCCCTTTTACTTCATTTGGGAAAAGTTCTAAAAGCTTATCCCGACACCACTCAGCCAAAGTTTTCTCTGTGATCTCAGGCATACCTACTAGGCAGATTGCAGGCTCAGGGGAACGGCAATAAAAACTTTCACCATCCGCATAAAGCCACTCGACCTCAGTGTAGCCGTCTTGAGTAGAATGACTAAGGCGTGGCATGCCCGTAGGAACCACCAGCGCATGATCTACCCATAGATCAAACCACTGCTTAACCTTCTTCTTCACAATCCCAAAATCACAGATCATGCCTTGGTCATTTAGGCTGCCATCCAGCTCTAACTGCACAAGCCACGACTCCCCCATCAACCCACGTTGAGGGTGTAAATAGGAAAAATCGACATTGGTCAGATTATCAACAAAAAGTTTCACGGTAGGGCTCCTGATTTGAAGGCGCTATAGTAGCTTAAAACCTTCAACTAAAAAACGGTGCAGGCTATAGGGACAATGCCAGTTCCGATATACTACGTACTTTAAAGCTTGTTATAGACTTACCTTATGCGCCTAGATAAATACTTAGCACAATCTTCCGGCTTTTCCCGTAAAGAAGTTCGCCGCTTTATGAAAGCGGGTGAAGTTGTTGTAAACGACATTGAAGTTACCGATCCATCTATGCATGTGGGTGAAGACGATGAGGTTTATCTAAGTGGCTATCCTGTAGATGCACCTGGTGATAAGTACATCATGTTGCATAAACCTTTGGGCTGCGTATGCTCCAATGATGACGGCACTCACCCAACGGTTTTGAGTTTGATAGATCTACCGCGAGCAGAAGAGCTAACGATATGTGGCCGACTGGATGTGGACACCACCGGTTTAGTGCTTATCACCAGCAATGGTAAGTGGGCTCACAAAATCACCTCGCCAAAGCACAAAACAGGCAAGCTCTACCAAGTAACCACGGCTGATCCAATTCCAGAAGATGCCGTAGAAAAATTCAAGCAAGGTTTAATGCTGCACAATGATAAAGAGCGCACTAAACCCGCTGAGCTAACCTTAATTGCCAGCAATGAAGCCGAAGTCATTCTGACCGAAGGCCGCTACCACCAAGTTAAACGTATGTTCGCGGCTATAGGTAACAAAGTAGAAGAGCTTCACCGCGCACGTATCGGCAATATAGAGCTGGATGAATATCTAGAACCCGGCGAATACCGTTTTCTGACAGAAGAAGAGATTAATAGCATCTAATGAGTGATACAGCCTTTAATCTAATCGCCCCTTATATCCAACGCGCTTCCGGTCGCTCACTTTGGCTCGCTGATGAAAACTTGCTCAGTGCCAATATCCCAGCCAATGAAGCCGTTATCGCCATTACCAATCGAATCGATCTGGAACAGCATCTTTATCGCCAAGGTTGGAAGGTTTTCTTCTCCGATTATGATCTAAGCATCATTGAAGATAACAGTTTGGACTCTGTGATCTACCGAGTATCCAAAGAGAAGCCTGTAGTGCACCACCTTATCAATGAAGCTTTCCGCTGCTTAAAGCCTGAGGGAAAACTTTATATTGCCGGTGACAAAGGTGAAGGGATCAAAACTTACTTCAGCAAAGCTAAAAAGCTTTTTGGAGAGGGTGAAACCAGCAAGGCCGATAAAAACACTTGGTCCGTGACACTCACTAAAGTAAACGCTTCGAGTGAAGACCTGTTGGATGCTAAAGATTTCCACCAGCTGCGTGTCACTGCCAGTGACGAGACATTTGAGTATTACAGCAAACCTGGTGTGTTCGGTTGGGATAAAATTGATCGTGGTAGCGCCTACCTTATTGAGCATCTCGATAGTTTCTTAATGACCTTACCAGAACCGCCGAAAAACGCTCTGGATCTAGGCTGCGGTTATGGCTACTTGTCCTTGAATCTGAGCCACTTAGATATCCCGGTAACAGCGACAGATAACAACGCTGCCGCCTTAAAAGCCTGCGAGCGAAACTTTAACCGTTATCCGATTAACGGCAAAGTCATACCTGCGAGTTGTGCAGAGGGTATTACCGAGAAATTTGATCTAATCCTCTGTAACCCCCCTTTCCATGCAGGATTTTCCGTCGACGGAGACCTGACAGACCGTTTTCTAAAAGCGGCTCATGACCGTTTGAATGGGCGTGGGGTCGCCTGCTTTGTTACCAATATGCATATCCCACTAGAGCGAAAAGCTAAGCAGTTCTTCCATCAGGCTGAATGTATTGCCTCTAACGGCAACTTTAAGCTGATCAGGCTTACTCACAAGACATAAAAATGGGGCCAAAAGCCCCATTCTCTTTTGATCAACTAATACACTTCATGCCCTTCAATTTTAGGATACCCCGACCAAATACGGCTGTAGTCCATTCCATTAGTTTTCTGCATCTGCTTTTTATCCGATGTAGAAACTTCCTTTTTCATCACTTTTTCGACTTTATTCATAGATGCCGATTCACTGAGTTCCATCCCATTACTGCCATAAATAAAATTAATGGCTTGTTCGTGATCCGTATCCGCAGCCATACCTAGGGTAGGAACAAACATTAACGCAAGTAGTGTAGATTTAACTTTAAGAGACATATTATTTACCTTTCTAATTTAAGAGCTCCCTATACCACTGGGAGTTATATCGATTAATTGATATGCCCTTATGACAGAAAAGTAGACAAGTCGGTTCACCTAATAATTAAGACTAAAAAATACACTTCTTATAACTAAAAGAAGCTAAAAATTTATATTTATATCTTTCTTGCTGCGCAAAACACACCAAGAGCGGCAACTACAATCCCTATCATTGCCAGCATCGACAATGATTCATCAAACAGGATCCACGCCTCTATCGCGGTTAAAGGTGGCACTAGATAAAAATAGCTAGCGACCTTACTCGCCTCCCCTTCGCGGATCATAATCAGCAGTAACAGGATTGCAGTGACGGATAAGCCCAATACCATCCAAGCCAGTGCACCGATTAAGGTCCAGTTCCATTCCACCACACCGCTATCAAATGCATAGGCCAATATAGCCATCACAATAGCCATCGCCACGTATTGATAAAAAGCCCCCACCATCAGATCTACGCCAACACCGAAGCGTTTTTGGTACAGCGTGCCTAATGATATAGCGACTAACGCAATCACCGCAGCTATCCATGCATCTCCACCAGCCAAATAGTTCCCCTGTGAATAACCTTGGCTAACGACCATCACAACGCCGACCAAACCCAGCACCAAACCTAACCATTGGGTTTTCAACAACCGTTCCTGTAACCAGATGACAGCTAACACTGCCGTTAATATCGGCTGTAACCCCATCACCAATGAGGTAATCCCAGCTGGAAGAGACCAGTCGATTGCGGCAAAGACACCGCCTAAGTAACAGGCATGAACGAGAAACCCCACCACCATCTGATGACCTGCTTGAGGAAAGCTACACCATTGCGGTTTACGCCATGCTAATAAGCCCGCAAAGACAACAATCGTCAGCAAACTGCGTACTAGCAGGACGCTGAAAGGCTCCATATAAGGCACCGCATACTTGGCACCGATAAAACCGGTACTCCATATACCCACAAACGCCCAAGGAACTAAAGTTATCCACTGCTGTTTATTCAGCATGACTGACTCTCTACAAACTATCTAAATTAATTGCATCACTCTAGAGAGAACAGGCTAAACAAAAAAGGGACACAGGCAGGTCAGTTTCAAGGGTACAGATAAGCATTAAATTGCACTTGCCTGCAAATTTATACAAACTGTACCCATGAAAAAGTATTTACTGTTGGTACAGCAGCTTAGCTCTAGAATCGAAAATGGTGATTTATCGCCCGGCACCCGCTTGCCCTCTATCCGAGCCTTAAGCCTGCAATACCAATTAAGTAAAAATACCATCATCAAAGGCCTGACTGAGTTAGAGCAGTCACAACTGATTTACGCTAAACCAAGACTAGGGTTCTTTGTCTCCTCCCCGAAAAACTCAGTTCCTGCCATCAAGCCGCGTAAAGTAAAACTGGGCTCGACTGCATTCAGCGTTTTGGGCGCTGCGAATCAACATGGGCACTTAGCTCTCGGTTCGGCTTACCCCGATTCCAGATGGCCAACGGTCGCTTGGTATTATCAGCAGCAAGCCAAACATACTCGTCATTGGGCACACACCAGTGAAAAACGCCGCAGCCATTACAGCACTCCGCCGGGCGATCCTAAACTTCTTTCCGTATTAGCTGATCACCTAAATGCCACCGCATTTAGCTGTAATAGTGAAGAGATTGTGATCACGCATGGCGCTCAGGAAGCTTTATCACTCTGCTTACGCTCTGTTGCCCAGATAGGGGATACTATTGCCGTTGAATCACCCTGCTACTACGGCACTTTACAGTGCATTGAAGCTTTGGGGCTTAAGGTATTGGAGCTGCCTTCAGATCCAATTTTAGGGACTAATTTAGATGCTCTAGAAACCGCCCTAACTCAATGGCCAATTAAAGCGGTACTGACCAACCCAAGCTTTAATAACCCGCTAGGTTTCAATCTAGATTTAGCAAGTCGGCAGCGTTTAATGGCCATTGCTAACAAGTGGGATATTGCGGTTATTGAAGATGATGTCTTTGCAGAACTGAGCTTCAACCAACAAAGACCGACAGCGCTTAAAGTGATGGATACCGATCAACGAGTACTGCATTGTGGCTCTTTTTCTAAGACCGTAGATGCCGATATAAGGCTGGGTTGGGTGCTACCCGGGCGCTACTACGAACAAGTTAACTTCCAAAAATTTGTTACCAGCATCGCTTGCTCTGCCATATCGCAACAAGGCATCAGTGAATTACTGATAGGCCGCCGTTATCGCCGTCATCTCTCACAAGTTAGTCGTGGCTACCAAGAGAGAGTCGAGATGCTCGATGAAGACATCCGTCAACATTGGCCCAGTAACACCTGCTTTATCAAACCAAGCGGCGGTATTTTGCAGTGGTTTACACTGCCTAAACAGGTCAATAGCGACCAACTATTTCAACAAGCGCTTGAGGCAGGTATTGGCATTTCACCCGGTAACCTCTTTTGTGCAGACCAGCGTTTTAATCACCATATCCGCTTATGTTTTGCCCATTACACTCGGCAAATAGAACAAGTCGACGCTATTGCACAGTTAGGCAAATTAATCGCTTCGTACTAATCTATTCCCTAAGTGTTACAAAGATGAGCAATTCTCTCCAACGTACGTAAATTAAGGCTTTCAGCAAGCAGCACTCAGACTATCAACGAACTTATCCACAGATTATTGGGATAAGTTATTACCGAGACGACTTGAGGAAAAAGCCATTATTCGGCACATTGGGATATAACAGACTCAAGCCAGCCATAAACAACATATAAGGTTGAATAAGATGAAATTCATTAAAATGTCACTGTTTATATTCTGCATCGCCAGCATTAATACTGTGCATGCCTCTAGTGAATTTATAAAACAAGCCGTTGCTGCAGAGCACCGCAGCGAAAAGAATATAGCGCGTGATGTTTATCGACATCCTGTAGAGACACTCTCTTTTTTCGGCATAAAACCCGATATGACTGTCCTTGAAATATTACCAGGCGGTGGATGGTACACAGAGATCCTTGCGCCGATGTTGAAAGACAAAGGACATCTCACCTTAGCGAGCTTCGGCGCCGATCACCCAAACAACTTTTTACAGGGCTTACACAACAAACTTGTGACAAAGCTACAAGCCAATCCATCAGTTTATGGAAAAGCCGATGTAGTGGTGTTTAAGAAAGGTGATACCTATTTATCTGAAGTTCCGGATAACTCTCAAGATATGGTGGTTACGTTCAGAAATACCCATAACTGGATACGTTTTGGAGGCATAGAAGAGGTCTATCCTGCCTTTTATCGCGTACTGAAAAAGGGCGGAACTCTTGGCATAGTTCAACACCGTGCTGAAGAAGGCAGTGATTACAAAGAAAGTGCTGAAAATGGCTACGTTCCAGAAGCTTATCTAATTTCATTTATTGAAGGTTTAGGATTTGAACTCGTTGAGACGTCTGAGATCAACGCCAATCCTAAAGATACTAAGGACCACAAAGCTGGCGTCTGGTCCCTACCACCGAGCTATCGTTTAAAAGAAGTTAATAAAGCGCATTACCAAGCAATCGGTGAAAGTGACCGTATGACCCTAAAATTCATTAAAAGGTAAGAGTTATAAAACGCTAGGAAAACGATAAACCATAAGCCGCCCCGTTATTGCTCAATAGCGGGGCACCCCCTGACATTAAATATCAGAGAAAAGTACAACCTGATTTCGTCCTTGGGCTTTTGCCATATACAGCGCTTCATCTGCCGCACTAAGCATTTGATTGACTTGTTTAAACCTTCCTTGTTCCCAACTAGAGATACCAATACTGACAGTCACCGCAATATTATGTTCTTCTACCTCAATTGAGAGCAGTTCAACATTGTGACGGATACGTTCAGCAACTTTTCGCGCGGCATTTAAATCAGTCTCCGGCATCAGGATGGCAAACTCTTCTCCCCCCAGACGAGCGACAATATCGGTCTTACGCGCCGTATCTACACATGCCTGATAGAATACTTTTAAAACTTCATCTCCAGCGGCATGACCGTAGGTATCATTCACCCTTTTGAAGTAATCGATATCGAGCATAAGCAACGAGAGCGGTCTGCGATAACGTTGCACACGCCCTAATTCATGTTCAGCCAACTTATTAAATTTACGGCGATTAACCGCGCCAGTCAGTGAATCGGTTGAAGCTAAGCGACGATAGCGCTCATGCTCAATCGTCTTATGCTTAAGGTCCATTAACTGCCGTTGTTGATGAACCTTGTTCCTAATATCTGCCTGTAAAAGGCTACGGCGGCAACTCTCATAGGCTTTAATCGTACGCCCTAACTCATCATCAACAAACCGATCGGTAAAGACAAAACTTTGATCGCCTTTGGATAAACGCACCATCGCCCGATTCAACATAGCCACAGGCGAGATAATACTGATATTTAACATCCAGCAGGCGAGCAACGTCAGGCCAGTTATTAACAACAAGATCAACGAGGTTAGATACAACTTGAGTCGTGCGTCAGCAGCATTTTGATCAGCCAACTCCGTAATATCCATCACCAACTTATCAGCTAACGCTTTGAGTAAGTCGATTTTTTCTGACAATGCTGAGAACCATAGCGCTTCCGTTAGTTGTATATCTTCGCGGTTTTTGGTCTGTAAAACCCGATAAAGCTGCAATTCTAGGCTCTCTACTTGTTGGAAGCTTTCGCTAGATTCCATCCTTTGATAAGCCTTCTGTTGGCTGATACTCGCCACCTGATTAAAGTATTGAATCAAACCTTGCTGTTGCCCCATTAACGAGATCAGCTTATGCAACTCAGATTGATTCATGCGATCATCTGCCAGGATCAACGTACCTAATGCTCGCTCCTGACCAGCAACCTCTTTCAAATTTACAACTGAGGTAAAACTAGACAGATGTGATTCCAACTCAGCATCTAACCCCATAAAGGTAAATGCTGCTGGTATCTTCAATAGATAATCAATTAAAGCGGTGTAATAGTGCTGCATTTCAATAATGGATAGCTCTTGTTGATCAACTTTTTCCCGTTGTTGATCGATTACATCCAACCAATTTGAAGACTCTTGCAACAAAGTCTGTATCTGAGGAGACAGTTCATTCTCTGAAAGCTGTTTTGCTCGAACTAGGAAGTCCTTAATTGCTTGATCTGTTTGCAAACGCGTTTTGGCTATATCAAGGGAAAACACTTGGTATTGCGACGCTATCAACCCTGTAGTCAAACCCCGCTCTGCTTGTAAGCTATGACTTAAAGTATTAACTTCATGGGCAATCCCAGTAAGTTCGGATAGTTGCTCCATCGTTTGGTAACGGCTGATACTGCTACTTAACAGAACCAAACTTAAGAGCAACATCCCTAATGCCGGTATAAATGCCGTTAAGAGAATTCTTTTTCCTAAGGGTAATCTCGCACTGATAAATCGTCCGATTTTAGAAAAAAATCGCTGTGGCTTATTGGTAGAGTCGGTCGCGCCTTTATCACTCACACATTGGTGATAAGACATATCATCTACAGCAATATGGTTCAGTAGCCAATCAACGAGAAATAGATAGACATCCCGCGCCACTTCAACTGAATCAGCATGCAACAACTGCTCTTTGAGCTCTGGGATTTTATTGATAAAGGATTGATGGCCTTGAATATGCTCATCCAAGTCGGGGTAACCACAGCGCGCCATTAGTGCTTCTTCACGTTGAAAGTGAAGCGAAACATACTCTTCTAACTTCGTGAAAACTTGGCCTATGATCTCTTTTTCATGATTTTCTTCAATGGCATTAGCGAGATCCGAAATAATTGCTAACAACCGCTTATGGTCATTATCAATTGCTTCAACTCCAACACTTAAACCCTGATTCCACTCGAAACCAGCCATACTGCACATCGCTCTATAAATAAGATAAGTCAGTCACAGCCCCAAGACATCCTCTGCCTTATCTATTTACCTTAATGCGCATGCGCAGGCCGTTATGCAAGTAATGATAATAAATACACGCGAGAAAACCATTACGCCTTGGCATTAATACCACTAGATAAATTGTGGTTTAAGTAAAAAAACTCACCTGTGAATAAGCTTTAAACGCAACGTTTAAATCAAACTGTCAGATTGTGAGCAAATCCCCATACACCTTGTATTCATTGGCATGCAGCCATCCACTCTCAACCTATTAACGTACTTATCCACATAAAACTTGGATAAAACCAATGTAGATATATTCACAGATATAAAAAAACCGCCGATAAACGGCGGTTTTTAATTCCTAGAAAGGAAAGTTGATGTTATGCGTTTGCAGCGATGATATCTCGTAATACCATCGGCAAGATGCCTTTGTGGCGAATCTGATCCAGCTCAGAAGACGTATCAACACGAGAAGTCAGCTCTAACTGCTGTGATGAGCCGTCTGCTCGGTTAATAGTCAGGCCGACTGTGCCGCGTGGTTCCAGAGTATCGATACCACTCAGGTCAAAGGTTTCTGTACCATCAAGATTTAGTGATGCACGCGTCACACCTTCTGGTAATTGCAGCGGTAATACCCCCATCCCCACCAGATTAGATTTGTGAATACGCTCAAAGCTTTCAGCGATAATCGCTTTAACACCTAGCAGTGCGGGACCTTTTGCAGCCCAGTCTCGTGATGAACCTGTGCCATAAAGCTTGCCACCAAATACAACGGTAGATGTACCTTCAGAACGGTAGCGCTCAGCCGCATCATAGATAGACATCTGTGCTGGAGCTGCATTAGACGAATAATAGTTCGTTACTGCGCCAGTAGTACCTGGAAGCAACAAGTTTCGGGCTTTTACGTTGCCGAAAATACTGCGCAACATAACATGGTGGTTACCACGACGTGCACCCAGAGATGTCATATCTTCGTCTGCAACGCCTTGTGAACTTAAATATTCACCTGGAGGTGAATCTGGACGAATTCGGCTAACTGGGGAAATATGATCGGTGGTTGTGTTGTCATCACACATCACTAACATACGCGCACCTGAAATATTGTTTAGTGAATCTTCAGGTGTTTCCAGTGAGAAACCATCAAAGAAAGAGATCTCTTGGATATACGTAGAGTCTGCAGCCCAGTCATACACAGGACCCGTTGGAGATTCGAGGTTCTGCCATGTAGCAGGGCCATCCAAAGAATTTTCGTAGGTTTCGCGGAACGCTTTCGGGTCCATGCATTCAAGCATGGTCTGGCTGATTTCAGCATTGCTCGGCCAGATATCCTTAAGGTAAACATCGTTACCATTGGCATCCTGACTAATTGGCTGTGTCGTAACATCAATATTGACATTGCCAGCCATCGCCATAGCAACCACCAGCGGAGGAGACATTAGGAAGTTGGTATCAACATCTGGGTGCACACGACCTTCAAAGTTACGGTTACCCGATAAAACGGATGCAGCAATAATATCGTGGTTCTGCAGCGCTTCTTCGATACTTGGTGCTAGAGGACCAGAGTTACCCACACAGGTAGTACAGCCGTAACCCGCAGTATTAAAGCCCAGCGCATCAAGATGCTGTTGTAGTCCAGCCTTGGTGAGGAAGTCGGTAGCAACCGGTGACCCCGGAGCCAAAGACGTTTTAACACCGTCAGGTACTTTAATACCGAGTTCGTTAGCTTTCTTAGCCAGCAGACCTGCTGCAATCAATAGGCCCGGGTTAGAAGTGTTGGTGCAGGCTGTAATCGCAGCAATCACGATATCGCCGTCTTTTAACTCACGCTCAGGCAGCGGTGCGAAAATACCCGCTTCGTCTGCTTTCATCGGCGTCACTTTAACGACTTCAGGATTACGATCCCCTTCAGCAGCTGCTTTTTGGAACACCTTACCAATCTCAGCTAGCGGCAATCTATCTTGAGGTCGTTTCGGGCCCGCTACAGACGGCTCAACGGTAGACAGGTCAAGTTTCAGAAGGTCGGTATAACGTGGCAATGCCTGACCTGGTTTCCAAGCCATATTTTGTGCTCTGTAGTATTCGAGCGGCAGATCACCATCCCTACCTGTTGCTCTCATATACTCAGCAGAAACTTCATCAAACGGGAAGAAGCCCATGGTTGCGCCATATTCTGGTGACATGTTTGCAATGGTTGCGCGATCAGGCAGAGAAAGGTTGGCACAACCTTCACCTACGTATTCAACAAACTTACCCACCACACCCGCTGGGTATTTACGCAGCATCTCGGTGATGGTTAGTACTAGATCGGTTGCAGTAACACCTTCACGTAGTGCACCTGTTAGCTCAACACCGACTACTTCAGGTGCCAACATCTGCATAGGTTGACCTAGCATTGATGCACCGGCTTCAATACCACCAACACCCCAACCAACAATACCTAGCGCGTTCGCCATTGGCGTATGACTATCCATACCAATAAGGGTATCTGGTGCCATTAGCCCATTAATATCGAGGTAACCCTGAGCTAGATACTCTAGGTTAACCTGATGAACAATGCCGGTTTGTGGTGGAATAATTCGGATCGTGTCGAATGCTTGCGCACCCCATTTCAAGAAGGCATAACGCTCTTTGTTGCGCTCTGCTTCTAGTTCACCATTGATTTTTAGTGAAGCCGGGCTGCCCGTATTATCCATTGTTACTGTATGGTCAATAACAAGATCTGCACGAACAAGAGGCTCAATGATTGCCGGATCTAAGCCCATACGCTGAACCGCTGAACGCATCGCAGCAAAATCAACAATCGCTGGGGTACCACTTAAATCGTGCATGATGACACGACCCGCGGTGAAAGGAATTTCGATCGGCTTTGTACCTTGGTGCTCTGTCCAACTTCCAAGCGCCTGAACCTGCTCAGCGGTTACGCCGTTTTGGCCAACATTTCGAGCAATTCCTTCCAAGATAGGACGAAGTGAAAATGGTAATGCATCAAGATCGATACCAAACTGTTCTGCGGTATCTGGAAGACTATGGTAGCTGTGCTCTGTTCCTGAGAGTGTTCGAACAGAGCTAGATGGATCGAAATGGGTCGGGCTTGTCATTTTTTATACCTCACGCAGATAGGACGTAGCTGAAGCCATAACCTTTATTTTTACGAGTTCTCGTTCACTAGAACCGCTCGATTTCCTTGTTGGTTACATTTTCAGGCGTCACACGAACCGCTATTGCAGAACATCCTAGATTTATCGGCCGTCGTTTCCGATATTTTCTGCAACACAAATTATTACTTTTTTAAGATTGTCGACAATATTAGCCAACAACCGACTCAAATCAAGTAATACGGGCATTAAATTGCACAAATTACATACAATCTAAGACTATTTGCTAGTAAAAACGGGTGTTTTTTGAACAGAACCGAAGAAATTTGAATCAAGCTCGCTGCATTTCAGATAGAGCTCGGAACTGGATTATGGGATCCATAAGAAAGCGATGTTTAAGCTATAGATAGAGGGTGCGCTAAGAAAGCGAGAGGCGTTTATCACTATCAGTAACCTCGATTTAGAAACTAGGATTTAGCTTGGAGAAACATCCATCCTTGGTTAATTGGGGTTCGACAGTGGGTAAAAACTCCCCGAAGAAACATCTAATAATTAACCTAGCTTCTGTTTAGCTAATTTAGATAATAAAGGCTGTCATCAAATTGCGTTATAGAAGGAGAGCAAATTAATTCCACTTACCTCTCCAATAGAAGACTGTACCAACGAAACCACGGACTGGCGGACTATGCGTCAGCAACGAGCACAGAAACAAAGGCTAATTAAGCAATCCCTTGAAAAATGATTATTATTTTCAATTAAGAAAACAATTAAAACCATTTTTAAATGATTACTATTTTCAATAAAGGCAAAAGCTGCCATTTTTTATAATAAAAATAGATACCTACAACCAATGTATACCCTCTTTAAAAGCCTTGATTTAAGTACTATTTTTTAAATTTATAGCGACTATTAGCCTCATTTAAATAGTTTTGATTGAGCTGTTTGCCTGTTTTTTTTTATAATCTGCGCACAAATCATAACTAGATTTAAGTGAGACGTTGGACGCCATGAGCTACTATTCTGACTACCTAGAAGAAATTGAGGTTCGTAAAAAGGACCTGGGTCTAAACCCAAAACCAATCGATAGCGCTGAATTGCTATCTGAAATCATTGCCCAGATCAAAGACACTGGTAATGCAGAGCGCGAAGCTTCTCTAAACTTCTTCATCTATAACACGCTACCTGGTACTACGCCAGCGGCTGGCGTTAAAGCGGCTTTCCTAAAAGACATCGCTCTAGGTAAAGAAACTGTTGCTGAGATCTCTCCAGAGTTCGCTCTTGAGCAACTGTCTCACATGAAAGGTGGTCCTTCTGTAGAAGCACTACTAGACATCGCTCTTTCTGACGATGCACAAGCTGCTGCAGCGGGCGAAGTTCTTAAGTCTCAAGTATTCCTATATGACGCTGATACAGCTCGTCTAGCGGACGCTTTCAAAGCGGGCAACGCAATCGCTAAAGATATCCTAGAAAGCTACTCTAAAGCAGAGTTCTTCACTAAGCTTGACGATATCCCTGAGAAAATCAAAGTTATTACTTACATTGCTGCTGAAGGCGATATCTCTACTGACCTTCTTTCTCCTGGCAACCAGTCTCACTCACGTGCAGACCGTGAGTTGCACGGTAAGTGCATGATCTCTCCAGAAGCTCAGCAAGAAATTAAGAAGATGGGTGAAGACAACCCAGACGCTAAAGTGATGCTGATCGCTGAGAAAGGTACCATGGGTGTAGGTTCTTCCCGTATGTCTGGTGTAAACAACGTTGCACTTTGGGCAGGTGAGCCAACTTCTCCATACATCCCGTTCGTAAACAACAAACCGGTTGTTGCGGGTACTAACGGTATCGCGCCTATCTTCCTAACTACGGTTGGTGTAACTGGCGGTATTGGTCTTGACCTTAAGAACTGGGTCAAGAAAACTGACGCAAACGGCGAAGTTGTTCGTGACGAAAACGGCGATCCAGTACTAGAAGAAGCATACTCTGTAGCTACTGGTACTGTTCTAACTATCGATACTAAAGCTAAGAAGCTGTACAACGGCGACGAAGAACTAGCTGATATCTCAGACGCGTTCACACCACAAAAAGTTGAGTTCATGAAAGCGGGTGGTTCTTACGCGGTAACATTCGGTAAGAAACTTCAAACGTTCGCTGCTGAAACTCTAGGTGTTGAAGCTCCAGCTGTTTACGCTCCATCTAAAGAGATCTCTCACGAAGGCCAAGGCCTAACTGCTGTTGAAAAAATCTTCAACCGCAATGCTGTAGGCGTGACTTCTAAGACTCCTCTACACACTGGTTCTGACGTTCGCGTTAAAGTGAACATCGTAGGTTCTCAGGACACTACTGGTCCTATGACTTGCCAGGAACTGGAAGCAATGGCTGCTTCTAAAATCTCACCAAGCGTTGATGGTGCATTCCAGTCTGGTTGTCACACAGCATCTGTATGGGATAACAAAGCTAAGGCTAACACGCCTAAGCTAATGGCATTCATGAACGCATTCGGCGTAATCACTGCACGTGATCCGAAAGGCGTTTACCACTCAATGACTGACGTAATCCACAAAGTATTGAACGACATCACTGTTGATGACCGTGCAATCATCATTGGTGGTGACTCTCACACGCGTATGTCTAAGGGTGTAGCATTCGGTGCTGACTCCGGTACTGTTGCGATCGCATTGGCTACTGGTGAAGCAGCAATGCCAATTCCAGAGTCTGTAAAAGTAACCTTCAAAGGTGCTATGAAGCCTCACATGGACTTCCGTGACATCGTACACGCTACTCAAGCGCAGATGCTTAAGAAGTTCGCTGGCGAAAACGTTTTCCAAGGTCGCGTAATCGAAGTACAGATCGGTACTTTACTAGCTGACCAAGCGTTCACGTTCACTGACTGGACTGCAGAAATGAAAGCGAAAGCTTCTATCTGTATCTCTACTGACGAAACACTAATTCAGTCTCTAGAACTAGCTAAGTCTCGTATTCAGATCATGATCGATAAAGGTATGGAAAACGAAGCAGGCATGCTTCAAGGCCTTATCGCTCTAGCTGACAAGCGTATCGCTGAAGTTAAATCTGGCGAAGCTCCAGCACTTGCTCCAGACGAAAATGCTAAGTACTACGCTGAGCTAGTAGTTGACCTAGACGCAATCGATGAGCCAATGATTGCTGACCCAGACGTTAACAACGAAGACGTTTCTAAGCGTTACACTCACGATGTTATCCGTCCAACTTCTTACTACAACGGCCGTGAAGTTAACCTAGGCTTCGTTGGTTCTTGTATGGTTCACAAAGGCGACATGCAGATCATTGCTGCAATGCTACGTAACCTAGAGAAGAACGGTCCTATCACGTTCAACGCACCTCTAGTTGTTGCTCCGCCAACTTACAACATCGTTGACGAGCTAAAAGCTGAAGGCGATTGGGACATCCTAGCGAAATACGCTGGCTTCACTTTCGACGATGAAAATCCAAAAGAAGAAGCACGTACTAAGTACGAGAACATTCTGTACCTAGAACGCCCAGGCTGTAACCTATGTATGGGTAACCAAGAGAAAGCGGAAGCTGGTGACACTGTACTAGCAACTTCTACTCGTCTATTCCAAGGCCGTGTTGTAGAAGACTCTGCTGAGAAGAAAGGTGAATCTCTACTAGGCTCTACTCCAATGGTTGTTCTTTCTACTATCTTGGGTCGTTTCCCAACATTGGAAGAGTACAAAGCAGCTGTTGAAGGTATCAACCTAACGTCTTTCGCTCCACCAAGCGAAGACCTAAGCGTTGCACCACAAGCTATCCCAGCTGCACGTATCTAATCATTAGATAACGTCAGCAATAAAAAGCCCCGATAATTCGGGGCTTTTTTGTTTTTACCAAGAACTAAAATTGCTACGTCATTTAGAACGGAATATCGTCGTCAAAGTCAGCTGGCTGAGGCGCGGGCGCTGCATTGGAGTTAAAGTACTCTTGCTCAGAAGCTTCTGGAGATGACGCTGACTGAATCTTCCAGCCAACAAGGTTGTTGTAATAACGACCATTATACTCTCGACCACGAATATCAAAGCTCACTGTAACTTCCTGTCCGACCTGCAGGGATTCAAGCAAACTAACCTTATCTTGCACAAACTCTAAGTTGATCTCTTGAGGGTATTTACCGTCATCCACTGTCACGACCATTTCTCGCTTCGTGAAGCCACTATTGAACGTTTGCGGATCTTGGATCAGTTTGATTTTGCCAGTTAGCTCGTAACTCATGAATGCTTTCCAAAGGTATCTAAAATTTCAAAATTGAGTTAATTAAATCAAAAATAAAAAAAGAAGTCTTCGTTAGAGTTTAAAGCTGCACTAACATTCACCTTATTAGCTGGGTCTTAATACAACCTACGCCGGACTAACCCTAGAGTGGCTCTGGACTAACTCCTAGCTTCTAGCAACTAGCTACTTACGAACGCTTAGGCAACACCCAGTCAGGACGCGGAAAGTGGCAGGTATATCCACCAGGATAGCGCTCGAGATAATCCTGATGTTCAGGTTCTGCCACCCAAAAATCGCTAGCAGCTTCAACTTCAGTTACCACCTTACCTGGCCACAAGCCGCTGGCTTCAACATCAGCGATTGTATCTAGCGCCGTTTGTTTTTGTGCATCATCTAAAAAGTAGATCGCAGAGCGGTAGGATGTACCACGGTCATTACCCTGTCGATTAGGCGTGGTAGGGTCATGAATCTGGAAGAAAAACTCCAATAAGGATCGGTACGAAATCAATTCTGAATTAAATAGGATCTCAATACCCTCTGCATGTGTACCATGATTTCGGTATGTGGCGTTAAAGACATCACCACCGGTATAGCCTACACGAGTCACTATAACGCCCGGTAATTTGCGAATTAGATCTTGCATACCCCAGAAGCATCCACCAGCAAGTATTGCTCGTTGTTCACTCATTCAGGCATCCTCCAATTTAAAAGCTAGCGATAGACCATTATATGTTTGTTATAGCGCTTGCTGGAAAGTTCCCACAGCTCAAACGCTTTAGTCAACAAATGACCTGTAACTTGTACGCCCATTAGACGCTTAAGGTTTATCTCACACATAAAAAAACCGCCGAAAAATCGGCGGTTTTTTTCAGTCTTTAGCCACTAGTAGCGAAGCATTTTCACCACTGGCTGCTAAAAGAAACTTAGCTTACTGCATCATCAGCAAGTAGATCTTTCATAGATAGTTTGATACGGCCACGCTGGTCTACGTCCAGTACTTTAACCTTAACCATCTGATCCATCTGGATGTAGTCAGTTACTTTCTCAACACGCTTGTTGTCGATCTGAGAAATGTGAACTAGACCATCTTTACCCGGCAGGATGTTAACGAATGCACCGAAGTCTTCGATACGTACAACCTTGCCTTCGTAAACCTGACCAATCTCTGCTTCAGCAGTGATTTCGATGATCTTATCAGTAGCCGCTTTAGCTGCTGCTTTGTCTGCAGCGTATACGCGAACTGTACCATCGTCTTCGATGTCGATAGATGCGCCAGTCTCTTCAGTAAGTGCACGGATAGTTGCACCACCTTTACCGATAACGTCACGGATCTTCTCTGGATTGATCTTCAATTGAGTCAACGCAGGCGCGTTATCTGGAAGCTCTGGACGAGCGTAACCGATAACTTTAGCCATCTCTTTCAGGATGTGAACACGTGCTTCGTATGCTTGCTCAAGCGCGATGTCCATGATCTCTTCAGTGATACCAGTAATTTTTATATCCATCTGAAGTGCAGTGATACCAGTTTCAGTACCCGCTACTTTAAAGTCCATGTCACCTAGGTGATCTTCGTCACCCAAGATGTCAGTTAGGACAGCAAAGCCGTTCTCTTCTTTAACAAGACCCATTGCGATACCCGCAACTGGTGCTTTAAGAGGTACACCTGCATCCATCATAGATAGAGACGCGCCACATACAGAAGCCATGGAGCTAGAACCGTTAGATTCAGTGATCTCAGATACGATACGGATTGTGTATGGGAATTCTTCTTGAGTTGGAAGAACCGCAGCAACACCACGACGCGCTAGACGACCATGACCGATTTCACGACGACCAGCACCAGCCATACGACCACATTCACCTACAGAGTATGGAGGGAAGTTGTAGTGAAGCATGAACGGATCTTTACGTTCGCCTTCGATTGCATCGATGATCTGCTGATCACGTGCAGTACCTAGTGTACAAGTCGCGATAGACTGAGTTTCACCACGTGTGAATAGCGCAGAACCGTGAGTACCTTGTAGTACATCGATCTGAACATCGATACCACGAACAGTTTTGTTGTCACGGCCATCGATACGAGGTTCACCCGCAACGATACGACCACGAACGATCTCTTTTTCCAAAGAGCTAACGATACCAGATACATCACCAGCAGAAGGTTGACCTTCTTCATCACCTGCAAGGTTTTCAACCGCTTGAGCACGTAGCTCTGCAAGCGCATTTTGACGCTGCATTTTGTCAGCAATCTGGTAAGCAGCAGTGATGCCTTCGCCTACTTCAGCGCGTACTTTAGCGATTAGATCTTGATCTTTTTCTGGAGCAGTCCATTCCCAAGCTTCTTTACCTGCTTCAGCAGCAAGTTCGTTTACAGCGTTGATAACAACCTGCATCTCTTGGTGAGCGAATAGAACCGCACCTAGCATTTCATCTTCTGAAAGCTCTTGTGCTTCAGATTCAACCATTAGTACCGCATCAGCCGTACCTGCAACAACCATGTCCAACTCAGAAGTTTCTAGTGCTTCGTAAGACGGGTTAAGTAGGTAGCCGTCTTCTTCAGTGAAGCCAACTCGTGCTGCACCGATTGGACCTTGGAATGGGATACCAGATATAGCTAGTGCAGCAGACGTACCGATCATCGCTGCGATATCTGGATCGTTTACTTTGTCAGCAGACATTACTGTACAAACAACCTGAACTTCGTTCATGTAACCCTTAGGGAACAATGGACGAATTGGACGGTCGATTAGACGAGAGGTAAGCGTCTCTTTTTCAGATGGACGTGCTTCACGCTTAAAGAAACCACCAGGGATACGGCCTACAGCGTAGTACTTCTCTTGGTAGTGAACAGAAAGAGGGAAGAAACCCTGACCTTCTTTTGCTTCTTTAGCGCCAACAACAGTACAAAGTACTTCGTTACCACCCATTTTAACCAGGACAGAACCTGTCGCCTGACGCGCAACGCGGCCAGTTTCGATAGTTACTTCCTGACCACCAAACTGGAATGTTTTAGTAGCTACTTGGAACACAATAATTTTCCTTTAAATAATTTGGCGGGGCAGTATGCTGATAACTTTCATGCCTTCTGTCTTGCCAGTACTCAAATAAGCTCTCGATAGTTCTGAAAGCGCATTTGAGTACGGGCGGGATGAAATAGTTACCTTTTCTTACCCCAGATAAAACCGGGGCCATACATTGTATGGCCCCAGAGAATTCACACTAACTTAGCGACGCAGACCTAGACGCTTGATCAGCTCAAGGTAACGATCAGCATCTTTACCTTTTAGGTAGTCCAGCAGCTTACGACGCTGGTTTACCATGCGGATCAGACCACGGCGAGAGTGGTGGTCGTGTTTGTTCGCTTTGAAGTGACCTTGTAGACCTTCGATGTTAGCAGATAGTAGAGCTACCTGAACTTCTGGGGAACCAGTGTCGCCTTCAGCGCGAGCGAAATCTGCAACGATTGCCGCTTTTTTCTCAGCAGTTAATGCCATTTTCTTACTCCTAAAAAATATGCACACGATCTTAAGATCGCCGGATTGAAAAGAAACGATGCACCGAGCATATTTTCAGTACAACGCCACATCGGCCCTCTTACGAGAACCAAATAAAATCTTTATTGATCAGCTTCAGTGCAGATAAGACGCTTAGGTTTTAGCTGTTGCTCAACTACTTCGGCAACGCCCAAGAAACGCTCTGCATCGCTATCCAGTGATGTACCAAACAAGCGAATCAAGCTACCTTCAGCATAATCGGCATTAGGGACTGATTGGCCATGCATAATCAAACTGGTTTGCTGATCATCTAATCGAACTGCCGGTAGATCATCTACAGCAGCCCAGGCTGGCAATAATAGCTTATCCAGCTCGATTTGTATGCCTTTTTGCTCTTCTTCGGCACTGTTTTCGGGCACTAACTCACGTAGCTCATCCAAACTCATCATTCGGTCAGCCGTGAATGCACCCACATCCAGTCTATGGAGCATTTTGACATGCGCACCACAACCCAGAATATGGCCTAAATCTTCTACAATCGAACGGATATACGTTCCTTTCGAACAAAAGACTTCTAGATCAATTTCATCATCACGCAAAGCGGTTAATTTGATCTCATGGATCGTCACTTTACGCGGTTTAACTTCGACCTGAATACCCTTACGTGCAAGCTTATAAAGCGGCTGTCCTTGGTGCTTCAACGCCGAAAACATCGAAGGAACCTGCTCTATTTCACCACTGAACTCTGACTGCAAAATACCGTTGATCTTGTCTTCAGTCAGATCGGTAGGAACAGGTTTTTCTTCGACTACAGCGCCATCGGCATCACTAGAATCCGTTCGAATACCAAGCTTAGCTGTAGTGATATAACGTTTATCAGAATCGAGCAGATGCTGAGAGAACTTAGTCGCTTCACCTAAACAGATCGGTAACATACCTGTAGCAAGTGGATCCAAGGCACCTGTATGACCTGCTTTAGCAGCATCATAGATGCGTCGAACTTGCTGTAGAGCGGAATTAGAAGAGATACCGGACGGTTTATTCAACAAGAATACACCGTCGACCGCCCGGCCTCGGGATTTTCTACGACGACCCACGATTATTCCTCGTCAGCGTCTTTAGAAGCGCTCTGATTTTCCTGACGGATAGCCGCCTCAATCAGATGATGTAGATGTCTACCACGCTCGATCGTTTCATCGAAATGGAAACGAAGTTGCGGCATAGCACGTAGCTGAACATTACGGCATAGTTCTCCACGAAGGAAACCTGCAGCATTGTTCAGTACTTTAAGTGAATCAATAATTGCTTCTGCTTCATCTTTACCATTAAGCGGTAAAACAGTGATGTAGACATCAGCAAAACCTAGATCCTTACTGACTTTGACATGGCTAACAGTAACCATACCTAAGCGTGGATCTTTTACTTCAAACTGGATTAGCTGAGCCAGCTCACGTTGGAGCTGGTCAGCAATCCTAGATGTACGACTATAATCGCGTGCCATAAAGGTTATTTATTACCTTGTATTTGCAATATTACAGCGTGCGCTGAATTTCAACTGTGTCGTAAACCTCAATCTGGTCGCCGACTTTAACATCGTTGTAGTTCTTAACGCCGATACCACATTCCATACCCTGACGTACTTCGTTAACGTTATCTTTGAAGCGGCGTAGAGATTCTAGCTCGCCTTCGTAGATAACAACGTTGTCACGTAGGACACGGATTCGTTTATTACGGAAAACAGTACCTTCTGTAACCATACAGCCGGCAACCGAACCAATCTTAGGCGCTTTAAATACGTCACGTACTTCAGCAATACCCACGATCTCTTCACGGTACTCAGGGGACAGAAGACCGCCCATCGCCTGTTTAACATCATCGATGATGTCGTAGATTACGCTGTAGTAACGTAGTTCAATACCTTCGCGTTCTAGTACCTGACGCGCTTGAGCGTCAGCACGAACGTTAAAGCCGACCATCAACGCATCTGCAGTTACCGCAAGGTTAGCATCAGTTTCTGCGATACCACCTACGCCACCAGATACGATGTTCACCTTAACTTCATCAGTAGATAGATCTTCCAATGCATGAGTTAGGGCTTCCAAAGAACCACGTACGTCTGTCTTCAATACAATGTTGAACTGCTTAACATCACCTGCTTGCATGTTAGCAAATAGGTTTTCAAGCTTAGATTTCTGCTGACGAGCAAGCTTAACATCACGGTATTTACCCTGACGGAATAGAGCAACTTCACGCGCTTTCTTCTCGTTAGATACCATTGTGAATTCGTCACCCGCGTTAGGCGTACCATCCAGACCTTGGATTTCTACAGGGATCGCAGGACCAGCGGAATCGATCGGTTTACCGTTCTCATCCAGCATTGCACGTACACGGCCGTAGTGAAGACCCGCAAGCACGATATCGCCTTTACGTAACGTACCGTTCTGTACAAGTACAGTAGCAACTGGACCACGACCTTTATCTAGGCGAGATTCAACAACCACACCCTGTGCTGGTGCGTTAGGCACAGCTTCAAGCTCTAGGATTTCAGATTGCAGTAGTACCGCATCTAGCAAATCATCGATGCCTTGACCTGTTTTCGCAGAAACGTTTACGAACTGGTTTTCACCACCCCATTCTTCAGGGATAACGTCCAGTGCTGCCAATTCGTTTTTAACACGATCTGGATCAGCTTGTTCTTTATCGATCTTGTTCACAGCAACAACAAGAGGCACACCAGCCGCTTTCGCGTGCTGAACAGCTTCTTCAGTCTGAGGCATTACGCCATCGTCTGCTGCAACTACTAGGATTACGATATCTGTTACAGAGGCACCGCGTGCACGCATTGCGGTAAACGCTGCGTGTCCCGGAGTATCTAGGAATGTAACCATGCCGTTATCAGTATCTACGTGGTAGGCACCGATATGCTGGGTAATACCACCAGACTCGCCAGAAGCTACACGCGAAGAACGAATGTAATCAAGTAGAGACGTTTTACCGTGGTCTACGTGACCCATTACAGTTACAACCGGTGCACGGCCTTCTGAATCACCCTGTTGCGCCTGAATGCTCTCCATCAACGCTTCTTCTACAGCGTTTTCCTGCATTGGCTTAGGTGTGTGACCCATCTCTTCTACAACAAGCGTTGCTGTATCCTGATCGATAACTTGGTTGATAGTCGCCATAGCGCCCATACCAAACATTACCTTGATCACTTCAGCAGCCTTAACGTTCATCTTCTTCGCAAGATCTGCAACCGTAATGCTCTCAGGAATAGATACTTCGATCACCTGTTGAGTAGTTGGCTCTTTAAAGCCGTGCTCATTTGGCTTGTTCGAAAGCGGCTTGCCGTTCTTACCACGGTTACGGCTGATCTTGCCGCCACGACGATCCTGCTGACCACGCGTGTCATTGCCTTTTTTCTTGCCTTTGCCACGACGATCGTTGCCAGAATCGTTTTTCTTGGCCTGTTCTTGAGCCTTGAAGCGCTGTTCTGTTTCAGCTTTACGGCGCTTAGCCTCTTCTTCTTTCTTCTGCTTAGCTTTTTCAGCAGCTTCAGCTTCTTGTTTCTTCTGTTCTGCTTCTTTAGCTTCTTGCTCACGCTTCTGCTGTTCTTCAGCTTCACGCTCTTTAGCTGCTTTTTCTTCTGCTTCGCGCGCTGCTTGAGCTTCCGCTTCCTGCTGCTTACGCTCTTCTTCTAAGCGTAACTCTTCAGCATTCTGTGCTTCTGCCTTCTGATCAGCTTCGCCTTCAGCACCTTCCACTTCTGAACGTTTCACATAAGTACGTTTCTTGCGTACCTCAACGTTTACAGTCTTTTTCTTACCTGAAGCACCGGATACTTTTAGAGTCGATGTAGTTTTACGCTTAAGTGTAATTTTCTTAGGCTCAGCATCATCCGCATCTTCACCATGACTACGCTTAAGGTGATTTAGCAATGATTGACGCTCAGTTTCAGAAACTTCCGCGGTTTCGTTTTTACCTGAAATGCCAGCTTCCTGCATTTGTTCTAACAAACGCTCAACGGAAACACCAACCATTTCGGCAAGCTGCTTAACTGTTACTTCTGCCATGTTAGGAGGCTCCTATTCCGTTAATCTTTACTCTTCAGCAAACCATGGTGCACGAGCAGTCATGATTAACGCTGCAGCTCGCTCTTCATCTAGGCCTTCAATATCTAGCAAATCATCAATAGACTGTTCCGCTAGATCTTCCATAGTAATTACACCTTGCGCGGCCAGTAGGTAAGCTAGGTGCTTGTCCATACCGTCCATCTCCAACAGGTCTGCTGCTGGTTCTGCACTGTCTAGTTTTTCCTCACTTGCGATAGCAAGGTTTAGAAGTGCATCTTTCGCACGCTTACGTAGTTCCTCTACGATAGCTTCGTCGAAACCATCGATCTCTAACATTTCATCAACAGGAACGTAAGCAACTTCCTCTAGTGTGGTGAAACCTTCTTCTACCAACACTTCAGCAACATCTTCATCAACGTCTAGGTGGTTGATGAATGTATCGATAACGGAACCAACTTCAGACTGATGCTTCTCTTGAGCATCTTCTTCAGTCATTACGTTTAGTTCCCAGCCAGTAAGCTCGGAAGCCAGACGTACGTTCTGGCCACTACGGCCAATCGCCATCGCTAAGTTTTCTTCAGCAACTGCCACATCCATCGAATGTGTTTCTTCGTCCATTACGATAGATGCGACATCTGCAGGCGCCATTGCGTTGATAACCAACTGTGCCGGGTTGTCGTCCCAAAGCACGATATCAACACGTTCACCGCCTAATTCGTTAGATACAGCCTGCACACGTGAACCACGCATACCAACACATGCACCAACTGGATCGATACGGCCATCATTCGTCTTAACCGCGATCTTTGCACGTGAACCTGGATCACGAGACGCCGCACGAATTTCAATCACTTCTTCAGAGATCTCTGGCACTTCGATACGGAACAGCTCAATCAACATTTCGTTGCAAGAACGGCTCAAGATCAACTGAGGACCACGGCCTTCAGAGCGAACTTCAAGAAGAACCGCACGTACACGATCGCCCATGCGGAATGCTTCACGCTGGATTAGCTGATCGCGAGGCAGCAATGCTTCAGCATTGTTACCTAGATCTACAATAATGTTATCGCGCGTTACTTTTTTAACACTGCCCGAGATCAATTCACCTTGACGATCACGGTACAATTCAACAACTTTCGCACGCTCTGCTTCGCGAACTTTCTGAACGATAACCTGTTTAGCTGTTTGTGCCGCAATACGACCAAACTTAACAGATTCAACCTGTTCTTCATGTACGCTACCTGGCTCTAGAGAAGCATCAATCTCTTCAGCTTCTTCCATCGTCAGTTCAGTACCTAGTGCAGGTACTTCTTCGTTGCTCACAACCAACCAGCGGCGGAAAGTTTCGTAATCGCCTGTAGCTCGATCAATAACTACGCGAATATCCGCTTCTTCGTCGTAACGCTTCTTAGTTGCCGTTGCTAGTGCAACTTCAATCGCTTCGAAAATTACTTCTTTCGGAACATCTTTCTCGTTAGAAACTGCTTCCGCAACCAACAGAATCTCTTTATTCATGCTTCTGCCTCGCCTAAGACCTCTAATCCACGTTTAGAACTGAGGGATAATGTTTGCACGATCGATGTACTCAATCGGCAGCATATATTCTTCATTGTCGACCACTACCAGAATGTCGTCGCCTTCAACACCATTCAGCACACCCTTAAATTTACGGCGGCCTTCAAACGCAATTCGTAAGCGAACCTGAATAACAGATCCTGCATAGGCTTCAAACTGCTCAAGTGTAAATAGAGGACGATCCATACCAGGAGAGGACACCTCAAGGGTGTAGTTACCTGCAATCGGATCTTCTACATCCATAATTCCGCTGACCTGATGGCTGACTTTAGCGCAATCATCTACGTTAATGCCGTTATCAGAATCGATATACACCCGTAGGGTGCTGTGTTTTCCCTGTGAGAGAAACTCAATACCCCAGAGCTCAAACCCCAGCGCTGTAACTGAAGGCTCAATCAACTCTTGTAATAGTTTCATTTTCGCTGACACGAATAACCCACCTGTTCTAACACTAAGATATCAAACACTTATAAAACAATAAGTTAGATTTAATATCGTAAATTTCAAAAATAAAAAATGGGTCTAATGACCCATTCCCGATATGCAACCCCTTAGATTAAAGGCTCTGCATTTTGCCTACGAAAAAGCCCCTTAAAAGGGGCCTTACGTAAAAATAAGGTTGGTAGCGGGGGCTGGATTTGAACCAACGACCTTCGGGTTATGAGCCCGACGAGCTACCAAGCTGCTCCACCCCGCATCAAAAACCTAAACGATCCAACATTTCTGAGGATCTGAAGTCTGGATAGCTAACAAAATTTAGCTTTTTGACTTCAAAGAATAAGAGACTTACTGAATAAACAATTCACTTATCCAAAAACTGGTGCAAATTGTATATGTACTGAGGCTCTTAATCAAGAAATATGGTGCCCAAGGCCGGACTTGAACCGGCACGGCCTGACGGCCACTACCCCCTCAAGATAGCGTGTCTACCAATTCCACCACTTGGGCAACAAACTTTTAGAAACTATTAGTTATTTTGAGGAATGTCAGAATCTACAGGCGCTTTTGGCTTAGATTCATCAAAAACAGGTAGCGCTGGCTCTTCAGCAACAGCAGACTCTGCTGCTTTGCTTTCGATAAGCTCAGCAGAAGGAATACCTGCATCACCAACAGAATCAGCTTTCTCTTTAGCGTATACAGCTAAAACAAAGCTTGTAACAAAAATGCCCGCAGCAACAATACCTGTTACGCGAGAAAGGAAGTTACCGCTACCGGTACTACCAAAAACAGTCTGCGAAGCACCTGCACCAAAAGAAGCGCCAGCTTCAGCACCCTTGCCTTGCTGCAGCAAAATTAAGCCAATTACAGCGGCTGCCAACAATACATGAATAATTAAAACTACTGTTTCCATCTCAGAACCGTTAGTTATGCACCTGCCGCTTGGCAGATGGCAATAAAGTCGTTTGCTTTAAGGGATGCTCCACCAACAAGCCCCCCATCAACATCTTCATTCGCGAACAATTCAGCTGCATTGGCAGCATTAACACTGCCACCATACAAGATACGCATTTTGCTAGCTAGCTCAGCATCACATTCAGCAATCATATTACGAATAGCCGCATGCACTTCTTGCGCCTGTTCTGGCGTTGCAGTTTTACCTGTGCCTATAGCCCATACAGGCTCATAAGCGATTACAGCATCTACAAATTGTTCGATCCCTGCAGCATCTACAACAGCTTTTATCTGTCGTTCAACAACCGCAAGTGTATTACCTTCTTCACGCTCTTCAAGCGTTTCACCAACACATAGGATTGGTTTCAAGCCAGCTGCAACTGTTGCTTTAAATTTATCAGCAACCAAGTCGTCTGACTCAGCATACAAACTACGACGCTCGGAGTGACCAAGAATAACGTATTCGCAGCTTAAATCTTGCAACATCTCTAAAGAGATCTCACCCGTAAAAGCACCGTTATTTTGCTCGCTTACATTCTGTGCACCCAGTGCAATAACAGAATCAGCAGTCAATGCTTGAACTTGAGATAGGTATATAGACGGCGGACAAACCAGCACATCAACAGCATTGGATTTAAGCTCAGCATTCAGGCCTTCCATCAACGCATTGATAGATGCTGAATTACCATTCATTTTCCAGTTACCGGCTACTAAGGCTGTACGCATTTATACCCCCATTTAAAGAGGCGCAAATATTAACTGGCTTACTCTGAACTTTCAAGCGCAAGCAGTGCTTTTTCAACCTCATCCGCCAACTGCTGACACAAGCTGTTAACTTCTTCTTCGTTTTCACCTTCGATCATAACGCGAACCACTGGTTCAGTGCCTGATGGACGAAGTAAAACACGGCCTCGATCACCTAATTGCGCTTCCGTTTTAGCAACGGCAACACTAATCTCTTCAACCTCTGCAATATTGTGCTTTTGCGCCATACGCACATTGATCATTTTCTGCGGTAATTTTGTCATACCGTGACGCAGAGTATTCAATGTCTCGCCGGTTTCAACGATTGCCTTAAGTACTTGCAATGCTGCAACCGTACCATCGCCTGTAGTGGTTAAATGGCGACACACGATATGGCCTGAGCTTTCACCACCAAGCAACCAATCATGCTTGTACAACTGTTCCATTACATAACGATCACCAACATTGGCACGAACAAATGGAATACCTTCACGCGCATAAGCTTGCTCTAGGCCAAAGTTAGTCATTAACGTCCCAACAACCCCACCATGGAACGATTCTTCACGGCGCATTTGCGCAGCAATCATGTATAGAAGCTCGTCGCCATCAACTTCCTCACCCAGGTGATCAACCATAATCACGCGATCACCGTCACCATCTAGAGCGATACCTAAATCTGCTTTTTCTGCCGTGACGACCGTTTGCAAACGCTGCGTAGCGGTAGCACCGCATTTTTCATTAATATTTAGACCATCTGGCGCTGATGCTATCTCAACAACCTCTGCACCCAATTCCGAAAATACAGCAGGCGCAACGTGGTAGGTTGCACCATTAGCACAGTCTAAAATTATCTTTAAGCCTTTCAGGCTGATACCACCAGCAGTAGCCTTACAAAACTCAATGTAACGACCTGCAGCATCATCGATACGACGCGCTTTACCTAGCTCTGCAGAATCTACCGTAGTCATTGCGATATCCATCTGCGCTTCAATCGCCTGCTCAATTTCATCAGGTAGCTTAGTACCTTCTGAAGAGAAGAATTTAATGCCGTTATCGTAGTAAGCATTGTGAGATGCACTAATGACGATACCTGCATCAGCACGGAAAGTGCGTGCCAAATAAGCAACAGCTGGGGTTGGCATCGGACCGGTGAGTAAGACATCCACACCAGCAGCAGACAAACCCGCTTCTAAGGCAGATTCAAACATGTAACCTGAGATGCGCGTGTCCTTGCCAATCAGTATTTTACTGTGACCTTCTCTTGAGAATACCTTACCTGCAGCCCAACCCAGCTTAAGAACAAAATCAGGGGTTACTGGAAATTGGCCAACCTTGCCACGAATACCATCAGTACCAAAATAACGCTTACTCATTTACTTATATTCCTTTTCATACCGTCTCAGCCATAACCGCACGAGTCATCTTCACTACATCGACCGTTTCCGCAACGTCATGTACACGAATTATTTCTGCACCTTGCATAACAGCAAGCACCACAGTGGCTAAGCTACCCGGTAGTCTTTGCTCAACTTCTCTATTGAGAACAGCCCCTATCATCGATTTTCTTGACGTCCCTATTAATAAAGGCAGGCCATGTTTCTTCAATCTATCTAAATTATTCATTAGACGTAGATTATGCTCTACGCTCTTACCAAACCCGAACCCTGGATCTAGTAGTAATCTATCTTTTGCAATCCCCGCCGCTTCGCACGCTTTCACTCGCTGCAGTAAGAAATGTTCAACGTCCTCTAAAACATCATCATACGAGGGAGCATTCTGCATTGTCGCCGGACTCCCCTGCATATGCATCAAACAAATAGGCAGATCTGTTTTAGCTGCAGCTTCTAAGGCACCTTCACGGCCTAAAGCCCTTACATCATTGATCAAACCCGCACCTAGTTTAACTGACTCAGTTATAACTTCAGGAGTACTGGTATCAACGGAGATAACTACATCTAGTTCTGATGCAATTTTCTCTACGACTGGAAGCACTCGACCTAGCTCTTCTTCTAGAGTCACTGCAGCAGCGCCTGGTCGGGTAGATTCACCACCCACATCCAAGATAGTCGCACCGTCGGTCATCATCCCTTCAGCTTGTCGAATGACATTATCCAATCTTACTTGCTGATTGGAATACAACGTTCCGCCATCTGAGAACGAGTCGGGCGTAACATTTAAAATCCCCATAACATGGGTATCAGCTAAGTTTAGAGTTCGATTACCACAGACCAACTGGCGCATAGATCCTATTCTTTATTACGTTATACAATGAAAAAAGGCTGACTTTCTACAAAGCCAGCCTTTTCATATTCACCTTGTGTTTAGTGAATATTATTATCTGGTGAGTGTGGAATGTCCTGATCTGAATCATCATCTGATCGATCATCAGCCTTCGATTCAGCATCAGTATCAGCATTTACGCTTTCGCTGGCACCATGATCTGAACCACTTTTGCCTTCTTCCACCCAACCTTCTGGAGCAGATACTTCTTCACGGTTCATTAGCTGATCAATCTGCTTACTATCGATCGTTTCATACTTCATCAGGGCCTGACACATAGTCTCTAGAATATCGCGATTATCTTCCAGAATTTGCTCTGCCTTCTGGTAACACTCATCGATAATCTTGCGCGTTTCAGTGTCAATACGACGCTGCGTCTCTTCTGCTAGCGGTTTAGCACCTTGGCCATAGCCACGGTTAAATGGATCTGACTCTTCCTCGTCGTATAGTAATGGCCCAAGCTCTTCACTCAAACCCCATTTCGCTACCATGCTACGAGCAAATGAAGTCGCACGCTGAATATCGTTAGATGCACCTGTGGTTACACCTTCTTTACCCAGTGTCATCTCTTCCGCAATTCGGCCACCGTAAAGTGAACAAATGTTAGACAAGATAGATTGACGGCTATGGCTATAACGATCTTCTTCAGGCAAGAACATAGTCACACCTAAGGCACGACCGCGCGGAATAATAGAAACTTTATACACAGGATCATGCTCTGGCATTAAACGACCAACAATCGCGTGACCAGCTTCATGGTATGCTGTATTCAAGCGCTCTTTGTCAGACATCACCATAGATTTACGCTCAGCACCCATCATAATTTTGTCTTTCGCTTGCTCAAACTGAATCATACTCACGGTGCGCTTATTGGCACGTGCCGCAAAGAGTGCTGCTTCGTTTACAAGGTTCGCTAGATCTGCACCAGAGAAACCCGGCGTACCGCGTGCGATTAGATCAGGCTTAACATCTTCACCCAATGGAACTTTACGCATGTGAACCTTAAGAATCTTCTCACGACCAAGAATATCTGGCAGACCTACATGTACCTGACGGTCAAAACGACCTGGACGCAGAAGCGCAGGATCAAGTACGTCTGGACGGTTAGTCGCAGCAATTACGATAATGCCTTCACTACCTTCAAAGCCATCCATCTCTACCAACAGTTGGTTCAATGTCTGTTCACGCTCATCATTACCACCACCCATACCAACACCACGGTGACGGCCTACAGCATCGATCTCATCGATAAAGATGATACATGGCGCATTTTTCTTCGCTTGATCGAACATATCACGAACACGGGACGCACCCACACCCACGAACATTTCTACGAAGTCAGAACCTGAAATACTAAAGAAAGGTACTTTTGCTTCACCAGCAATCGCTTTCGCCAGCAATGTTTTACCGGTACCTGGGCTACCCGCCATCAGAACGCCTCGCGGGATGTGACCGCCTAGGCGCTGGAATTTGCCCGGATCACGAAGAAAATCTACAAGTTCACGAACATCTTCCTTCGCCTCTTCAACGCCAGCAACATCATCGAAAGTCGTTTTAATCTGATCTTCGCTCATCATGCGCGCTTTGGACTTACCAAACGACATTGGACCGCCTTTACCACCACCGCCTTGCATCTGACGCATAAAGAACATGAACACAGCGATAATTACAAGGATAGGGAAAGAAGCGACTAGCAACTGAGTCCAAATACTCTGCTGCTCTGGTTGCTTACCTTCAATCACAACATTGTGATTAATTAGATCATCAACCAGTTTAGGGTCCTGAAGCGCTGGGCGTACGGTTTCAAACATATCACCGTTAGAGCGCTGGCCCTGAATAATATAGCCATCAATAATGACTTTAGTCACACGATCATCCTGAACTTCTTTGACAAAATCAGAGTAACTTAGTCGGTTAGACTCGGCCTTTTCATTAAAATTATTAAAAACAGTCAGCAATACCGCTGCGATCACCAGCCATAGAACTAGATTTTTCGCCATATCATTCAATGGAATACCCTCAATTTGCTGATTTTGTTAGGCGTTATAGAAAACGCTAAACACTATACTATGCAGCCACGATTGACTACTAAAACACTAATTAACCTTTAAAACCTTTACCTAAAAGGTAGACTTCACGGGAACGAGCTCGAGAAGAATCAGGCTTACGCGTAACCACTTTGTCAAAACTTGTACGCATATCTTTTAAATATTGATCAAAACCCTCACCTTGGAATACTTTAGCGACAAACGTACCACCAGGCTTCAACACCTCGCGCGCCATATCCAAAGCAAGCTCAACCAAATACATTGCTGCCGGCTGATCAACAGCAGACATACCACTCATATTGGGGGCCATATCTGAAATTACAAGGTCTGCTGGCTCATCTCCTAATGCATTTAGGATTTTATGCAGCACTTCTTCCTCAGTAAAGTCACCTTGAACGAACTCCACACCCGCCATACTGTCCATCGGCAGAATATCTGATGCCACCACTCGACCATGATCACCAACGCGCTCCGCAGCCACTTGAGACCAACCGCCAGGGGCCGCACCTAAATCCACAACCGTCATTCCCTGCTTAAGCAGCTTATCTTTTTCATCTAATTCAATCAGCTTAAAACTAGCACGCGATCTATAACCGAGCTCTTTGGATTTTTTCACCCAATGATCATCAAAGTGTTCTTTTAACCAACGTTCACTACTTGATGCTTTCGCCACTTCGTTTCACTCTCTTGATTGAATGAGCCATGCGCTACTCAGAACCGCATAACTCAGGTAAAATATAATTAATTAAATATGCTGGACTAGGGTATTAGATAATATTCGCAATAAACGCCCAGCTAAACTTTGAGGCACCGTATTTTAATATGAGCTTGAGCACTGAGCAAAAGAAGCATTACCGCACTATAGGCCACAAACTTAATCCTCTAGTAACTGTAGCAGGAAAAGGCCTAACTGAAGCTATTCAACTTGAAGTCGATCGCGCTTTAGAAGATCACGAACTGATCAAGGTAAAGTTTGCTGTTGGTGATCGCGACGTTAAAAAACAACTGATTCGCGAACTATGCGAAATCGTTGAAGCTGAGATCGTGCAAGAGATTGGTCACATTGCGCTAATTTACCGTAGAGCGCTTGAGCCAAACCCAAAACTATCTAACTTGTTACGTTAATATCTACTGAGCAAGCTATTAAAACAGCATAAATACAAAAAAGGGTGCCTAGGCACCCTTTTTTAGTCTGCTCAGATATGAGCAACCTCATCAATCTCATATTCAGTAGCGCCACCCGGCGTCTGAATATTTACGATATCACCTTCCTCTTTGCCGACTAGGCCACGAGCAATCGGCGAGTTAACTGAGATTTTGTTCGCTTTGATATCAGCTTCATCATCACCTACGATCTGATAAGTTTTAGACTCATCTGTATCTAAGTTAATGATGGTTACTGTAGTACCGAAGATAACCTTACCAGAGTGTGGAATAGCTGTTACATCAATTACTTGACAGTTAGACAGCTTAGCTTCCAGTTCCTGAATACGACCCTCGATGAAACCCTGCTGCTCGCGAGCAGCATGGTATTCAGCGTTTTCCTTCAAGTCACCGTGTTCACGCGCTTCTGCAATATCAGCAATTACCCGTGGACGATCTACAGTTTTCAGTTGATCAAGCTCTTCTCGAAGCGCTTTCTCACCTGCTGCAGTCATAGGTACACGATTCACAATTATGCTCCTATATCCTGAACGCGACGAACGTCTTTCTCTTCGCCGTACTGTAGCGCCATAGTAATCGCTTCAGCACCTGCCAACGTAGTGGTATATGGCACTTTATGCTGTAGAGCACTACGACGAATATCAGCTGAATCTTCGATCGCTTTACGGCCTTCAGTTGTATTCACAATGTAAGCAATCTCATCATTCTTGATCATATCAACAATGTTTGGACGACCTTCCATCACTTTGTTTACAACTTCAACCTCAAGGCCTTGCTCAGCCATTAGCTTAGCAGTACCACGAGTAGCCACTAGAGAGAAGCCTAGCTCAACCAGATCCTTAGCAATCTGCATGGAAGCATCTTTATCAACTTCACGTACAGAGATGAACGCTTTACCTGCTTGCGGCATAGTTTCACCCGCACCGATCTGCGCCTTCATAAACGCTTCACCGAAGGTAGCGCCAACACCCATTACTTCACCAGTAGATTTCATCTCTGGGGATAGAATTGGGTCAACACCTTGGAACTTGTTGAACGGGAATACAGCTTCTTTCACGTTGAACAATGTTGGCACGATCTCTTTAGTGAAGCCAAGTTCAGCTAGAGTCTTACCAGTCATTACCTGCGCACCGATTTTCGCTAGAGAAACACCGATACACTTAGAAACAAACGGTACAGTACGGGATGCACGAGGGTTAACCTCGATCACGTAAATTTCACCATCCTGATATGCAAGCTGGGTATTCATTAGGCCAACCACACCTAGCTCCAACGCCATCTTACGTACCATCTCACGCATTTCATCTTGAACATCATCAGCAAGACTATACGGAGGGAATGAACATGCAGAGTCACCAGAGTGAACACCCGCTTGCTCGATATGCTGCATGATTGCACCGATAACTACATCTTTACCGTCACAAACCGCATCAATATCAACTTCAACCGCTGCATTTAGGAAGTGATCCAACAATACTGGCGCGTCGTTAGATACCTGTACCGCAGTATTCATGTAGCGGCGTAGCTCTTCCTCTTTGTACACGATCTCCATTGCACGACCACCTAGCACATAAGATGGACGAACAACTAGTGGGTAACCAAGCTTGTCAGCTTCGATGATCGCTTCTTCTAGAGAACGTACAGTCGCGTTTTCTGGCTGTTTAAGACCAAGGCGCTTCAGCATTTGCTGGAACTGCTCACGGTCTTCTGCACGGTCAATCGCTTCTGGAGATGTACCGATAATTGGTACGCCAGCCTGCTCAAGTGCAACAGCCAGTTTCAGCGGCGTCTGACCACCGTACTGAACGATAACACCTTTTGGCTTCTCAACATTTACGATCTCAAGTACATCTTCAAGCGTGATTGGCTCGAAGAACAGACGATCAGAAGTATCGTAGTCGGTAGAAACAGTCTCAGGGTTACAGTTAACCATGATTGTTTCGAAACCGTCGTCACGCGCTGCAAGTGCTGCGTGTACGCAGCAGTAGTCAAACTCTATACCTTGACCGATACGGTTTGGGCCACCACCAATAACCATGATCTTGTCACGGTCAGAAGGATTCGCTTCACACTCTTCTTCATAAGAGGAGTACATATAAGCAGTATCAGACGCGAATTCAGCCGCACAGGTATCAACGCGCTTATAAACTGGACGCACATCTAGGTTATGACGATGCTTACGGAACTGCTTCTCAGAAACACCAAGGAGAGTTGCCAAGCGCTCATCAGAGAAACCTTTACGCTTAAGACGGAACACAGCATCTTTATCAAGATCGGACATTGCCATCTCAGATACGCGCTGCTCATCTTTGATAATGTCTTCTACTTGAACCAAGAACCAAGGATCAATACCGCTGATCTCGTATAGCTCTTCAACGCTCATGCCCATACGGAATGCATCGCCTAGGTACCAGATACGCTCTGCACCCGGCTCTTTCATCTCACGTACGATCGTAGAGCGTGCATCTTCGCTAGTAATGTCGATAATTGGGTCAAAACCAGTCGCACCAACCTCTAGACCGCGAAGCGCTTTCTGTAGAGATTCCTGCTGAGTACGGCCAATTGCCATAACCTCACCAACAGACTTCATCTGAGTTGTCAGACGATCATTTGCCTGCGGGAATTTCTCGAAAGTGAAACGAGGGATTTTAGTAACAACGTAGTCAATAGATGGCTCGAAAGACGCTGGCGTAGCACCGCCAGTGATATCGTTTTGTAGCTCATCTAGTGTGTAACCAATTGCTAGCTTCGCAGCTACTTTTGCAATTGGGAAGCCTGTCGCTTTAGATGCCAAAGCGGAAGAACGAGATACACGAGGGTTCATCTCGATTACTACCATACGGCCATCTTTCGGGTTTACACCAAACTGTACGTTAGAACCGCCAGTTTCTACGCCGATTTCACGCAGCACTGCCAAAGAGGCATTACGCATGATTTGATATTCTTTATCAGTAAGCGTTTGCGCTGGTGCAACAGTGATAGAATCACCTGTGTGAACACCCATTGCATCGAAGTTCTCGATCGCACAAACGATGATGCAGTTGTCGTTTTTGTCACGAACAACTTCCATCTCGTACTCTTTCCAACCGATCAAAGATTCATCGATTAACAATTCACTTGTTGGTGACAGATCTAGGCCACGCTCACAAATTTCGATGAACTCTTCTTTGTTGTATGCGATACCACCACCGGTACCACCCATAGTAAAGGATGGACGGATGATACATGGGAAGCCTAGTTGCGCTTGAACCTGCAACGCTTCTTCCATGCTATGCGCGATAGATGCACGTGGACACTCAAGACCAATTGCCTTCATCGCTTTATCGAAACGATCACGGTCTTCCGCTTTATCGATCGTGTCAGCGTTCGCACCGATCATTTCAACGCCGTATTTTTCAAGAACGCCTTCACGCTCAAGATCCAAAGCACAGTTCAATGCAGTCTGACCACCCATTGTAGGCAGAAGCGCGTCTGGCTTTTCTTTGGCAATAATCTTTTCTACTGTCTTCCAGTTGATTGGCTCAATGTAAGTTGAGTCAGCCATCGCTGGATCAGTCATAATGGTCGCAGGGTTAGAGTTAACCAGAATGACGCGGTAACCTTCTTCACGCAGCGCTTTACAAGCTTGTGCGCCAGAATAGTCAAATTCACATGCCTGACCGATAACAATCGGGCCAGCACCAAGAATCAAAATACTTTTTAAGTCCGTACGTTTTGGCATCGGTAATAAACCAGTCGTATCAGTTAATAACTGCGGCAGGCGGCTAATTCACACCTGCCTTGTATCGTTTCAAAAGCCTGTAAACTCAGGCCGAACTGCGATTAAGCTTTCGCAGCCTTCATATCTTCGATGAAGCGATCAAATAGAGGCGCTACATCGTGTGGGCCTGGGCTAGCTTCAGGGTGACCCTGGAAACTAAATGCCGCACGATCTGTTCTCTCAATACCCTGCAAAGAGCCATCAAACAGAGACTTATGCGTAGCACGCACATTTTCTGGAAGCGCATCTTCGTCAACAGCAAAACCGTGGTTTTGAGAGGTAATCATCACTTGCTTGCCATCCAAATCTTGAACTGGGTGGTTAGCACCATGATGACCAAACTTCATTTTTACTGTCTTAGCACCAGAAGCCAACGCTAGTAGCTGATGGCCCAAGCAGATACCAAATACAGGTAGATCTGTTTTGCAGATCTCTTCGATTGCAGCAATTGCGTAATCACATGGTTCTGGATCACCAGGGCCATTAGATAGGAATACGCCATCTGGATTCAACGCAAGCACTTCTGCAGCAGGTGTTTTGGCAGGAACAACCGTTAGGCGGCAACCGCGTTCAACCAACATGCGCAAAATATTGCGTTTCACACCATAGTCATATGCAACAACATGAAACTCTTGATCTGCTGCGACTTTCTCTTCATGACCTTGGCCTAGCTTCCAAGTAGAAGAAGTCCACTCGTATGTCTCTTCAGTTGTAACAACTTGAGCTAGATCCATACCTTTTAGACCCGGGAACGATTTAGCTTCAGCTAGCGCTTTAGCTTCATCAATATCACCGGCCATAATGCAACCGTTAAGAGAACCCTTTTCACGCAAAATACGTGTTAAACGTCGTGTATCAATATCAGCGATACCAACGATATTGTTATCCTTAAGATAATCATCAAGGTTCTTTTCATTACGGAAGTTACTCGCAACCAATGGAAGGTCACGAATGACTAAACCAGCAGCCCACGTGCGAGAAGATTCTTCATCTTCCGTATTGGTGCCAGTATTACCAATATGTGGATATGTCAGGGTAACAATCTGACGGCAGTATGATGGATCCGTTAGGATCTCCTGGTAACCCGTCATAGAGGTATTAAATACAACCTCGCCGCTAGACAGACCGTCTGCGCCAATGGCTACGCCCTTGAAAATGCTTCCGTCTTCAAGAGCAAGAATGGCTGGTCTCGCCAATTGAACCTCCCCGCGTAAATGCGCAACAACAAAAATCAGAAACGATACGTGCAAAAAAGCGAGGTAAAACCTGAAGTTAACCTCGCTTTTTTGTTTTAGAAACCTGTGTGTAAATTTTGCCTTAGGCAAAACGACTGCATTCTATGCCAAATTCGCCAATCTGTCCATCACACTCAACGAAAAGAGTTATGTAACAAACGGTCAATTAACACATCTGACACATTATTGAAGTAAAAAGCACTGCAAGAAACTGTATCAAACACCGCTCTCATAAACATAAGGCCTCTTATGAAGATTTCGACAATTACACGCATTGCGAGCATAACATTAGCCCTAATCGTAATTTTATTGGCTGCCGCTATTTTTTGGTCCTTAGAACGCCTAGATTCCGCCTTCAAAATGAAAGACAACTATCATGGCTACATTAATGAAATCTACATAAAGCTAGAACAGCCTGTCTCAAAGTATTTGATGACAGGGGATGCAACTTTACTGACGACAATAGAAAAGAACCTTGAAGTCCTTTCAGAAAGCACACAAAAAAACTTACCAGAAGAGATACAAGCTGGCGTTTTAGGTCAATTAAAGAACATAAAGGACAAAACTCTCACTGAAATGCGCGCTGCAGGCAAACTTGCACAACCAGAAGTACTACTCACACACAATGAAAGAGAATTAAACGACGCCATACAATCCGTCAAAGAATATGCAGACAAAGCAAGCTACGACCAAAACCCTATCAAGAATAGCTATGTAGATTTACTATTTAGCCTGCAAAAAAACACTGTTCTACTCAGCCACAGCCGCCAAAGCTACTTTGAAAATAACAAAAGCGAGAGCCTACAACAGATTCAATTTATCCTTTCTGAACTTAAGAAAGACGCAGAAGCAATTAACAAGCTTGAACGACTCGGCATATTCAAAGAAGCAGAAGACGAAGATGACCTCTCCTCTTTGCTAGGCCTTGCAACCGAAATGGCGAGCGATAACGACAAAGAAGAGATTGGTGATGAACCTATAGCAAACATCAAAGATCTTGTTAATCGCTACCCAAAAGAACTTCAAAATGCGAAAAAGTTCAGTCAACAAAAAACTGAATCAAGCTCTGCTGCACAGAAAAATGTGGCTAATTTAGAACACTCAGTGGCAAGCATCGCCAGCACTATCGCAGATAGATATGAGGACATTCAGTTTTCAGTATATCTAATCATGACAATTTGCACCGTTCTGATTATTGCAACTGGCATATCCATGAACATATTACTTCGTAAATTAGGCAGCATCCTGATCGCAACAACGGAGTATATAGATCAACTGTCACATGGAAAATTTAGCAGCAACATTCAAATAGACTCAAGACTAACCGAAGCCGAAACACTCAATAGCGCTATAGACAGACTGCAATGTTTCTTCAAAGAATTCCTTATGAATATCCAGCAGGAAACTAACAATTTAAGACAACTTCAAAACAGCGCCATCATAGAAGCAACACAGCTAGAAAACACAGTGCAACAGCAACAAGCAGCCACAGAAAATGCTGTAGTGCAAATTACACAGCTAAACAGCTCATTCACTGAAGTAGCAACGAGAGCAACACAGAGCAGCTCAGCAACGCTAGAAGCCTCGCAACTGGCAAATAAAGGCTATGAACAAATTAAAGCTACGGGTGATCATATAGATAAGTTAAACAATGAAATTGCAGCAACATCAGAATCACTGAACGCGTTACAAGAAGATTCTATTGCTATACAAAATGTACTCGGCGTAATCCAAGGCTTCGCAGAACAAACTAACTTATTGGCCTTAAACGCAGCAATCGAAGCAGCTCGAGCAGGGGAAACAGGTCGCGGGTTTGCTGTAGTAGCAGATGAAGTGAGAAACCTTGCAGCAAACACCGCAAAATCAGCAGATGAAATTCAAAGAATCACAACCCGTTTAAATCAAACGACCGAACAAACTGTTGAAAAGATGGGTATCCAACAAAGAGCTGCAACCGACACTGTAAATCTTGCAAAAGACGCTCAAGAAGCAATTAAAATCATTAGAAACTCAATCAGTGAAATTAACGATATGAGTGTTTTAATAGCATCGTCAACAGAAGAGCAAACCTCTGTTACCTCAGAAATAGCAGATACAATTGAGACAACCAATACATTAAGCCAATACACAAAATCTGCAGCTGAAACAAACAAACAACAAGCAGAGCAGCTATCATTTGCAAGCGAACAATTAACCGCAGTAATTTCAAATCTACATTAAAAATAAAAAGCCCGGCTCATGCCGGGCTTTTTACAATTAATCAAACTACTTTGCAGAAAACTCATTCCAGTTTTTAAGACTTACTATTAAAGCATTAGCCATAAAACCATCTGCCTCCATATCCCTTATTGCTTTAGCTAACATCCCTCTTAAAGCACCTGTGTTGCATTTAGATTTATGTGAAACAGTAAGATACAAACCCTCACTACTAATAGCTGGGTCTAGCACTTCAAGATCTGATTTATAGCCAAGCAAGTCAGCATAAGCCAATCCTGGGTTCTGCTCATACAACGCGTAGTCAGCTCTTGACCGTTTAATCATCAGGAACGCCTGTTTAAGAGACGCAACATACTGCAAATTCAAATTAGCCTTGGCGTACTCATCAAACTCTTGACCAAAACTATTGTTTATTACCGTTACACCCAACCTTCCAATAAGGTCTTCTCGCTTATCATATACAAGACCAGACCCTTTACGCCGCCAAACAACACTCTTTGTATTGAGGAAAGCTGGATAAACATAATCCATATACTGGTTTCGAGGGATCGTATAAAAAGCCCCAGCCATCAAATCAATCCTGCCGGAACGAAGCATATCCTGCGCTCTGGCCCATGAACCGACATCCTGAAGTTGAATCTCAACACCCAAGCGCTTAGCTAGCTCATCCATAATCAAACGATTCGCACCTAACAGATCGGTACTGCCATCATCAGCACGCCAAAGATACGGTGGGTATTCTGAATTCCCTGTCGCCGTTAAAACCTTACACTCTTCTGCTTGCAAAGAAGCAGAGATAACAGCCATTAATGATATAAAACAACAATTAAAATAGAACTTAACGCTCTTCATCACCAACACCTTTCGCCTCTATAAGACCGAATCCTCAGAAGCAGTATAGATACAAGGATGATTAAGCAGCAAGTTTCTTAGCTTCGATGGATCCGAAGGACAGCGAAGGACAGCGAAGGACAGCGAAGGACAGCGTTCGGTTTAGTATTAGGTTTAATTAAGACAACTCATACTAACTTGTTTATCTGTTTTTATCCGTTTTATCCGCTCCAAGCAGCGCCTATCTGCCCTTAACCGTTTTTTATAGCCCACAACGAAAAAACCCCGATCACAGCGTGACCGGGGTTTTCTCTTAATTAAATGCTTGGCGATGACCTACTCTCACATGGGGAAGCCCCACACTACCATCGGCGATGTTGCGTTTCACGTCTGAGTTCGGGATGGATTCAGGTGGTTCCACAACTCTATGGTCGCCAAGCAAAACTGTTACAACTTAGATCTGATTCTTCTTTTATTTGATCTAGATAGTTTATCGACTGTAGTTTAACTACGCGCTAATTCGTTACTCTCTATCGTCTTACGTATCTTACAAGTCACTTGCCAAACGCCTTGGGCGTTATATGGTCAAGCCTCACGGGCAATTAGTATTGGTTAGCTCAACGCCTCACAGCGCTTCCACACCCAACCTATCAACGTCGTAGTCTTCAACGGCCCTTTAGGGGAATCAAGTTCCCAGTGAGATCTCATCTTGAAGGAGGCTTCCCGCTTAGATGCTTTCAGCGGTTATCCCGTCCGAACGTAGCTACCCGGCAATGCAATTGGCATCACAACCGGTACACCAGAGGTTCGTTCACTCCGGTCCTCTCGTACTAGGAGCAACTCTTCTCAAATCTCAAACGCCCACGGCAGATAGGGACCGAACTGTCTCACGACGTTCTAAACCCAGCTCGCGTACCACTTTAAATGGCGAACAGCCATACCCTTGGGACCGGCTTCAGCCCCAGGATGTGATGAGCCGACATCGAGGTGCCAAACACCGCCGTCGATGTGAACTCTTGGGCGGTATCAGCCTGTTATCCCCGGAGTACCTTTTATCCGTTGAGCGATGGCCCTTCCATACAGAACCACCGGATCACTAGAACCTACTTTCGTACCTGCTCGACGTGTCTGTCTCGCAGTCAAGCACCCTTCTACTCTTGCGCTCATTGCATGATTTCCGACCATGCTGAGGGTACCTTCGTGCTCCTCCGTTACTCTTTGGGAGGAGACCGCCCCAGTCAAACTACCCACCACACAATGTCCCCGATCCCGCTTAGGGAACTGGGTTAGAACCTCAACATTACCAGGCTGGTATTTCAAAGGTGGCTCCACCCTATCTGGCGACAGGGTTTCAAAGCCTCCCAGCTATTCTACACAAGTAATGTCAAAGTCCACTGTGAAGCTGTAGTAAAGGTTCACGGGGTCTTTCCGTCTAGCCGCGGGTAAACTGCATCTTAACAGCTATTTCAATTTCACTGAGTCTCGGGTGGAGACAGTGTGGCCATCGTTACGCCATTCGTGCAGGTCGGAACTTACCCGACAAGGAATTTCGCTACCTTAGGACCGTTATAGTTACGGCCGCCGTTTACCGGGGCTTCGATCAAGAGCTTCGCACAAGTGCTAACCCCATCAATTAACCTTCCGGCACCGGGCAGGCGTCACACCCTATACGTCCTCTTTCGAGTTTGCAGAGTGCTATGTTTTTAATAAACAGTCGCAGCCACCTGGTATCTTCGACCGGCCTCAGCTTAGGGAGCAAGTCCCATCACCAAAACCGGCGCACCTTCTCCCGAAGTTACGGTGCCATTTTGCCTAGTTCCTTCACCCGAGTTTTCTCATACGCCTTAGTATTCTCTACCTGACCACCTGTGTCGGTTTAGGGTACGGTTAGTCATAACCTGAAGCTTAGAGGATTTTCCTGGAAGCATGGCATCAACTACTTCAGTCCATAAAGGACCTCGTCATCGGTTCTCGGTCTTAAGGACCCGGATTTGCCTAAGTCCTCAACCTACTACCTTAAACGCGGACAACCAACGCCGCGCTAGCCTAGCCTTCTCCGTCCCCCCATCGCAGTTATGAGCAGTACAGGAATATTAACCTGTTTCCCATCGGATACGCTCTTCAGCCTCTCCTTAGGGGCCGACTCACCCTACCTCGAATAGCGTTGGATAGGAACCCTTGGTCTTCCGGCGGGGAGGGTTTTCACCTCCCTTATCGTTACTCATGTCAGCATTCGCACTTCTGATACCTCCACGGTGCCTTACAGCTTCCGCTTCAACAGCTTACAGAACGCTCCTCTACCATGCACAAAGTGCATCCGTAGCTTCGGTGTTATGCTTAGCCCCGTTATATCTTCCGCGCGGGCCGACTCGACTAGTGAGCTATTACGCTTTCTTTAAAGGGTGGCTGCTTCTAAGCCAACCTCCTAGCTGTCTAAGCCTTCCCACATCGTTTCCCACTTAGCATAAACTTTGGGACCTTAGCTGACGGTCTGGGTTGTTTCCCTTTCCACGACGGACGTTAGCACCCGCCGTGTGTCTCCCGTGATTGAACTCATGGGTATTCGGAGTTTGCATCGGGTTGGTAAGTCGGGATGACCCCCTAGCCGAAACAGTGCTCTACCCCCATGGTTAGACACGAGGCACTACCTAAATAGTTTTCGAGGAGAACCAGCTATCTCCGAGTTTGATTAGCCTTTCACTCCTATCCACAAGTCATCCGCTGGCTTTTCAACGACAGTCGGTTCGGTCCTCCAATGCGTGTTACCGCATCTTCAACCTGCCCATGGATAGATCACTCGGTTTCGGGTCTACTCCTAGCGACTGGACGCCCTATTAAGACTCGGTTTCCCTACGGCTCCGCAAATGCTTAACCTTGCCACTAAAAGTAAGTCGCTGACCCATTATACAAAAGGTACGCAGTCACCGTCCGAAAACGGCTCCCACTGCTTGTACGTACACGGTTTCAGGGTCTATTTCACTCCCCTCACAGGGGTTCTTTTCGCCTTTCCCTCACGGTACTGGTTCACTATCGGTCAGTCAGGAGTATTTAGCCTTGGAGGATGGTCCCCCCATATTCAGACAGCGTTTCACGTGTGCCGTCCTACTCGATTTCACTTTAAAAGACCTTTCACATACGGGGCTATCACCCACTATGGCCACACTTTCCAGAGTGTTCTGTTAAATCTAATAAAGCTTAAGGGCTGGTCCCCGTTCGCTCGCCGCTACTTAGGGAATCTCGGTTGATTTCTTTTCCTCTGGGTACTTAGATGTTTCAGTTCCCCAGGTTCGCCTCTAATAACCTATGTATTCAGTTAAAAGATACCTATAAATAGGTGGGTTTCCCCATTCGGAAATGTCCGGATCAAAGGTTGTTTACCACCTCCCCGAACCTTATCGCAGGTTACAACGTCCTTCATCGCCTCTGACTGCCAAGGCATCCACCGTGCACGCTTAGTCACTTGACCATATAACCCGAAGGCGTCTGGAATCACAGTAACTTGTATTGCTAGTAACGATAGATTTCGCCGAATTGGCGCATGCAGTAAAACTACATGTCTTAAATCTAAATCAAATGAATCAAATCCAAATTGTTAAAGAGCGTTTAAAGCAAAAAAGCTTTAAAAGATAATGTCTTAAACGACAATATGTTTTAAAACTCTTCCTTCTCATCCAAAGGATGATGGTGGAGCTATGCGGGATCGAACCGCAGACCTCCTGCGTGCAAAGCAGGCGCTCTCCCAGCTGAGCTATAGCCCCAAAGAAAACAGTAAGGCTATTATTGGTAGGCCTGAGTGGACTTGAACCACCGACCTCACCCTTATCAGGGGTGCGCTCTAACCAGCTGAGCTACAAGCCTACACCGTTGCTCTTAACTTCTCTGATCAGATAATTCGTGTGAACGCTTGCCGAGAATCGGCTTTCGTTTAAGGAGGTGATCCAGCCCCAGGTTCCCCTAGGGCTACCTTGTTACGACTTCACCCCAGTCATGAACCACACCGTGGTAACCGCCCTCCCGAAGGTTAAGCTAGCTACTTCTGGTGCAATCCACTCCCATGGTGTGACGGGCGGTGTGTACAAGGCCCGGGAACGTATTCACCGCGACATTCTGATTCGCGATTACTAGCGATTCCGACTTCATGGAGTCGAGTTGCAGACTCCAATCCGGACTACGACCGGTTTTCTGAGATTAGCTTACCCTCGCAGGTTCGCGGCCCTCTGTACCGGCCATTGTAGCACGTGTGTAGCCCAACTCGTAAGGGCCATGATGACTTGACGTCGTCCCCACCTTCCTCCGGTTTGTCACCGGCAGTCTCCTTAGAGTTCCCACCCGAAGTGCTGGCAAATAAGGACAAGGGTTGCGCTCGTTACGGGACTTAACCCAACATTTCACAACACGAGCTGACGACAGCCATGCAGCACCTGTCTCAGAGTTCCCGAAGGCACGAAACTATCTCTAGTAACTTCTCTGGATGTCAAGAGTTGGTAAGGTTCTTCGCGTTGCGTCGAATTAAACCACATGCTCCACCGCTTGTGCGGGCCCCCGTCAATTCATTTGAGTTTTAACCTTGCGGCCGTACTCCCCAGGCGGTCTACTTATCGCGTTAGCTGCGCCACTAAAAGATCAAGTCTCCCAACGGCTAGTAGACATCGTTTACGGCGTGGACTACCAGGGTATCTAATCCTGTTTGCTCCCCACGCTTTCGCACCTCAGTGTCAGTATCGGTCCAGGTAGTCGCCTTCGCCACTGGTGTTCCTTCCTATATCTACGCATTTCACCGCTACACAGGAAATTCCACTACCCTCTACCGTACTCTAGATTGGCAGTATCAGGTGCAGTTCCAAGGTTGAGCCCTGGGCTTTCACATCTGACTGACCAATCCACCTACGCGCGCTTTACGCCCAGTAATTCCGATTAACGCTCGCACCCTCCGTATTACCGCGGCTGCTGGCACGGAGTTAGCCGGTGCTTCTTCTGCAGTTAACGTCACAGCTAGCAGGTATTAACTACTAACCTTTCCTCACTGCTGAAAGTGCTTTACAACCCTAGGGCCTTCTTCACACACGCGGCATGGCTGCATCAGGCTTGCGCCCATTGTGCAATATTCCCCACTGCTGCCTCCCGTAGGAGTCTGGACCGTGTCTCAGTTCCAGTGTGGCTGATCATCCTCTCAGACCAGCTAGAGATCGTCGCCTTGGTGAGCCATTACCTCACCAACTAGCTAATCTCACGCAGGCTCATCCAATAGTGCAAGGTCCGAAGATCCCCTGCTTTCCCCCGTAGGGCGTATGCGGTATTAGACCAAATTTCTCTGGCTTATCCCCCGCTACTGGGTAGATTCCTACGCGTTACTCACCCGTCCGCCACTCGTCATCAACTAGCAAGCTAGTCATGTTACCGTTCGACTTGCATGTGTTAGGCCTGCCGCCAGCGTTCAATCTGAGCCATGATCAAACTCTTCAGTTTAAATCATTTGTGTTACCAGGAATGTGGTAACGGACTCTAGTACTAAACAACCGGATAACATTCTTAAGAACGTTAAACCTTTGTAAATCGCTTTAAATGAATTCACTTGGTTGCTTGTCTAGAAAAAGTTTGCTTCTTCTCAACAAGCGCCCACACGAATTATCTGATCAAATTGTTAAAGAGCGTTGCTTTTTGACTCTCCGCTGACTCAGCGTTTCGTCTCAAGCGAGGCGCATATTCTACTGTGCGCTCATTCAAAGTCAACCGTTTATTTTGCAATTTTGTAAAATTTTTTACTCAGCAACCGGACTTTGAATCCTGCCCCGTAAGCAATCTAAAAAACCAATGTTTTCAATCACTTACTAAGCACCTCACTTAGCTCAATAAGCCCCGTTTTGGCGGCCTCCCTAAGCAAGGACGGCGAATTCTACAGACATCTGAAAAAGGGTCAACACCCAATCTTAAAAAAAGTGCAAAAAGTTGAAAAAAAGTTACAAAACACCTCAAATCGATTAAGGACTAATCAGATGCGGTTGTTACTTATACGACAAACAAGAAAGGCGCTTACAATTTTGCTTAAGCGCCTTTCATTTCCGGACTTATTTATGGTCTATTAAAGGTATTACACCGGAATATAATTTAGTGGAATCACTGTGCCCCATAGAATTACAGAAGCAACGATAATACCCACTAGTGTACAGAGTCCCACTGTCAGGATAGAGGTCGAAAACAGAAAGGCTCTCTCTTCAGGTATTTTCATTATTACAGGCACACCTATATAGAGTAGGTAGACCGTGTAACAAATTGCAAATAAGCCAACTGTCACATTAAACCAGAGCAATGGATACAACGCAGATAAACCTGCTAAGAACATTGGAGTCGCCGTGTAAGTTGCTAGCGATAGGCAATCATCAAATGAAACATTGCCACCATAGTTCTTCTCCATCCAATGAATGGCCCATGTTATAAACCCAACTCCAACCCACATTGCAAAGTAAAATGCGATTGCAGCAGGCAAGGCGCTCATTGCATCTAGCTTCACATATTCAGAACCCGCAATGCTCCAACCTATTTGGGTTGTCCCGATGAACATTGAGATTGCTGGTATGGCAGCCAAAATACTTATTTGTTGCATATATATATGCGACGCGCTGTAGTGCTCTTTTCTTATTTGTCCCCACTCCTCTTTTGGGTGGTACATTATTCCCATCATATGCTGAATAAACATGATGCATCCCCTCGTTTAATTTAGGTGCAGCACCAATCCATTAGCGCTACATCAATTAACTTCTTGTTTCATTACTGATTTTCTCTCCATTTCCACAGGTTTCAGGAACTTTAAGTTTTAACCGTTGCTGTTTTTCATATCATGTAGTGATCTACAAGCAATGCGACAAACAGCAACATGATGTAATTGATACTGTATTTAAAAAGTAACATGGGTGATTGACTTGGCTCTGTCCACAAGCAAGCAACCCTATATAGAAATTTAGCATTTAGTGCTAACACCAAACCCAGATAAATCGCCCCACTCATTCCCGTCATAACAGGGAATAACGTTGTTGCCACCATTAACATGCTATAAAGCATGATTTGCAAACGTGTATATGCGACACCATGTGTAACTGGCAGCATTGGAATACCAGCTTTTGCATAGTCCTCTTTGCGAGCTATACACAGAGCCCAAAAGTGCGGAGGTGTCCAAGCAAAGATAATAAGCACAAGTAGCAGCGCGTTCGGTTCTATCGAGCCTGTTATAGCTGTCCAGCCTAATAGCGGTGGTGCTGCACCGGCTATACCGCCGATTACAATATTCTGGGGTGTCGCTCTTTTCAGCCATACAGTATAGACCACCGCATAACCCATTAACGCCGCCACTGTTAACCATGCTGTCAGCGCATTAACCCAGAAGACCAAGATTGCAATTCCTGATACACCAAGCACAGCTGCGAATAACAGTGCTTGTAGCGGACTTAATTTGCCTTGGGGTAAAGGCCGCCTTTTCGTCCGAGCCATTTTTTCATCGATCTTACGATCCATGATGTGATTTACTGCTGCTGCAGAGCCAGCTGCCATGCCAATTCCAACTAGTCCTAATAAGACGTTACTAATCGGTGGAATTTCCTGCACTGCTAGAAACATACCCACAGCAGCAGTTACCAGCATAACGACCACAACCTTAGGCTTACATAAAATCAGATAATCTCGCCAAGAAACCCCTTCTGTACGAATGCTTACTAATTCTTGGTTATCCATGATTCACCTCTACAGTCCGTAGCCGCAGCTCATAAATTTTTAACAGAACCAACAATAATCCAACCGCCACTGCATGGTGCCCAATCGCCAACAGATTAGGCACTGCATAAATAGCGTTTAATCCACCCAGCAATATCTGGATCGATAACAGGGCTAACAAGCCATATAGCCAACTTCGTATGTATATCTGCCGATGTAACTTAACCACCAGCCAAGCACACACGATCAAGACCACCAGCGCACCGATTCTATGCCCCTGTTGAATTGCCACACGCGCATCTAACGGTAGCAAACCACCTTGGTAATTTGGGCCAATGGTTTCCGTAAGATTAAAACCTCTCGTAAAATCACTACCGATATTCTCGCCCATGCTACAACTCAACCAGTGACCACAAGCGGGGCCTGCATAGTTTGAACTGGTCCAACCACCGAGCACTATCTGCAGCAACAGAACAGCCAATGCATACTTGATCCACTTACTGCATTTTGTCTTTTGCTTTTTCACTCCAGCCATCAATGTTTTCACTTTGCTTCTGAGGACATACACACCTGTTAACGTCAGTACTCCACCTAACAGATGCAAAGTCACTACTGGCGGATAAAGCTTCAAAGTAACTGTCCACATTCCAAATACAGCCTGCACAGTGACTAACAAGAGCAAGCCATAACTTAAATAAACCGGATATGTTTGCACGCGCCTTAATCTATAGGCGCAAAGAGCCAAAGCGGCTATTACTAAGCCTAAAGATCCCGCTAAATAACGATGACCCATTTCTAGTGCTGTTTTACCAAGCTCTATTGGGGTATCAGGGTAAATATCCTGTGCTTCAGTCAAAGCCGTTTGATCAGTAGGCATCAACATATAGCCATAACAACCCGGCCAGTCAGGGCAGCTTAGTCCCGCATGATTAATACGAGTCCACGCTCCTAACAACACAACGCAGAGCGCAAGCACTATTGCTACATTACTCAACCGCCATATCAGCTTTAACATTAATTCCCCCGTGGCTTATCCAATCCGGGACATTTTCAACAGCTTGCGCAGATCTTTAAGAATCAGACTCGGCTCATCTGATAAGGTATATCGCAGCACCATATTGCCTAATGGGTCCACGACCCATATTGCCGTTCCTAACTTTCCAAACTCATTTCTATCTAGCGAGGTTGTGCCCAGATCAACTTGTAACAACTTAACCCGATCTTGCTCCTTACCTAATGCTGTATGCAGATTGGTCAGCACCTTCGACCATTGTTCGCAACGCTCAACACAATCAGCTTGCTTAGTTAACAACAATTGCCACTTACGCTGTGTCAGTTCACTCCCAACCAAATTCAGATCATTAATATGCTGATCGGAAAGTAAAGTACCTGAATGAACGCGTTGCTCTGGAATCATCACTCCCGTAAAAAACATAAAAGAAGCCACCAGCATGGGCACCAAGCCAACCGCCCAAACAAGCCAAAAACTAAACCTGTTCATATATGGCCTCCTTTCTTATTTTTAGAGCGTTCCAAATCAATAAACACAACAACGCAAATGCCATAGCGAACCATTGAAATGCATAACCTAAATGTTTCTCAGGCTTCATATTCACTACTGGCCAATTTAGATCTAAACCTGAAACCAGCGGCTCCGTTAGCCTTAATTCCAACGCATCAATACTTGTAACTAACCGAGACGATATTTTTTCCACATCCAATTGCTGAATTACCTTAGGCCACTGATCTTCAGCTAGATCATCACCTCTTAAAGCAAAATTTTTCTCAACTACCCTGACTCTGCCACTGATCGTTTGCAGACCTTTTGGTACTTCAACCTCAGGTAGGACCCCGCGATCCAGCGAAGCTAACACCCAACCAAGATTTACCAGTACACTTCGACCGCTATCCGCAGTAAATAGAGCGACGACTTCATAACCAGCACGCCCTTTGCGGACACGATTGTCTAAAAGAAAGTACCGTTCTCGATCGAATACTCCCCTCAAGATAACCGTTTTATAACTCCCTCTTGTCATCTCTTGCTCCAACGGCAGTTCCTGACTTGGTATTGCTTGTTGCCAGCTATCCAATAGTTCTTGCTTCTGTTCCGCTCTGTCCAACTGCCAAAGTCCCAGCCCGATCAATAATGGCAACAATACAATTCCAGATATCCACAACATCCACTTGAAGGCTGAGCTACTCTGAACTTTACTCATAGTTACCTACACCAAGGACAGCTATCAGGTACTGCACATGTCGTTAAAGTTGCTTTTACTACTTCTCTTTATTGCCGTTCTAATCAGCTTATTTTCCGGTCTTTACTTCTTAGTAAGAGATCAAGGCCAATCTCATCGAACTGTTAACTCACTTTTCTTTAGAGTCACCTTTAGCGTCATGATCATCGCGGTACTTATTTACGGCTTCTATACCGGTGAGATTGTTCCTCACGGGCTTTAGTCGATTACAAGATATAAACAAATAGAAATAAGCCTACCCACACCACATCGACAAAGTGCCAATACCAAGCAACAGCTTCAAAGCCGAAATGCTTTTCTGAGCTGAAATGCCCTTTAAGTACTCGCAACCAAATAATGATCAACATCAGCGTGCCTAAGGTGACATGCAGACCATGAAAACCAGTGAGAATAAAAAAGGTCGCCCCGTATATGCCTGCATTAAGCGTTAAACCTAATTCGTTGTAAGCAAGTACATACTCATAGGCTTGAAAGTAAAGAAACACACTTCCCAGCAAGACAGTCACAGCTAACCAAAACACCACCCTAGAGCGTTGATCCAACTTAAGTGCTTTATGTGCAAGGGTGACGGTAAAACTAGATGCGATCAGTAAAATGGTGTTAAAAAGTGGTATATGCCAAGGGTCTATTACCTCTTTAGGGCCCGGAAAAGCATTTTGATCTGGTGTCACCATTAAAGGCCACTGCGCCTCAAAACCTTCCCACAGCATGTTAGAAACACCTTTGTCACCTTCACCACCCAGCCAAGGCACCGCTAACGTCCTGACATAAAATAAAGTGCCGAAAAATGCCGCAAAGAACATTACCTCGGAGAAGATAAACCAGCTCATACCCCAGCGGAATGACCGATCCATTTGTGGGCTGTATAAGCCTTCACCACTTTCATGGATAACGTTGCTAAACCAGCCCAACAAAATAAGCCCCATCCCCAATGCACCGACTAAGAGAAGAATCAAACCAACTCCTCCAGCCTCTTCTGCGGTAAAGCTATTGATTAAGCTGCCTGCACCGTAAGCCATAAAGAACAAAGCGATCGATGCTAAAATAGGCCAACGACTTTGTTCTGGCACATAGTAAGTTTGAGTACTCATAGAGAGTTCCTCCTCGCAGACAAATTCACTTCCGCTTCTGGTGTAATATCAAATAGAGTGTATGAGAGTGTTACTGTTTTGATGTGCTTAGGAAGCTCAGGTGCGATAGAAACAACCAGCGGCATCGCCTTTAATTCTTTCGCATTTAGCGGCTGCCGTTCGAAACAGAAACAATTGATCTTTTGCACATAAGGCGCAGCTTCTGAAGGCGAAACCGAAGGGACTGCTTGCGCAATCATGAAGTTATCGGTCAGATTGCGCGCTTTATAGGCTGTTTGGTACATCTCCCCGGGCGACAAGATGATAGAAGTCTTTTCTGGTTTAAATCGCCAAGGCATAGATTCGTTGTTAATAGCCACCAGCTGCAATTTTACCTGTCGACTGTTATCCACAACCAAACTAGGTTCCGCAGCAACCAAATCCACTTTGCCATTTAGCCCCGTGATATCACAAAACACGTCATATAGAGGTACCAACGCGAAGCCAAACCCAAACATAATCAGGGTTCCACTTAACAGTGATAGCACTGTTTTCTTATGTCGTTGCTCTGTCATAACAACCTCTCAAAAGTGCTGTTATTTCACCTCTGGCGGTGTACTAAAGCTGTGATAAGGCGCAGGGGATGGTAGGGTCCACTCTAAACCGTGAGACCCTTCCCAAACTTCCGCACTGGCCTGCTTACCCTTACGAATACAGCTCACAATGTTATAAAGGAAAATTAGTTGCGATAGCCCGAAGATAAACGCACCTACTGAAGCCACCGCATTGAAATCGGCAAACTGAAGTGCATAGTCAGGTATACGACGTGGCATACCCGCTAAGCCGATAAAATGCATAGGGAAAAAGGTGATATTCACCCCGATAAAACTACACCAGAAATGCACTTTACCCATGGTTTCGTTGTAATAATTGCCGCACCACTTAGGTAACCAATAATACGCTCCAGCCATAATGGCAAAGACCGCACCAGGTACTAAGACATAGTGGAAATGGGCAACTACAAAGTACGTGTCGTGGTATTGAAAATCGACCGGTGCGATCGCCAACATCAAGCCTGAAAAACCGCCAATAGTGAAAAGCACCACAAATGCGAGTGCAAATAGCATCGGCGTTTCGAACGTCATTGAACCGCGAAACATCGTTGCGACCCAGTTAAAGACTTTTACCCCTGTAGGCACGGCAATCAGCATAGTTGTGAACATGAAGAACAATTCACCAGCCAAAGGTAGGCCGACTGTAAACATGTGATGCGCCCAAACGATGAAGGATAGAATAGCTATAGAAGCTGTGGCATAAACCATCGAGGTATAACCAAACAGCTTCTTCCTTGCGAAAGTCGGAATGATCTCACTGACAATACCGAAAGCAGGCAAGATCATGATGTATACCTCAGGGTGACCAAAGAACCAGAATACATGCTGGAATAACACTGGATCTCCACCCCCAGCAGCATCAAAAAAGCTGGTTCCGAAGTGAATATCCATCAACATCATTGTGACCACACCTGCCAATACCGGCATAACAGCAATCAATAAAAATGCCGTAATTAACCAAGTCCAAACGAAGAGTGGCAACTTCATCATGGTCATACCCGGCGCACGCATATTGAGTATGGTGGCAATAATATTAATAGCCCCCATAATCGAGCTAATCCCCATCATATGCACCGCAAAGATAAAGAAGGTCACGCTCGGCGGTGCATAGGTAGTTGATAACGGCGCATAGAATGTCCAACCAAAATTTGGTGCCCCCCCATCCATAATTAGAGTAGATAGCATCATCGCGAACGCGAAAGGTAAAATCCAAAAGCTCCAGTTATTCATTCTTGGCAGCGCCATATCTGGAGCACCAACCATAATGGGGATCATCCAGTTGGCTAAGCCGACAAACGCTGGCATAACCGCACCAAAAACCATGATCAGACCATGCATGGTGGTCATCTGATTAAAGAAGTCTGGCTGAATGAGCTGTAATCCCGGCTGAAATAGCTCAGCTCGAATTAGCAATGCCATACATCCGCCAGTAAGGAACATTAAGAAACTAAACCAGAGATACAGAGTTCCAATATCTTTATGATTGGTTGTGAATAACCAACGCCCTATACCGGTAGCCGGACCATGATGATGAGAAGCTGCAACCGTATCCATGCCCCCTCCTACTCTTTCCACTCAGCAATCTGCGCCGGTGTAACTAGATCGCCCACCTTATTACCCCAAGCATTTCGCTCATAAGTAATTACAGCAGCCAGTTCCACAGCCGACAATTGATCTCTATACGCCTGCATTGCCGTGCCTTTTTTACCATTAAGCACAATATCGATATGAGGCCCCGGCTCACCCAAAGCGATTGGACTGTTTTTCAAAGCGGGGAAAACACCTGGAATTCCCTCACCATTAGCTTGATGGCAGGCCAAACAAGCTTTGCTATAAACCGCCTCCCCTGTTTCCATCAGCTCAGCAAGCGACCAATCTTTTTGCCCTTCAGCTGCTTTTTCTTGATCTGCTTGCCTAACTTCAGCAAGCCAAGCTTCGTATTCTTCTGGTGTCTTTACTTCTACAACAATTGGCATAAACCCATGGTCTTTACCGCACAGTTCTGCACACTGCCCGCGATAAACACCGGGTTTATCCACAATAGTCCATGCTTCATTTATAAAACCGGGAATTGCATCCTTTTTCACTGCAAGATCAGGCACCCACCAGGAATGAATAACGTCATTGGCGGTCAATAAAAAGCGTACCTTTTTACCTGCAGGAATCACCAAAGGGTTATCAACTTCAAGCAGATAATGCTCACCTTTAGCTTCTTTGTTGTTGATCTGCTCTCGCGAGGTAGAGAGACTTGAGAAGAAATCGATGTCTTCAGCTAGGTACTGATATCGCCATTTCCACTGATAACCTGTAATCTGAATATCAACTTCTGATTCCGAGTTATCGTACATTTTAATTAAGGTTGCCGTTGCTGGAACAGCCATGGCAATCAGGATAACGAAGGGAATTAAGGTCCAAGCAATTTCGACAACAAGGCTTTCATGGAAGTTATGAGCTTTGGCTCCTTTAGACTTGCGATGATAGATCACCGACCAGAGCATCACGCCAAAAACAACGACACCAATAGCCACACAGATCCAGAAAATGATCATGTGCAGGTCATAGACCTCTCGACTGATTTCGGTAACACCTCGGGTGAGATTTACCTCCCAATCAGCCTGGAGGTTATTAGCAAACAATAACAGTGCAACATATCCCGATATTGTTTTTATCATTGCAGCCCCCTTTGCTATACACGCAAAAGAGCCTGTCAGAAACCTCTCACTAAGGGCGTTGTACTTCTATTTCAACGTCGGTAGCGACAGGGTTCGGGCAGGCTCTCTTTTCGCCTGGACTCCGTCCTATCATTTCCGACCAATCCACTTGGTTGTTAACTGCAAGTATAGCAGCGATGAAAATTTTGCAAGTAAGTCATAAGCAAATATGCTCTTTAGACCTTATCCACCAGCATGAATGCACCACTCATCATCACGATAATAAAGAGCAGAAAAATCACCGTATACACAAGAGTTTTAAGGGGACGGCAGTTACAGGGGAAGGGTTTCATAATAATCTCCTTCTATAGGGGCTATTATGAGGTATAGCAGAAAAATGGCCCCTTAAAGGAGCCGTTAAATAAATTCTGAAATGCTTCTATCTGACTCTTAGGCCACAGGCTTCTGCTTAGTTTTTCGCATGACCCACAATAAAGGCCCAGATACTGCGTAAGCCAGAAATAGAATCCATAAAAATGCTGGCGGGCTGATAGAGATAATACCAACAGCCAAGACAATACCCGCCAAGATCAAGAAAGGTACTTTCTCTTTTAGGCTTACGTCTTTAAAGCTGTAATAAAGCACATTGCTCACCATCAAAACACCGACCAAAGCAACAAACGCAGCAATCAAATAGACATAAGCTGATCCATCTATTTCGTATTCAGTCGCTGCCCATACTAAACCGGCTACTGCAGCCGCCGCTGCAGGGCTAGGCAAACCTATAAAGTAACGCTTATCTGTAGAGCCTATTTGGGTATTGAAACGAGCCAATCTTAAAGCAGCTCCTGCGACATAGATAAACGCCGCAAACCAACCCAATTTGCCAATATCATCCAATACCCAGGAGAACACCACGAGCGAAGGCGCTACACCAAAGGAAACCATATCCGCTAGTGAATCATATTCGGCACCAAATGCACTGGAGGTATTGGTCATACGTGCTACTCGACCATCAAGCCCATCCAATACCATCGAAACAAAGATCGCTATTGCGGCATTTTCAAAGTGCCCATTCATGCTCGCAACAATTGCATAGAACCCTGAAAACAATGCCCCTGTCGTAAATAAATTAGGCAGCAGGTAGATCCCACGGCTACGAGGCTTTATTGGTTCTTGATTATCTTGATTTTGCGGCTCATTCATCGCGATTTTTTATATTCCATAAAATAGAGAAACCCCATTCTACTGTGACCAGCGCTAGGATGCCATTTCTAGAGATCTAGATGATCCTGATCTAAAAGAATTCTATCCACAAACTTGGTTAACAATGCATTAGATTGAGGCGTTTCTTTAGCGGTCGCAAGTACCTGATCAAGATGATCATCTCCATCAGTGTATTTATCTTTGTAAAAGGTCAGTCGCTCAACCAAGATTCGTTTACCAACCTCAGGATGAAATTGAAAAGCCCAGAAAGGCTTATCTTTTACTCTAAATGCATGGATGCATTGCTCTGTGTAAGCAAGGGAAACACAGTTTTTCGGCAGTTCATTTGCGTACTGTTTGTGTACTGAAACTGCATAAAAATTGTCGGGGGTATCGCGAAATATTGGATCCTGCCAAACGCTATGATCAAGCGAGATAGGTATTGTACCCATCTCGAAATCTTTCTCTCGATGCAAGATCTCACCACCAAGCGCTAATACCGCTAACTGAAAACCAAAGCAGGAGGCAAACACTGGTTTGTCGGTTTCTGCACAACGTAAAATGAGCTGCTGACACTGATCTACAAATGGGTAAATGTCTGGAAAAAGTACATTCGCTTCACTGGCACCACCGACTAACAAAGCGTCATAGTTATCAGCAGCAGTATCTGGAAATGTCGGTGTATCAAAGACATTAAGTACATCAAACTGCTCGATATTAAGCCCGCAATATTCAGCAAAACTCTCTAGTTCTTCCCTGCGAACCTGATCTTCATCTCGGATCTGAAGCAGTAACAACTTCAGTTGATTCCGGCTTTTAACCATCTTACACATCCATACCAATTCATTACTCTTGTACTATAAAAACATCGCCTCAATGTCACAACTTGGCTGCTGCCCTATCCCACTGAAGTTTGATCCAACCCACTGTTCTGCAGCATTTCGCCCCTTTTCCTTGAGACCTAAAAGAAACTCCTGCCGAGTATCATATTTGCTGGCTTGTTCCAGACTAGATAACACTTCGCCCGATTCAATCAGATGAAAACGTAGCGCTTTGAACCGCCGCTCCAGACTACTGGAACTGAAAAACTTACCTTTTGCCTGCTGTCGGGTATAGCTGATCGCTCTCATCTCTCGTAAAAAAGTACTTTGAAAACCCAACTCAGTCACACGTTGGTTAATCGCATGAGAGGTTGTCGGGAGATCACGTCCCTGCATAGGCTGAAGCAAAACCATTAAGATATCCTCTTCCTGACAATCAAAGATCAGCGGATACACCGCAGGATTGCCGGAGAAGCCTCCAACCCAGTAGTAACAATCATCAATTTCAATTGCTTGATGCAACGTTGGTAAACACGCCGAAGCCAAAGCATGCTCTGTGGTCAGCTCATTCTCTCTAAATATACGAATTTTGCCTGTTGTAACATCGGTAGCAGCGATGAATAACTGTATTGATCCATCATTTCTCAGCATTTCAAAGTCGACAATATCATCCAGCAAACCACGCAATGGATTAATATCGAGCGGGTTAAGGTCGTAAGGCGATAGATAACGCAAGAGATCGAGCATAAACCCTGTCACCGCCGTCATCTGGGAATCGGGCAACTGAGAACCTACCAACTCCGAAGGAGAGTTAAGAGAAACCTTGTGCCAAAATTGGTCTAATAAATCCTTTGCTCCTGAAGCACCATTCAAATGCCAACCATGTGCAAGCAAAATCGCATTCATAGCACCTGCACTAGTTCCGCTGATCGCATGAGGCTTGATATCTTCTTCAAGTAAACGATCTAAAACGCCCCAAGCAAATGCTCCATGAGCACCACCACCCTGTAATGCCAAATTCAATGACTTTGTCATACGTGCCTCCTGCTGCTTTTGTGCACCGCACAATAACAACATAGAAAATAGCATAGAAATATGACAAAACTGAACAAAAAATAAGCAGAGACACTCCTATCAGATTAAAAATTGGCATAAAATAAGAGAAACATTCGAAAAAGCGCAACATTATGGATATCAAACAGCTCAAACAATTCGTTCACTTAGCCGAAACCTTACATTTTGGTCGAGCAAGCGAAGCTTCTTACATAAGCCCTTCGGCACTAAGCAGAAGCATCAAGCAGTTAGAAGAAGAAGTCGGCACAGATCTGTTTGAACGAGATAACCGCAGTGTAGCCCTAACGGCAGAAGGCAAAATCTTCTTAGACTATGCCCGTGATTCTCTAGGTCAATGGGATATGGTGCGCACTCAACTGATGGAAAGGTCGGGTGAACTTCAGGGCGAAATAAGCATGTATTGCTCGGTTACCGCCAGTTACAGCTTCCTATTCGATATCTTGAGTGAGTTCCGTACCGACTATCCCAAAATAGAGATCAAGTTACACACCGGGGATCATGAACACGCTATATCCCGGATACTATCAGGAGATGAAGACTTTGCTATTAGCGCCAAACCTGACACTTTACCGGCGGGGATTGCGTTTAAGACGATTGCGATCTCGCCATTACTCTTCATAGCGCCAAAACAGGGACTACAAGGTCAAGACAAACCACCGGTTCGGCCAGATAGCTCCACACCGATGATCCTATCCGAAGCGGGTTTGGCTCGTAAAAGGGTCGATCGCTGGTTTAAAGATCAAGATATAAAACCGATTATCTACGCGCAGGTATCGGGTAACGAAGCGATTGTTAGCATGGTAAGTCTAGGGTTTGGCATAGGGGTTGTACCTGAGATCGTTCTGCAAAACAGCCCACTAGCAAACAGTGTCGAAGTACTCGACATTACACCTAAACTCAAACCCTATGAAGTTGGGATAGTGACTTTAGAGAAAAAACTTAAGAACCCGTTGATCAATGCCTTCTGGTCACAGCTAACTCAAACTAAATAATCACTTTTTAAACGGTAACATCAACATACCACCCAAACGGCAGGAGGTGTTTGGATCATTAAACTCGTTTAATCCGATCTCTACACCTACTTGGCCTTTAGTGGGCTTCTCAATATAGGTCTTACAGATTCGATCCCAACAGGATAACGCAAAGCCATAATTACTATCCGTCTCACTGGGGATTTTTGAATGATGCACTCGATGCATATCAGGGGTAACAAATAGCCAACGAATCACCCTATCTAATAGTTTAGGCAATTGTATATTCGAGTGATTAAACATGGCTGATGCATTGAGTAACACTTCAAATAAGATCACCGCAACCACCGCTGGCCCCAGAAGAAACACCATCAACATTTTAATCAGCATCGACAGGACAATTTCAACTGGATGAAATCTAGCCCCCGTGGTCACATCAATATCTGGATCCGCATGATGCATGCGGTGAAAACGCCATAGCAAAGGAACTTTATGAAAGAGAACATGCTGTGCATAAATCAGAAAATCCAAAAGCACTACAGCTAATAAGACCTCCAACCAAATAGGCAAATCCAACCATACAAAAAGCCCAAACCCTTTGGCCTGCGCATATCCAGCAACACCAACAGCAGCTACCGGAAACATAACTCTCAGTAACAAACTATTAAGTACAACTAAACTGAGATTCGATCGCCAGCGAAGCCACTTTTCTTGCAGCAAGGGTCGAAAAGGATGGTTAAACTCCCAGCAGGCCATCAAGGTAAATACACCGAAGAAACAGCTTAAGCGCACGATCGGTTCATTTGCTAACAACCAAGCTGAAAAATTCACTGGGTACTATCTCTTCCTACTCTTCCGGCATCAATGCGGCAATTTCTGGTAACACAAATGGACGGCCCCTTTCATTTAATGCCGTTCCAATGACTAACGCTTCAAGTGCTACCTTTTCATCTGACAATCGAACCACACGCTGACGGAAACCAAACTTAACTTTACTCACCCGTTCGACGCTTACTTCAACAACAAAGCGGTCACCACTGGTTAAGGAATTTTTATAATCCATTTCAGAGCGAACAACGACCAGATGAATTTTATCTTCGGTCAACTTAGCAAAGTCGATTCCCTTATCTAACAGGTACTCGTGACGCGCATGCTCCAAGTAATTGAAGTAAACACCATTATTAACGATGCCTTGCAGATCACACTCGTAATCACGCACTTTAAATTCCAATCGAAACGACATGCTTTATTCCTTTCTATTATCTGAGCTAACAGGAGATTAAACGTTCAAAATTATCAATAAATTAACCAGCCTGCTGAGCTATATCATTTAAATACAGCTATAACTATTACTAAACTATGCAGATAAGACACATTGTACACATCTAATAATTAAGAACCGTTAGTTTTTCTTTTGTATGCGAAGAAGGGTGAACCATGAAAAAAATGCCAGTTACCAACCGTGAGGTAGTACTGCCCGAAGGTCAGCGCATTATTTCCACAACAGACCTCAAAGGACGGATTACCTACGTTAATCAGGTTTTTTGCGATATTTCAGGGTTCAGCGAAGAAGAACTTTTAGGTAAAGCCCACAATATTGTTCGTCACCCAGATGTACCACCTGCTGCTTTTGATAATCTTTGGACCTCATTAAAGGAAAATCAGGCATGGCGAGGCATCGTTAAAAATCGTTGTAAAAATGGTGATCATTATTGGGTGGATGCCTATGTAACCCCTCTATACGAAAAAGGCCAAAAGGTTGGCTACCAATCGGTGCGTTTTAAACCTTCTGCGGAGCAAGTATCGAAAGCCGAAGTTATTTATGCCGTTGCCAATGCTGGTAAAGCAGGAAAAGCGCTTAAGTTAAACTCCATTAGCAACCAAACGTTCAGTATCTTCGCTTTAATATCTTTAATTAGCTTAATTGCTGCTTGGTTTGCTGACGCATCCCTTGCTGTTTTGGGAATTATGGCACTGACCGAATTACTACTAGGTGGCTGCTTATTGCGTCTCACCTCTCCAATTAAGGAGCTAGCGGATCGTGCACGTAAGCGTTTTAGTAATCCACTTATCCAATTAATGTATTGTCCACGACAAGATGAGTTTGGTGAAGTCGATCTCGCTTTGCAGATGAATGAAGCCAGAAACACCACCGTGCTTACACGATTGGGCGATGTGAGTCACACTATTGATCAAGCAATTGATGTTACTGATAACGCGATCCGACAAACTAATGAAGGAATCAGCCAACAAGATAAAGAAAGCGATATGGTCGCAGCGGCAGTTCACCAAATGGCCTGCGCATCTCAAGAAATTGCGTCTAACACTAGCGACATGTCGAATGCATCGCAAAATGCGCGCTCTACCACTGAGCAAGGTCGAACGGCTCTTTATAATACGGTAAATCACATTAAAGACCTTTCCAATGAAGTCGTGGAAGCGACTGAAGCAACGATGGAGCTTAAACAGCATACCGATGCCATAGGCAATGTAGTGACTGTGATTAACGATATTGCTGAACAAACCAATCTACTTGCACTTAACGCTGCAATCGAAGCAGCAAGAGCAGGGGAAACGGGACGTGGCTTTGCCGTGGTAGCTGATGAAGTCCGTACCTTAGCAACCCGTACTCAAAACTCGACGCAAGAAATTGAAACTTCAATCGAAAGTGTTCAGTCTGCAGTGGATAAAACCGTCAGCATCATGGAGCAAAGCCGCGACCACGCTAAACAAAGTGTGGATGTCGCTAATATTGCTGATGAAGCATTCCAAACAGTACAAAGTTCTATTGATGATATTTCAGATCGTTGCCTGCAAATCGCCAGCAGCTCTGAACAACAGTCTTCAGTTGTAGAAGAGATTCAACAAAATATTGTCGCGATAAGAGATCTAGCCCGCCGCAACAGTGAAGCCTCTGATGAAACCGCTTCCGCTAGCAGTGAACTGCATGAACTGGTAAAACAACTAGATTCAATGGTTACTGCGTTTGATCGCTAGGATGTTGTAATGAGCGCCAAGGAGATTTACAGCGGCAGCTGTTTGTGTGGTGATGTTCAATATGAAATATCACCTCCCTTTTCTACTTTCCAATATTGTCACTGTTCGCGTTGCCGCAAAACCACAGGCAGCGCGCATGCCAGTAATATCATTATGCCGCCTGAGCAATTCCGATGGACAGCGAGCGAATCATCGGTAGGACGCTATGAACCGAGCGATGCCAAACATTTTGCGGTCTGTTTTTGTAAAAAGTGTGGATCTAACCTGCCGTGGTTAGCTCAAACAGGCAAAGCAATGATCATCCCTGCCGGCACACTTGATACCGACCTGGGGGTATCACCCGAACGTAATCTTTTTTGGGGAAGTCGAGCGAACTGGTATCAAACGGTTAACCAACTCGATGCTTTTGAAACACTCCCAGGCAAAAGCCCCGCTTGCAAGATTGAGACAGAATAACTGAACTCACCCAGCGCTCTGAAGTCTCACAGAAAATGGGAGGACAGAGCCATGAAACTATTCACCAACGCTTTAATCGCTGCCAGTCTTTATTTGTTACCTCAAACCTTAATGGCTGAGCAGATCTTTGAAAATCAGGGACCTGTACCTCAGTTAGTTGAGCTCTATACATCTGAAGGCTGCTCCAGCTGCCCACCCGCAGAACGCTATATCAACAGTTTTGTAAACTCCCCTGACCTTTGGAAAAAGGTCGTGCCTTTAGCCTTTCATGTAGATTATTGGGATTACATTGGCTGGAAAGATCGCTTTGCCCAACCTAAGTTTAAACAGCGCCAATATAATCATCGCCGCTTAGGAAATTTCAGAAGTGTATATACACCTGGCTGGATTAGCTCTGGTAAAGAATGGCGAGGTTTTTTCCAAGGTAAAACCCTACCTAATCAATCTTTCTCTGGAGGACTTCTTAAAGCAAGCCTCAACACCCAAACACTTAAAGTGAGTTATACACCTACAAAAGACCGAAAGGCGCTTATAGCTCATGTTGCTGTACTCGGCTTTGATCTCAGTAGCCAAGTCACTTCGGGCGAAAATGCAGGCCGCTTACTTCAACATCAATTTGTGGTGTTACATAAGCAACAAAAAGCCCAATCAGACTATAACTGGAGCTTTGAACTACCCCATCTTCAAACGTCTCAAAAGCATGCATTGGCCATTTGGGTTTCAGAACGAGATCAACAACCCATTCAAGTAGCTGCCGATTGGCTGAAATAAAAAAAGGCGACCTAAAAGGTCGCCTGAATACCCCAGTGGGGTTATCACAAGTGCATAGCTAATAAAGGGTTTAATGTCTTAATCTTCACCACCTAGGAAACCTAGGATATGCAATAAACTGGTAAACAAGTTATAGATGGATACATACAAGGACACTGTTGCCATGATGTAGTTTGTCTCACCGCCGTGCAGGATGTTGCTTGTTTCATAAAGAATAAAACCAGACATCAACAAAACGAACATTGCCGATACAGCGAGAGACAGTGCAGGAATCTGGAAAAAGATTGCACCTAAACCTGCAACAAACGCTAGCAACACACCAACCATTAAGAAGCCACCCATAAAGGTAAAGTTCTTACGTGTGGTTAGGACATAAGCTGACAGGCCTAAGAAAATAATCCCTGTCATACCCATTGCGTTCATTACGATGGAACCGCCACCCGGCATCGCCAAATAATGACCAACAATAGGGCCAAGGGTGTAACCCATAAAACCAGTCAGAGCAAAGACTGAAGGCAGCGCCCAGACACTATTGCGCAGCTTGTAGGTCAAGAAATACAGACCGAAAAAGCCGACTAAAGAGATGATGACGCCGGGGTGAGGTAGCTGTAGAGCAATAGAGACACCAGCAGTAATAGCACTGAATAGCAAAGTCATAGACAACAATGCATAGGTGTTGCGTAGTACCTTATTAGACTCTAACGCTGATGTTTGCGTTTGAGTTGCTGAAGATCTTATAGATGTATTCATACACCCCTCCTGATTTTTTCTAACCAAAAGCCTTTTGGCTTTCCGGCATCAACAGTTCAAAATTTAACCGCCTACCAAAAGCAATAAAACTCGATTATTATTAACAAAAGCATCGATTTTACCGAGTTTTTAATGATTAATTACAAACACCTTCACTATTTCTGGATGGTCGCTAAAGAGGGAAGCATCGCCGCTGCTGCAGAGCGTCTAAGTGTTACTCCACATACAATAAGTGCTCAGTTAAGCTTGCTTGATGACTATCTTGGCTGCTCACTCTTCACAAAAGTGGGCCGACAATTAGAGCTAACAGAAACGGGTCATATGGTTTTAAGCTACGCCAGTGATATCTTTTCACTAGGTGGAGAGCTTGAAGAACGGGTCCGTAATTTAGATAAGATCCGCCCCTTAGTTTTCAAAGTAGGCGTGGTAGATGTAGTACCGAAATCGATCGCTTATCACTTACTCTCCCCGGCGATGGATGACATCAACAATGTCAGAATGATCTGCCATGAAGGTGATATTAACGAGCTACTCGCAGAGCTTGCCCTGCATAGATTAGACCTGGTGATTTCAGAATCACCGATCCCATCTGATGTCAGTATTAATGGTTTTAGCCATAGCTTAGGCACCTGTGGCAGTAGTTTTATGGCAAGCCCATCAGTGGTTGAGCAACTAAGCGGAGAATTTCCACATAACCTTAATGGCTCCCCTATGCTACTTCCGAGCGAAACAACCATTGTCCGCTCACAACTGCTACAGTGGTTTAGTAAGAACCGAATCCATCCTCGCGTGGTAGGGGAATTTGATGACAGCGCATTAATCAAAGCGTTCGCAAATGCCGGAAAAGGGATCATGGTAGTACCGACACCGATTAGAGATGAAGTATCTTCGCAGCTAGGTTTAGTAACCTTGGGAGAAACCAATGAAATTGTGAATAACTTCTACGCGATCTCGATCGAGCGTAAGATTTCACATACCGCTGTGGAAAAAATAACAACAGCTGCCAGAGACTGGCTAAAGAGCAGCAATTAGGAACTACCCTGAGCTGTTGCCCAATAAATGAGGGAGAACTTGTTATGCACACGCCCAGCCCAATAATTTTAAGATCACCCTCTCCGAATCTTGATTCCGTTACATTCGACAATGCAGTACTGCAAGACAAGGATGATTACCTTAAAAAACTAAAAAAGTGGCAAAAGCGCATTCTCGAAGTACAACAAGCGTATTACCATCAAAATCGCCGGGCTATTATTGTCTTTGAGGGCTGGGATGCCAGCGGCAAAGGTGGCGCTATTAGACGCCTGACCGAAAAGTTAGACCCACGAGGTTTCACAGTTCACCCGATTAGTGCGCCTACGTCGATCGAACAAAGTAAACATTACCTGCAACGTTTCCAAGAAAAATTGCCACCCGCAGGCTCTATCGCAATTTTTGATCGCTCTTGGTATGGCCGCGTATTAGTCGAACGAGTTGAAGAGTTTGCTTCACCACAGCAATGGCAGAGAGCCTACCAAGAGATAAATGAATTTGAACGCAGCTTGATTGATGATGGCGCTCGCATAATAAAAATCTTTATGCATATTACCCCTGATGAACAGCTGAGACGTTTTACCGAACGCCTCAACAATCCGGTAAAACGCTGGAAACTAACCACCGAAGATATTCGTAATCGTGAGCGCTGGGAAGATTATACTCTCGCGATCAATGACATGTTGCACTACACACATACAGAAACTGCAGCATGGAATGTCATCGCAGCCAACCATAAATGGTACACACGGATAGAAGCGCTCAAGTGTGTTGTAAAACAACTCTCCGCTGAAGTCGATATAACTCCGCCGCCGTTAGATCCAGACGTTACAGCAGCAGCCTATTCTTCGTTAGGTATCAAAGTCAAAGACTGAGCGACTAGATTTCAAAAACACAAAAACTGAATGCCTACTATGCTGTTAATATCGAACCAAGCGAATCGCAGCACTCATGGATACTTCTCGCAAAGAAAACGTCATTCAAATTAGTATTCTGGATATTCAGAAACGTCTGCTTCCTCGCGCCTATGAGCTTCGAGACCGCTTACAAGCAGGCCAAGCAGCAGAAACATACGACTTAGAATTTTTAGATACCCTCCACAACGCGATCCAAAATTTACATATCCTTTCAACAAATTCACCGGAGCTCTATCTATTTATTGGTAACTTAGTACAGCTCTACAGCGCACTCATAAGCATGGCACTAAACAATTCCGAAGAGTAACGCCCCTCCCACTCCATTCAACAAAATCATCAATTGAATGACATATTTCTGTAATAAATCTAATGCATGATGAGTATTAAATTTAAAGAGGCTAAGAAAATGACAGAAACAACTTTAACAACTCAGCTGAAGCAGTTGCTGAAACGTGGCTATTCTGAAATGGACGTTCGCAACTTAGCAATGGCACCTAAAAACATCGTGGATCAAGCAATCGCAGAATTTCATGCGGAAGAACGTATTCATGAAAAAACCATTCAGATTCAACATAATCAGGCTAATTTTGCCATGCGTTTAGGTAACTAATCCCACCAACCGAACCAATCTTTCCTGTATCAAGCTATCCTTTAGCATTATTTCGTTCTTCTATTGACTTTGTTCAGATACAATTCACCCTACTTGGGTTACTAATAGATGCTACTAGGGGGTAGCGGGCTTGGTTGTGAGGGCGAAGTCTAATTAGTCCCAATGACAAATTTATGAGCACCTACAGGAAAATTACAATGAAAAAACTACTGATGGCGACTGCAGCTGCAGCAATGATGATTCCAGCAGCAGCTATGGCTGAGCGTGATGGAGCTACTGTTTATAACACTAAATGTGCAATGTGCCATGCATCTGGTGTTGCTGACGCACCTAAAGTAGGTGATGCTGCAGCATGGGGCCCACGTGCAGCACTAGGTATCGATGCACTTTACGCTACAGCTGACAAAGGTAAAGGCCAAATGCCACCACGTGGTCTTTGCATGGACTGCACAGATGGCGAGCTAAAAGCTGCGATCCAGTACATGGTTGATAACTCTAAGTAAGTTAGAGCTACAACAATAAAAAAACCGCCCTATGGCGGTTTTTTTTATGTAAGCAATATTATCGATTAGAAAATATTATCCGGAGTCAGGTTGATTAATTCACCATCTGGATCGCCATCCTGACGAGCCTGAATTTTTTCTAAGGACTCTTTGTCCTTACCTTTCTGAACAATAATCTCTACACGACGGTTTTTAACACGATTAGCGCGAGTGTCATTAGGCACTAACGGTTTCGTGTCTGCCAACCCTAGTACTTTAAATCGAGATTGATCGATTCTCGGATCACCAAATAGTTCATGCGCTACTGCTAAGGCACGTGCTACAGACAGATCCCAGTTAGATTCAAAGCGTCGACCTGCATAAGGAATATTGTCACTGTGCCCTTCAATCGCAACATTACCTTGAACATTTAAAAGCACATCTCGAATTTTAGCTAACACAGGAATCGACTCGAATTTGAGTTCAGCTGAACCGGAATCAAAAGAGCCTTTTTCTTTGATACGAATAATAATTTTCTTACCATCCGTCTCTACTTCAACGCTACCTTCACCGATCTCTTGAGCCAAGGCTGCAGCAAACTCAACGGCTTCCTCTTTAGCTTCCTGCTCTTGTTGCTTCTGTAGTTCTTGTGCTTCACCCGCCTCTTTATCAGGCGAATCACTATCACCCTCTTTCGATCGAATATCTAAAGTATTCATATCGTTGTTAACCGTCATCTGACGGACTTCGTTAAGAGGAGTAGGTTCTGGACGACCAGGGCTAAATTCCTGCGCGATAATAGAGGTACCCTTTGGAATATCCTCTACTTTAATCTGGTTTTGAACACCAAACGCTTCACGCATTGAACCTGCCAACTGCTTAAACTTCAGTACGTCCATCTCCGAGAAGGAAAGCAGAAGTACGAAGAAACACATCAGCAGCGACATCAAGTCGCCAAACGTTGCCAGCCAAGCCGGAAGCCCGGGGGGGCAGGGGGGGCATTCTTGTTCTTCGGTATCGTCACTCATCGCTCTAGTCCTTTACCGAATTAACCTTCAGCTGCCGCACGCTTGCCTTCTGGCAGATAGTTACGCAACATTTGCTCGATTACACGAGGGTTTTGACCCGCTTGAATAGCCAGTAGGCCGTCAATAATCAAAGCCGAGTTCAACGCCTCTTCATCTTTACGTACGTTCAGTTTATCTGCTAGTGGAATTGTGATCATGGTTGCAAGCATTGCACCATAAAGCGTCGTTAGAAGTGCGACCGCCATCGCAGGACCGATGGATTTCGGGTCACTCATATTTGATAGCATCTGTACCAGACCTACCAGTGTACCGATCATCCCCATCGCAGGGCCTACATCCCCCATCGCGGAGAATACAGTCGCACCAAATTCATGGCGGTCATGAGTCAACTTAGCTTCTTTATTCAGCAGACCCTTAACTACTTCAGGATCGTGACCATCCACGAGCAATTGGATACCACGCTGCATAAAGTCGCTACTTACTGTCTTATCTTCTAAAGACAGTAAGCCACCTTTACGCGCCGCATCAGCCAGATCTACCGTTTCAGCAATAATCTCTTCTGGATTTAACGACTTGAACATAAAAGCTTTCGCCGCAACTTTGCCGGCACCAAGGAACTGGGGCAGTGTGAATTTCATCAATACAACAAAGATGGAACCACCGACAACGATCAACAAAGACGGAGGGTTAATAAACACCCCAGCATCACCACCAGTGACGATCGCAGCTATTACAATACCAAAACTGCCTAATAATCCGACGAGCGTTGCTATATCCACTCATTACTCCTTAATTAAGCGCGCAAACTGTTCAAATCTAAGCTGCCTATCATAGCAAAAAAGCACGGGGTTTCACCCATCATACAATCGTTTAACTATAGAAATTGTATGTATATTTGCTTATAGCTGCTGGCTTCGGTAAGTTTAGCGCTTTCAATCTAAGATTCGCTCTTATGCCACGTAAGAAAAAAACAACTGACTTTGAACAATCCCTGCAAGCACTTGAAGCCCTAGTTACCAAAATGGAACAAGGGGATCTGTCCTTGGAAGAGTCACTTCAAGCCTTTGAAGAGGGTGTCAGCCTAACTCGAGAGTGCCAAGGTATTCTTACTCAAGCAGAGCAAAAAGTTCAGCTTTTGATAGAATCCGACGGTGAACTCTCAACCAAACCGTTTACTGCAGACGAGGACAGCTGATCTTGGAGATCCGCAATCTACTCAAGAGCTACCAAGAGCGGGTAGATCACCACCTTCAGAAATGTATCAATAAAGACAGTATAGATCCGGTCCTACAAGAATCTATGCAATATTCACTATTCAATGGTGGAAAACGCATTCGACCGGCTTTGATCTATATGGTCAATGCAATGCTAGGCAGCAGTCATGAAAAAGCAGACAGCGCTGCAGCCGCTATTGAGTGCATACATAGCTACTCTTTGGTTCATGATGATCTTCCGGCAATGGATGATGACGACCTGAGGCGAGGCAAACCAACCTGCCATATTGCTTTTGATGAAGCGACCGCAATCTTAGCAGGTGACGCTCTGCAATGTTTAGCATTTGAATTGATCTCATCCGACGACAATCTTTCGTCAGAGACTCGTTTAAACCTTATCCAGAAGTTGAGCCATGCGTCTGGGCATCAAGGTATGGTTGTCGGACAATCGTTTGATCTGCGTAATGTGGGCAACTCTCTTTCACTTGAGCAGCTTGAAGCTATGCACCAACATAAAACCGGTGCTCTGCTGACTTGCTCAGTACAAATGGGAGCGATCTGTGCAGGCTTAACCGATCAAAAACAGTTAGCAGCTCTTGCAGAATACTCCAACGCCATCGGCCTAGCCTTCCAAGTACAAGATGACATTCTCGATATAGAAGGCGATTCTGAAGTGATCGGAAAACCTCAAGGTTCTGATCTGGAACAGAATAAACCTACGTATCCTGCTCTATTGGGTTTGGAAGGTGCTAAGCTGAAATTACAGCAGCTTCATCAACAGGCCCTATCGGCATTAGATGTATTCGGCGAAGACGCATCAGAGCTTAAAGCCCTCGCTGATTTTATTGTGCATCGTGACCACTAATAACTGATCGAGCTTTATGTTCCATACAATCCCAAGTAAACGCCCTAGCACACCTCTGTTGGATAGCATTGATAGTCCAATCGCTCTGCGTTTACTCACGCCCGAAGAACTGCCAGCGCTAGCTGAGCAATTAAGAGCTTATCTACTCTATAGCGTCGGGCAAAGTGGTGGCCATTTCGGTGCTGGGCTGGGCGTAGTCGAACTGACAGTGGCTCTGCATTATGTGCTTAACACACCGCAAGATCATTTAGTGTGGGATGTAGGTCACCAATGCTACCCCCACAAAATCTTAACCGGCCGTCGCGAACAGTTACCCAAAATCCGTCAGCAAGAGGGCCCCTCCCCCTTCCCTAAGCGGGACGAAAGCCCATATGATGAATTTGGTGTAGGTCATTCCAGCACCTCGATTAGTGCTGCTCTAGGCATGGCGATTGCCGATAAGATCCGTGGGATAGATAGTAAATCTGTCGCCGTAATTGGTGACGGTGCTATGACTGCTGGTATGGCTTTTGAGGCGCTGAACCATGCAGCACATACCAACACCAACCTGCTGGTAATCTTGAACGACAATGATATGTCGATCTCCCACAATGAAGGCGGGCTGGCGACTTATCTAGCAAAAAACTTTAAAGACAGAAATGACGGTGAGACCACCACAGCTCTGTTTGAAGCACTCGAGTTTGAATATACAGGCCCTGTTGATGGTCATGACTTTTCTAAACTCTTACCAGTATTACAAGACGTTCTTAACCGACCGGGACCACAATTCCTTCATTTAGTAACAAAGAAAGGCAAGGGGTTCAAACCTGCTGAAGACGATCCGGTTGGTTATCATGCAATTACTAAGATCGATCCAATTCACCAAAAGCCTACGAAGAAAATCAGTTACTCCAATATTTTTGGTCGTTGGATTTGCGATTTAGCCGAACAAGACCCACACCTGACAGCCATTACCCCGGCTATGCGTGAAGGCTCAGATTTAGTGGAGTTTTCTCAGCGCTTTCCTGATCGTTATTTTGATGTGGCTATCGCCGAACAACACGCATTGACCCTAGCAGCTGGTATGGCCTGCCAAAATATTAAGCCGGTAGTAGCCATCTACTCGACTTTTCTCCAGCGCGCTTATGACCAACTGATCCATGATGTGGCCATTCAAGACCTAGATCTATTGCTCGCCGTCGATAGAGCAGGCTTAGTTGGAGAAGATGGTTCAACCCATGCAGGTTGTTTTGATATTGGTATGCTGCGCGGCTTACCAAAAGCTGTATTGATGACGCCTTCAAGTGCTGAAGAGCTTCGCAATATGCTTTTCACCGGTTACCAATATCAAGGTTTAGCTGCGGTTCGCTATCCACGTGGCAACGTTCCAACACAAATAGATACACCTATGCAGGCAATTGAGCTAGGGCAAAGCCGAACGCTCAATCAAGGCAGTAAAGTTGCGCTTCTAAATTTCGGACCTTTGCTAGAAACAGCTCTAGAGGTTGCAAACGACCAAGGTTATACCCTAATCGATATGCGCTTTGTTAAGCCTCTCGATCACAATGCCCTTAAAGATGCAGCAATAAGTCATGACTTATTAGTAAGCATAGAAGATCACAGCATCATTAATGGCGCAGGCTCAAGTGTGAGTGAGTACCTACATAAAGAACAGATCAACATACCTTTACTGATGTTAGGTATACCTGATCGTTGGATTGGCCACGCATCTCGCGCACAGCAACTTCAACAGTGCGGTCTTGATGCTGCAGGTATGATTAAGGTAATCGAAGAGCGGCTAAAAACGATCGTTTAAAGCCAAAAGTAAGCAACCAACTGCAGAATTGCCGCGGCATAAACACCTGCCAGCAAGTCATCCAGCATAATACCCACACCACCAGAAACTTTCTGGTCAGCCCATTTGATCGGCCAAGGCTTCCAAATATCAAAAATACGGAATAGCACAAAACCAAGAGCGATCCATTCCCAGCCAGTTGGTGCAAGCGTCATGGTCAGCCAAAAGCCAACAAACTCATCCCAGACAATGCCGCCATGATCATGCACACCAATATCTTTTGAAGTGCGATCGCATAACCAAATGCCGATGATAGCCGTAACCACCAACATCAATAGATAAAACGGCAAACTCAAGTGTTGGAACCAAAGATAAGGAATGATCGCCGCCAAAGTGCCGATAGTACCAGGCATCCAAGGAGCAGCACCGCTACCTAGGCCAAACGCTAGAAAATGGATCGGATTTTTCCAAACAGTACTAGGTACTTTATTCACGGTTATTCCTTTACGGCTTAGTCTAACAATCGCGGCTAACAGCCTACTTGAACATCAGGATTGGTGGAAGTGATCATAACCTGAGCCTGCAATTTCACAAGGTTCCCCTCGAAGAAACAGACTGAGCTCTGACTCCTCTGTGACCTTACCAATAACGGCTACTGAGGTTGGTAAACTAGGAATTAACGCTAAATGTTCCGGCGGTAGGGTGAAACATAGCTCAAAATCTTCACCACCGGTCAACGCCCACTGCTGTGCCTGCTGTTCCCCATAAGTATCCACCAGCTGAGAAGAGATCGGCAAGGCTTCTATCTGCAAACGCGCACCAAGATTGCCACTCGCTTTTAATATATGTGCTAAATCGGATAACAAGCCATCAGAGATATCCACACAGCTACTGGCATAACCCACTAACGATTGACCAAGACCGATGCGCGGTACAGGCGAATAGAAACGCTCGAGTAAATACTCTGCATGAGTTTCATTAGCAAACCCATTAAGCAGCCCTTCAAGACCTCCACGGCTATCACCTAAGTTACCGCTAACGCAGATAATATCGCCCGGTTTAGCTCCATGACGACAAAGTCCCTTCCCTTGAGGTACAAAGCCATGCACTTGAGCAGAAAGCGTCAGAGGCCCGCGCGTGGTATCACCACCAATGAGCGCAATACTGTAGTCTTGGCAGCGTATGCCTAATTGAGAACTAAAGCGTTGCAGCCAATCTGCATCGGTTTGCGGCAAAGTAAGCGCTAGCGTCAGCCAAGCAGGTTTCGCACCCATAGCCGCTAGATCACTCACAGTCGAACCCATAAGGCGATCTGCGAGTTGCTCCGGCTGTATATCAGGCAGAAAATGAGTGCCTTCAACCAACGTATCAATAGAAACAGCGAGTTGCTGACCCTCGGGCAAATTAAGCAGGGCGCAGTCGTCCCCTACCCCTAAAGCAACAGAAGCATCCGAAGATGCTTCTGAAACCTGTGCGAAGTAGCGCTGTATCAGCTCAAATTCACCCAGCGGCATAGCTTACGCTTTACCTTCTCGTTTAGCGCGAATTTCGGCCATACGCACACGTTGCGCTAGTTTATCTAGCACGCCGTTCACATAACGATGACTGTCGGTTGCACCGAACGTCTTCGCCAATTCAACACTTTCATTGATCGCGACGCGATATGGTACTTCCATGCGCTTAGAAAGCTCATAAGCACCGATACGTAGAACGTTCAATTCAACAGGATCCAACTCTTCGATCTGACGATCAAGGAAGTCAGTAAACAGACCATCAAGCTCTGTTTTAGTTGCCGCAACGTTCTGCAACAATTCAGAGAATAAACGCACATCCGTATCACGCATGTCGTTATCTACACGGAATTGCGCTTCTAGTTCATGCAGAGGCTGACCAGCTAATGACCAAGAATACAAAGCCTGCAGCGCATAGCTACGAGCATTACGACGCTGAGATGTTAGCGAAGGTTTCTTTTTAGCTGCAGATTTTTTTTCGTTGTCACTCATCTGGCTTTAAACCTCAAGCTGCTTAAGCAAGCTAACCATTTCCAGAGCGGAAAGCGCTGCTTCTGCACCTTTGTTACCCATTTTAGTACCTGAACGCTCAACAGCTTGTTCGATGCTGTTTACTGTAAGGATACCGTTCGCAATAGGAAGATCGTAATCCAAAGATACCTGTGCAACGCCTTTAGAGCTCTCGCCAGATACGTACTCGAAGTGTGGAGTACCACCACGGATAACCGCGCCTAGCGCAATGATCGCGTCATCTTTCTTCTGCGCTGCAACGCGTTTAACTGCCAACGGAATTTCGAAAGCACCAGGCACACGGATTACACGAATATTATCTTCGCTTACGCCATGACGCTTTAGAGTGTCGATTGCACCCTCTAGCAAGCTCTCAACAACGAATGCATTAAAACGGCCAACAACAATTGCATAGTTGCCGTCTGCGTTTACAAAATCACCTTCAAAGGTTTTAACAGTCATGATTTAAATACCGTTACAGTTATTCTTCACAAGGAATATATTCTTCAATCTCCAGATCAAAACCAGAGATCGCATTAAACTTCATTGGAGAGCTAAGCAGGTTCATTTTACCTACGCCTAGGTCTCGCAAGATTTGTGAACCAGTACCTACCGTTAGGTAAGCACCTGATGCACTAACATTAATTTTGGATTTCTGACGACCGTTGATCATCAGATCCGTCGCATCGCTTAGATCGATACGGTCACCCGTATCAAGTAGAAGCACAACACCTTGCCCCTCTTTAGCAACACGCTCCAATGCTTTACGCATAGTCCATTTCGGCTCATCGCCAGGTGCTACCGCACCGACTACATCACGTAGTACCTCTGTACGGCTATGAACACGCACATAAGCTGGCTCATCAGCTTTCAGCTCACCTAGCGTCATCGCTAGATGCGTGCAGTTTTGGATTTCGTCACGGTAAGTGATGTAGTTAAAATCACCGTACTCAGTAGACATCACACCTTCGGATTCACGTGCAACTGTGTGCTCATTAGCCGTACGGTAGTGAATTAGATCCGCAATTGTACCGATCTTAAGACTGTGCTTTTCCGCAAACTCTTCCAGATCAGGACGACGCGCCATCGTGCCGTCATCATTCATAATCTCAACGATCGCAGCCGCTGGTGTAAAGCCTGCCAAACGAGCAAGATCACAACCCGCTTCAGTATGACCCGCACGGCTTAAAACACCACCCGGCTGAGCCATCAATGGGAAAATGTGGCCCGGCTGAACAATATCTTCTGCCTTGGCATCTGCTTTTACGGCTGTACGTACAGTCAATGCACGGTCAGCAGCAGAGATACCTGTTGTTACACCTTCTGCCGCTTCAATAGACATCGTAAAGTTGGTTGAGAACTGAGCACCATTGCTCTGTACCATTAGAGGTAAGTTCAACTGCTCACAACGCTCACGCGTCAACGTTAGGCAAATAAGGCCACGAGCGTGAGTCGCCATAAAGTTGATATCATCCGGGCGAACCATCTCTGCAGCAATTACAAGATCGCCTTCATTCTCGCGATCTTCATCATCCATCAGGATGACCATTTTTCCCTGACGAATATCTTCAATCAATTCTTGCGGGGTATTTAATTTCATTAACTTCGTACCGTCGTTAGCGGTTAAAACCGTGAGCGATTAAGGTGTCCATTGTCAGCCCCTGTTCGCTCTGTTCATTATTATCAGTTGTTTGACCATGACCAATTAGACGCTCCAGATAGCGAGCGATGATATCCACTTCCAAATGAACCTGTCGTCCTGTGACATATTCAGTCATGATCGTTTCTTGTGCCGTGTGAGGCACAATATTCAATTCAAAGCACTCACCGTCAAGGGCATTTACCGTCAAACTAATACCATCAACCGTCACCGAGCCTTTCGCTGCTAAATAACGTTGAATCGCAGCAGGCGCTTTAACACTAAAGCGGATAGAACGGGCATCTTCACTACGCGATACTATTTCACCTATACCATCGACATGGCCGGTGACAATATGACCACCTAAGCGACTGGTAGGCATCAATGCCTTTTCCAGATTCACTCGCTCTCCAATCGCTAAAGTATGGAAACGCGTATGAGCTAATGTCTCTCGAGAAACATCAGCAATAAAGCCATCACCCGGCAATTCTACTGCGGTTAAGCAAACACCATTAGTGGCGATGCTATCACCCAGTTTAACGTCCGCCAGATCCAACTGACCTGTGCGAACATATAAGCGCATATCACCCGCTTGTTCTTCAATCGCTGCAATCGTACCTACAGCTTCAATAATACCGGTGAACATCTATGCATTTTCTCCATATTGAGGCTGTAAGATCAGTTTTAGATCATCACCCAACATGCGACTATCTAACATCTGCAGCTCTACCTGCTCTGACATTTTAGTTAAGGGTAGCTCAAATAGTGGCTTAGCCTGACTTCCTAACAACTTCATCGCCATATAAACATGAAGTTCATCAGCAAGTTTCTGCTCTACAAACGCACCGGCCAATACAGAGCCGGTTTCAACAAGCAGATCGTTACACTGCTCTTCAGACGCCAGCAAACGTAACAAAGGCAATAAAGCCACTCGGCCATTTTCATCAGCAGGCATCACTAGAACGTCTGTACCTGCGTCCTTAAGTTTGTTCTGCGCTATTGTATCATCAGAACAGGTAACAATGAGCGTTCGCCCCGGTTGCTTAAGAATGGAGGCAGTCAGTGGCATCTGTAGACGGCTATCCAAAACAACGCGTAATGGCTGTTTCTGGACTACATCCGCAACATTAGGCAGATTTAACTGCGCTTCGCGAACTGTCAGTGCTGAGTCATCTTGTAGAATGGAACCTATACCAGTCAGAATTACTGACGATTGAGCGCGTAATTTCTGTACATCACCGCGTGCGGCAGGGCCAGTAATCCACTTGGATTCACCTGAAGCCATCGCTGTCCGACCATCAAGGCTGATCGCAGATTTAACCCTAACAAAAGGTAACCCCGTCTCCATACGCTTGATAAAACCGGGATTCAACGCTCGAGCTGATTCTTCAAGTAAACCCGATGTAGCCTCAATACCCGCTTCACGGAGCATAGTTATACCACGACCAGCAACCTGAGGGTTTGGGTCAACCATCGCGGCAACGACTCGCGCGACACCAGCATTGATTAATGCCTCAGAACACGGTGGGGTACGACCATAATGGCTACAAGGCTCTAAGGTTACATACGCTGTAGCCCCTTTCGCTTCTTCACCCGCAGCACGAAGTGCATTCACCTCGGCATGGCCTTCACCTGCGCGATAGTGAAACCCTTCACCCACGATACTGCCCTGTTTGACTAACACACAGCCAACACGCGGATTAGGTTGCGTGGTATATAGCCCCTCTTTCGCCAACTGAATGGCGCGGGCCATATATTCACGATCTGAGATAGACCAAGTCGCACTCACTTAGCAGCACCCTCGGTATCATGCTCTTCCGATAAGCGTTCGATCTCAGCTTTAAACTCATTAATGTCTTGAAAACTACGATACACAGAAGCAAAACGTACATAAGCAACTTCATCGAGTTTACGTAGTTCGGCCATCACCTCTTCACCAATCTGACGTGAAGGCAACTCGCGCTCACCTGTCGCACGTAGACGATGCTTAATACGGTTAATACAAGCTTCAAACTCTTCGATAGAGACGGGACGTTTTTCTAGCGCTCGATGAATACCTGCACGGAGCTTTTCATCGTCAAATGGCTGGCGAGAGCCATCAGCCTTAATCAGGCGTGGCATCAGCAGCTCTGCTGCTTCGTAGGTAGTAAAGCGCTCATTACAGTTAATACACTCGCGGCGTCGACGCACCTGCTGACCTTCGGCCACCAGTCGAGAATCAACCACTTTGGTTTCATTGGCATGACAAAAAGGACAATGCATCAACTTTTCCTGTGTAAAGAGCGTTTATCTTCTCTGAGCTTAGTCTGAGAACAAAAAAGGGCGACCTTTTGGGTCGCCCGAGGATTGTACATTTTTCCGACTATAACTTACAGCCGGAACCCTGTTTTACTTGTATACAGGGAAACGTGCGCAGATCTCTTTAACTTGAGATTTAACACGTGCGATCACATCATCGTTGTTGATGTCATCTAGAATGTCGCAGATCCAGTTTGTTAGCTCTGTCACTTCTGCTTCTTTGAAACCACGGCGCGTTACAGCTGGCGTACCGATACGTAGACCAGATGTTACAAACGGAGAACGTGGATCATTTGGAACAGAGTTTTTGTTTACAGTGATGTTGGCACGACCTAGCGCTGCATCAGCATCTTTACCTGTAAATTCTTTGTCGATCATATCAACAAGGAATAGGTGATCATCAGTACCTTCAGAAACGATCTTAATACCGCGTTTCATGAAAGTTTCAGCCATCGCCTGAGCGTTTTTAACAACCTGAGCTTGGTACTCTTTCCACTCTGGATCCATTGCTTCTTTGAAGCAAACCGCTTTACCAGCGATTACGTGCATCAATGGGCCGCCCTGAGATTCTGGGAATACAGCGAAGTTAAGTTTCTTCTGCAGATCTTCATCAGCATTTGCAGATAGGATCAAACCACCACGTGGGCCACCTAGTGTTTTGTGAGTTGTTGTTGTAACAACATCAGCAACACCGATTGGAGATGGGTAAACGCCTGCAGCAACAAGACCTGCGATGTGAGCCATATCAACAAATAGGAACGCGCCTACTTTGTCTGCGATATCGCGGAAACGCTGCCAATCAACAACACGTGAGTATGCAGAGAAACCTGCAACAATCATTTTTGGCTTGTGTTCTTCAGCTAGACGCTCAACTTCAGCGTAATCGATCTCACCCGTTTCTGGGTTTAGACCGTACTGAACCGCATTGTAAATACGACCAGAGAAAGAAACCGCAGCACCGTGAGTCAAGTGACCACCGTGAGCAAGGCTCATACCTAGAACAGTATCGCCTGGCTGACAAAGCGCCATGTAAACAGCAGCGTTAGCTTGAGAACCAGAATGAGGCTGAACGTTTGCGTAAGTCGCACCGAACAATTCTTTAGCACGATCAATCGCTAGCTGCTCAACAACATCTACGTGTTCACAACCACCGTAGTAACGCTTGTTAGGGTAACCTTCAGCGTATTTGTTAGTCAGCGCAGAACCCTGAGCTTCCATAACGCGAGGGCTAGTGTAGTTTTCAGACGCAATCAGTTCGATGTGCTCTTCCTGACGTACAGTTTCAGCCTGCATTGCAGACCATAGATCCGCGTCGAAATCAGCGATAGTCATATCTTTGCTAAACATTGGAGTTTCTGTCCCCTGAATACAATGTGAACCCTGTTCAGCTGCAATAACAACGGCAAAGCCGCCAGAACATTCCAGCGTAGAACCATTTGGGAATTGGGAAAGCGCGTATTATAGCGAAACATTTCCGCGGATACACTTGAATCATCCGCAAAACTGCTTCAATTTTATTCAATAAAAAGAGCTCAGGGGCTCCCCCAAGCTCTTTTTACAATCGGAATAGGATCATTCGACTTTTACATTCGCCGTTTTAGCAGCGCCTGGGTCTGGCTTGGGCAAATTGACTTCCAACACTCCATTATCAAATTTCGCTGTAATTTTATCTGGATCAACACTATCACCAACCGATAACCGTCTTACAAATTGTCCGAAATGACGCTCCTGACGAATTATTTTCCCTTCTTTTTCTTCCTTATCCTCTGTTTTAGTTTCAGCCTTAATCGTTAACAAACCATGCTCCAAACTTACCTGTACATCCTCTTTTTTCACTCCAGGTAAATCAGCCTTTATACAATACCCGGTATCAGATTCATGAATATCTATAGCAGGCACTTTATCATCACCGCTTGTAGTCACTGGAACAAAGAAACGATTCAAGAAAGCATCATCAAAAAGGCTGTTAAATCTTGATAGTTCACCCATGATCACTCTCCTCTATTATGTGGTTACTTTCTATACAGCAGATTCGTAATCTCAGTTTAGAAAGCCCTTCGACTCTCGCCAGTACAAAAATTGATCAGGATCAAGATAGATATTAATTACCAATTTCCGGTAAAATCGGGAGCATTAATTATTTAACAAATAAGAGTTAAACCCTTCATGGCTCAATACGTTTATTCAATGAACCGCGTTGGCAAAATCGTTCCGCCAAAGCGTGAAATCCTGAAAGATATCTCTCTTTCTTTTTTCCCAGGTGCCAAAATCGGCGTATTGGGTCTGAACGGTGCGGGTAAATCTACCCTGCTAAAAATCATGGCTGGCTTAGATACCGACATTATCGGTGAAGCTCGCCCAATGCCTGGCATCAACGTAGGTTACCTACCTCAGGAACCAGAACTGGACGAAACAAAAACAGTTCGTGAGATCGTTGAAGAATCAGTTGCTGATGTTAAAGAAGCACTAGATGGTCTCGAAGCTGTTTATGCAGCTTACGCAGAACCAGATGCTGACTTTGATGAATTGGCTAAGAAACAAGCTGAATTTGAAAACCTGATCCAAGCTAAAGATGGTCACAACCTTGAAACAGCTCTTGAGCGTGCTGCTGATGCGATGCGCCTTCCTGCTTGGGATGCAGAAGTTAAGCATCTATCCGGTGGTGAACGTCGTCGTGTAGCGCTATGTCGCTTACTGTTAGACAAGCCAGACATGCTGCTTTTAGACGAACCGACCAACCACTTGGATGCTGAATCTGTTGCTTGGATCGAGCGCTTCCTTCAGGAATACCCAGGTACCGTTGTGGCAATTACCCACGACCGTTATTTCCTAGATAACGCTGCCGGTTGGATTTTGGAACTAGACCGTGGTCGCGGTATTCCATACGAAGGTAACTACTCTTCTTGGCTAGAGCAGAAAGAAGCTCGCCTAGAACAAGAAGCGAAGCAGGAAGCAGCTCACCGTAAATCTGTTGCAGCTGAACTTGAATGGGTTCGTCAGGGCTCCAAAGGGCGTCAGTCTAAATCTAAAGCGCGTCTTAAGCAGTTCGAAGAGATGAACTCTAAAGAGTTCCAATCTCGTAATGAAACCCAGGAAATCTACATTCCACCAGGACCACGTCTTGGGGACAAGGTAATTGACGCTAATAACATCTCTAAAGCCTACGGCGACAAAGTCCTATTTGAAGGACTTAGCTTCTCGATTCCTCAAGGTGCAATCGTCGGCATTATCGGTGGTAACGGTGCAGGTAAATCCACGCTGTTCCGCATGATTGCAGGCGAAGAGCAGCCAGATTCTGGCGAGATTGAAATCGGTTCGACTGTGCAGTTAGCTTACGTTAACCAGTCTCGCGATCTAAACGGCGACAAAACAGTGTTTGAAGAACTATCTGATGGTCAGGACATGATCACAGTAGGCAATTACACTACGCCTTCACGCTCTTACTGTGGACGCTTCAACTTCAAAGGCGGCGATCAGCAGAAGTTCGTTAAAGATCTTTCTGGTGGTGAGCGTAACCGTCTACATATGGCAAAACTGCTTAAAGAAGGCGGCAACGTTCTGCTATTGGACGAACCAACCAACGACCTTGATATCGAAACACTACGCGCCCTTGAGGAAGCTCTTCTAGCCTTCCCAGGTTGTGCGGTAGTTATTTCCCACGACCGTTGGTTCCTTGACCGTATCTGTACTCACATGCTGGCTTACGAAGGTGACTCCCACGTAGAGTTCTTCGAAGGTAACTACACTGAGTACCAAGCTGATTACAAACGCCGTTACGGTAAAGAGCATCAGCCAGAGCGCATCAAGTACAAGCGTATTGCGGATCTATAATCCCTATACCAATAAAAAAGCCGGGCAGTGCCCGGCTTTTTTGTTTATAAGACAATCAGTCAGCAATATTAACCTTATCTCGGCCAGTATCTTTCGCGCTGTATAAGGCATCGTCGGAGCGTTGCAATAGCGAATCCACATCATCTTCAGCTTTCAAACTGGCAACTCCTATACTCGTGGTAAAGCCAATTCTTTCTCCTGAAGGCGTTTTCACCTGCTCATCGTGGCAACCCACGCGGATCTGCTCAGCCACTTCAACCGCCTGATTTGTATCTAGGCCGGGAAGCACCATTAAGAACTCTTCACCACCGTATCGACAAACTAAATCCAATCGCTTGCGAGCAGATTTTCGCATCACTTTAGCAAAACGCTGCAGCACTATATCACCTGCGGCATGACCGTAGGTGTCGTTAAAGCTCTTGAACTTATCTAGATCAAACAACAGAACACTCAGCGGCTTACCCTGATCTCTCATCAGTTTGATATCGCCACTTAACTGCTCCATCGCCTGCCGTCTATTTGCCAAACCAGTAAGGGGATCTCGTGTCGCTTGTCGATAAAGGCCCAACAACATGTTCAGTTGATTCACAGCCGCCCAGCACGCAATTAAGCCCAATACAGCCAACAACCAGAGACTGTTAATCCCATCAATGGTACCAGCCAAGCCGCGGAACAATTGAGTTAGATACTCAACCAGCAAAAGAGCAACGGTATAACCCAGCGCCTCCAAAATAGATAAAGGAAAAACAGCCATCATGGTCATGATCATAAATGGAAAGAAGTGATAACCCGCCACATTAAATTCATAACCATGCGCAATGAGCATGGAGCTTGAGGCACACTGAAAAGCAGACAAGATGACGACTAGCAAAGCAAGTCTTAACTTCGCTAAACGCATGCTATAACGCTTATATCCCCACAGAGCCAAACCCACACAGGCAAGCGCCGTTAGACCACGAGCATATGCGATTGAGAGCAGCATATCCTCGGGCAATAGCAAATAATCCACCAGCAACCAAGCAGGCTGAATCAAGGCAAGTAAGAGGGAGATAATCCGAATACGACGAAAAAGAAAATGACTGCGAGTCTGGTTGAAATATCGAGAATGCCTACGACCGCTGGAGACATCCAAAAGCGCTTCTAACAACATATTGTTTATTACTACTTTATTTTTATTCTTGTTATATCACTCAGCATGTAAGACTTAGTTTAGTCCAAATGCACAAGCTGAGCTTTAGAGATCAAACTATGATAAAGCCCTTTTATTTTCAAGGGTTATATTCGCGATTACATCTTGACCACAGTTTTTTTTGCAGTAATGTCTATAATTATATGAGCTAAATACTCTTTTTCTTAGGAAGAAATGCTGTGACCACATCAGATACTGAACGCCGTCGTTTTACCCGTATCCACTTTGATGCTCAGACTGAATTGAAGCGAGATGATGAAACTTGGGATGTCGCCTTAGTGGATATTTCTTTCAATGGTATTCTTGTAAAAAGTAAGCAACCACTAGCGCTGCAAAAAGGAGATGAGGTTCAAGCAATCATCCACCTTCTCGGCGATGACATTGCCATTCGCACTCCTGCGACAATGGCCCATCAGCGTGACAATGAGTACGGTTTTCTCATCGAGAATTTGGATCTTGATTCACTAACACTGCTACGCCGCCTAGTCGAACTTAACCTAGGCGACGAAACATTGTTGGAGCGCGAATTAGATCATTTTTTTGAAGACTAACTAGAGCGCCTCTAAAGCCTCTGTCAATTTAGTAACAGCTACAATATCCATGCCTTGAAGCTGCTCTTTAGGGACATTTCCTTTAGGAACGATTGCACGTTTAAATCCATGCTTAGCAGCTTCTCGGATTCTTTCCTGTCCATTTGGTACAGGCCTTATCTCCCCAGACAAACCGACCTCCCCAAATACCATTAGGTCATGCGGTAAAGATTGATCACGGAAGCTGGACACAACCGCCAGCAGCAACGCCAAGTCGGCACTGGTTTCTAATACCTTCACCCCACCTACAACGTTAACAAAAACATCTTGGTCACCCGTCATAATGCCGCCATGACGATGCAACACAGCGAGTAACATAGCCATTCGATTTTGCTCTAAACCTACAGCAACACGACGAGGGTTATTCATATGGGATTGATCAACTAGCGCCTGAATCTCTACTAACAAAGGGCGAGTACCTTCCCAAACCACCATAACAACACTGCCGGGGCTCGGACCTTCTTCACGACTTAGGAAGATTGAACTTGGATTTTTAACTTCCTTCAGGCCGTTTTCGAGCATGGCAAAAACACCCAATTCATTCACCGCACCAAAACGGTTTTTATGCGAGCGCAAGGTTCTAAAACGAGAATCAGACGACCCCTCAAGCTGAAGGGAACAGTCAATCATATGCTCCAAAACTTTCGGCCCAGCCAAAGAACCATCTTTAGTGACATGACCTACAAGGAACAAAACGGTTCCTGTTTGTTTTGCATAGCGAGTTAGGTACGCAGCTGATTCCCTTACCTGAGATACAGAGCCCGGAGCTGATTGAACATCAGCCATGTGCATCACTTGGATAGAATCAATAACCATCACTTTCGGTTTTAACTGTTGAGCGGTGTTACAGATTTCTTCAACGCTAGTTTCAGAGAGCATTTTTAATTGCGCGGTTGGCAAACCCAAACGGCTAGCGCGCATCGCCACTTGCTGTAATGATTCCTCACCTGTGACATAAAGTGCAGGCATCTGTTCAGCCAAAAAACACATTGTCTGTAACAACAAAGTACTTTTACCGGCACCTGGATGACCACCCATCAGAACTGCAGATCCAGGAACCAAACCACCACCAAGCACTCGATCCAACTCGCCTGCGCCGGAAGTAAAACGCGGCATTTCCTCTAGCGCTACTTCAGAGAGACTAACCACCTTATCTTTACCAGCACCACCAGCATAACCGTCAAAGCGCACATTACGCGCTTCGTTTGTAGCAGTCTTCGCTGTCGCTAGACGTACCTCAGTCAAAGTATTCCAAGCATTACAGGCGGTACACTGCCCTTGCCACTTAGTGTAATCGGCTCCACAGTCATTACATACGTAGGCTGTTTTTTGGCGTGCCATCACTCTCTCCAAAGCGTTATCTATAAATAAGAATTCTACCCAACACTCTGCTTATAACCTATAGATCTTTTCTTATTTTATGATTGCTCTACAATCAAACACCTATATAAGAACAAGGGTAAACCCCTACATCACAGGAGATGTATATGAAGCTGGAAACAATTGCCGTTCACGGTGGCTACTCCCCAGACCCAACAACTAAAGCCGTTGCGGTTCCGATCTATCAAACTACATCTTATGCTTTTGATGATGCTCAACATGGTGCTGACCTTTTCGACCTGAAAGTCGAAGGTAATATTTATACCCGCATCATGAACCCAACGACTGACGTACTTGAAAAACGTCTAGCAGAAATGGAAGGCGGTATCGCTGCTCTTGCTGTAGCGTCAGGTATGGCAGCAATCACTTACGCGATTCAAACGATTGCAGCGACTGGAGATAACATTATCTCCACCAGCGAATTGTACGGGGGTACCTACAACCTGTTTGCGCACACGCTACCTCACCAAGGTATCGAAGTTCGTTTTGCTAACAAAGATGACGTTAGCGAAATTGAAAGCAAAATAGATGCAAACACTAAAGCGCTTTTCTGTGAATCTGTGGGTAACCCATCAGGCGGTATCGCTGATATTGAAAAGCTCGCGGATGTAGCACACCGTAATGGCATCCCACTGATTGTGGATAACACAGTGCCAAGCCCTGCCATGTGGCGCCCCATCGAACACGGTGCCGACATCGTTGTTCACTCAGTGACGAAGTATATTGGCGGACACGGTAACTCTATTGGTGGCGTGGTTATCGATTCGGGTAAATTCCCCTGGGCGGACAATGCTGAACGTTTCCCTCTTCTGAATACACCTGACGCGTCTTACCATGGTGTTGTCTATACAGAAGCCCTTGGTCCAGCCGCATATATTGGTCGCTGTCGTGTAGTACCACTTCGTAACACCGGCGCCGCTATATCTCCTATGAATGCCTTCATGATCCTACAAGGTCTAGAAACTCTGGCCCTACGAATGGAACGCATCAATGAAAACAGCGCAAAAATTGCGAACTTCCTAGAGCAACACGATCAGGTTAGCTGGGTTAAATATGCAGGCCTTGAAAGCCATAAAGACTTCGAGCTTGCTCAGAAATATCTGAACGGGCAAGCATCCGGCATTATCAGTTTTGGTCTTAAAGCAGGCCGAGCAGCCACAGCACCGTTCTATGATGCTCTACAGATTTTCACTCGACTAGTAAACATTGGTGACTGTAAATCTCTGGCAGCCATCCCTGCTGAAACTACACACCGCCAGCTTAATGATGAGGAACTGGCATCAGCTGGCGTATCACCTGAGATGGTTCGTTTATCGGTAGGCATTGAACACGCTGATGATCTGATTGCAGATTTAGAGCAAGCACTCGCTGCTGTGAATAAATAACACCTTTATCGAACTAGAAAATTAGATATAAAAAAGGCCGCTAAATATGCGGCCTTTTTCTTATCCAATCAGCACTCAATTAAAAATCGATTTAACTTTATTCCACATAGTACGTGCATTTTCTTCTGGTGCCTCATGTGACTGAGCCAGCTCACGCAGTTTATGCATTTTGTTCATTGCCAGCTGATACTGTTCTGACACATCCTCAGCATTGGATGCATTGAACTCAAGATCATTTACCAAGCCATCTCTTAAGCCATAGATCCAACCATGTACGGTTATCTCCTGATCATTGGCCCAAGCTTGCTGTAAAATTGTAGTTTCGCAGAGATTCATCGATTGCTCAATTACATTAAGCTCACACAAACGATCCAACTGCTGGTGCGAGTCCTCCCATGTAGACAGGAAGTCTTTATGTTTGTCATAAACACGACGAATATTTCGCAACCAATTATCGATCAGCCCATGCGGTTCATCTTCGATAGAAGCCGCTACACCACCACAACCATAGTGGCCAACCACCATGATATGCTTAACTTTAAGCACCTCTACCGCGTATTGAACGACTGACAGACAATTCATATCTGTATGCACAACAACGTTTGCAACGTTACGGTGAACAAATAACTCACCCGGCATCATGCCAACAATTTCGTTCGCAGGCACACGACTGTCAGAACAGCCAATCCACAGATACTCAGGTGATTGCTGTTGCGCTAGTGTTTCAAAAAACTGCGGGTCTTCCTGATTTATCTTTTCCGCCCATTCGCGGTTGCTTTCTAAAAGATGAGTAAGCTTGTTCATTAATCACACTTATAAACAAAGAGGGGCTTAAGCCCCTCTGAAATCTAAATCAAATTAAGACTGGTGATACTTCGCACTGAGTTCATGCACCGCATCAACAAACGCTTTAGGTTGTGCTGGATCTACAAACTGGTGAATACCATGGCCCAGGTTAAATACGTGACCAGAACCATTGCCATACTGGCCTAAGATGAACTCAACTTCTTGTTCAATACGGTTTGCTGGAGCATAAAGAACACTTGGATCCATGTTGCCCTGAAGGGCAACTTTATCACCTACACGCGCACGCGCATTACCAATATCTGTTGTCCAATCCAAACCTAGCGCATCAGAGCCTGCTTCAGCCATTGCTTCTAGCCACTGACCGCCATTCTTAGTAAACATGATCACTGGCACTTTACGACCATCGTGTTCACGAATTAGGCCATCCACAATCTGTTTCATATATTTAAGCGAGAACTCTTGGTAGCAAGGACCACTTAGTGCACCGCCCCAAGTATCGAAGATTTGTACAGCTTGAGCACCAGAACGAATCTGCTCGTTCAAGTACGTCGTTACAGACTGTGCAAGTTTATCTAGCAACGCATGCATAATCTCAGGCGTCGCATACATCATCTGCTTAACATGACGAAAGTCTTTACTTGAACCACCTTCAACCATGTAAGTTGCAAGCGTCCATGGACTACCAGAGAAGCCAATTAAAGGTACGCGACCGTTTAACTCACGACGGATCTCTTTAACCGCATTCATTACATAATCAAGATCTGTTGCAGCATCTGGTACAGGAAGGTCAGCTACGTCTTTTTCTGTACGGATGATCTTTTTAAAACGTGGACCTTCACCAACTTCAAAGTAAAGCCCAAGACCCATTGCATCCGGAATTGTCAGGATATCGGAAAATAGGATTGCAGCATCGAGGTCATAACGCTCTAAAGGCTGAATGGTAACTTCACAAGCCAACTCTTTATTTTTGCAAAGGCTTAGAAAATCACCTGCTTTCGCACGAGTCTCACGGTACTCTGGAAGGTAACGACCCGCCTGACGCATCATCCAAACTGGAGTTGCATCTACAGGTTCACGAAGTAATGCACGTAGGAAACGATCGTTTTTCAATTCAGCCATTTGTGTCAGCCACTTATTTCTTGTAAATTCGAATTGGTCGCTATTTTAACGATTTTTAAGAGGAATTACCTGTGATTCCATCCCTCTTTAACTAACTTTGTGATCTAAGTTTGAAAAAATACTGTCTGTTACTGTTTTTAGTTATTTTGAGTGGTTGCCAATCCCAACCGACTAAGCCAATAAATCTCGCTCCGGCCAAGTTAGCAGTATTTCAAAAAGAGCAAGTTTGGTTAGATACTAACGCTACCAGCACACACAATGAGCAAACGTTTAATAACAAACTAAAAACAAGATTGGCCTTATATGGCGCTGAAGACATCCGAACATTAGGCTCATCACAATCACCTAAGACGGGGCTGGTTATTCAAAGCCGAATAATTCCGTTAAATGGACAGCAAAGATATCAGATGAGGATCAGCAGGAATCAACGAGAACTGATCTCAGCAGATTACCCTGTCATATTAGCTAACAGCGACCAGTTAGCTATCAACGACTTCTTAAGCAGTATTCACTATAAGATTATCAATGCTGATCAGTATTTTTAGGCAAAAAAAATCCGGCCTTCTTAGAAGTTCCGGATTTTTCACAAGGATTAGTTAGAAATTAAACTTCTAGGTAATCCAGCATACCTTCAGCAGCTTTACGACCTTCAGCAATCGCAGTCACCACTAGATCAGAACCACGTACCATATCACCGCCAGCGAATACTTTTTCGTTAGTAGTCTGGAACGGGAATGCATTCTGCTCTGGCGCTTTAACACGACCATCTTCATGCAGATCAATACCAAAGTCAGCGAACCATGGCGCTGGGCTAGGACGGAAACCAAATGCCACAAGAATAGCATCCGCTTCTAGAACCTCTTCAGAACCAGGAACGACTTCAGCACGACGACGACCATTTTCGTCTGGCTCGCCCATCTGCGTGCTAACAACCTTGATACCAGTTACTTTGCCATTTTCGCCTACAACTTCAACAGGCTGACGGTTGAACTGGAACTGTACGCCTTCTTCACGCGCATTTTCCACTTCTTTCTTAGAACCAGGCATGTTCGCTTCATCACGACGGTAAGCACAGATAACAGACTCAGCGCCCTGACGGATAGATGTACGGTTACAGTCCATCGCAGTATCACCACCGCCAAGCACAACAACTTTCTTACCCTTCAGGTCAATGAAGCCTTTTTCATCTTGCTCGAAGCCAAGGCAGTTATTCACATTAGAGATCAAGAACGGAAGTGCATCATATACACCATCTAGATCTTCACCTGGGAAGCCACCTTTCATGTATGTGTATGTACCCATACCTAGGAATACTGCATCGTATTGATCGATCAGATCCTGCATCTGAACATCTTTACCTACTTCAGTATTCAGACGGAACTCTACGCCCATCTCGGTAAAGATTTCACGACGGCGGGACATTACGTCTTTTTCCAGCTTAAATTCTGGAATACCGAACGTTAGAAGGCCGCCTATCTCTGGGTTACGATCAAATACAACAGGTTTAACGCCATTACGCACAAGAACGTCTGCAGCTGCAATACCTGCTGGGCCCGCACCAATCACTGCAACTTTCTTATCAGTCTTTGGCGCCTGAGACATATCAGGCTTCCAACCCATCGCGAATGCCGTATCTGTAATGTACTTTTCTACAGAACCGATTGTTACCGCACCAAAGCCATCATTCAGTGTACACGCACCTTCACATAGACGGTCTTGTGGGCAAACACGACCACAAACTTCCGGCAGAGAGTTAGTCTGGTGACTTAGCTCAACCGCTTCAATAATGTTCCCTTCAGAAATCAGCTTAAGCCAATTAGGGATATGGTTGTGTACAGGACACTTCCATGAACAATATGGGTTACCACACTCTAAACAACGGTGTGATTGTTCAGATGCTTCTTCTTTCGCAAACGGCTCGTAGATCTCACCAAAGCCTTCTTTACGTACATCTGCATCAATTTTCTGTGGACCTTTACGACCCACATCGAGGAACTGAAAATCGTTGTTCAAACGGTCAGCCATAATCCTCACCTCTTAAAAGCAGCCCTTAACAGCAGGGCTGCGGATTATTCTTCATCTACTTTTTAAATTTGCTTCTTATTCCGGACGTGTACGGATATTAGATAGCAAATCATTCAGGCTTGCAGCTTTTGGTTTAACCAACCAGAAGCGACCGATGTAATCATCAAGGTTATCGATGATCTCTTGGCCCCATGCACTGCCTGTCTCTTTAGTGAACTCAATGATCACAGAGCGCAGATGATTTTTGTAAGCTTCCATATTTTCAGTGTGGATACGCTGAATCTCTACTAGCTCGTGGTTATATTTATCCACGAAGCTATTATCCATATCCAGAACGTAAGCAAAGCCACCTGTCATACCAGCACCGAAGTTGTAGCCCGTAGAGCCCAACACAGTAACTAGACCACCTGTCATGTATTCACAACAGTGATCGCCAGCGCCTTCAACAACAGCATGTACACCAGAGTTACGTACACCGAAACGCTCGCCTGCTTGACCCGCCGCAAATAGCTTACCGCCAGTTGCACCGTACAAGCAGGTATTACCCATGATGGCAGTTTCATTTGACTTGAATGTTACTTCATCAAATGGGCGGATAACGATCTTACCGCCAGCCATACCTTTACCAACGTAGTCGTTAGCATCACCTTCTAGGTATAGGTTCTGACCACCAGCGTTCCAAACACCGAATGACTGGCCTGCATGACCTTTAAACTTGAAGGTTACAGGCTGATCGCTCATGCCTAGGTTGCCGTGTTGCTTAGCAATAGCACCAGAAGTACGAGCACCTACAGAACGGTCACAGTTAGTGATAACCAGTTCGTATTCACCGCCAGTCTTATCAGCAATTGCTTTCTCAGCAAGCTCTAGCATCTGAGTGTTCAGTTCAGCTAGGTCGTAAGGCTCGTTACGCTCTACCTGACAAGTGTTAGGGAACTCTTCACCAGCAGATGTCAGAATTGGAGATAGATCCAAGTTCTTCTGACGAGGTGTTTCACCGTCTAGGATCTCTAGAAGATCTACGCGACCTACTAGTTCTTCCATAGAACGAACACCTAGCTGTGCCATTAACTGGCGAGTTTCTTCAGCAACGAAACGGAAGAAGTTCTTAACCATCTCTACCGTACCGCGGAAGTGATCTTCACGCAGTTTATCGTTCTGAGTAGCAACACCGGTCGCACAGTTATTCAAGTGACAGATTCGTAGGTACTTACAACCCAATGCAACCATTGGCATTGTACCGAAACCAAAGCTTTCAGCACCTAGGATCGCGCCTTTAACAACGTCCAAACCAGTCTTCAAACCACCGTCCGTTTGTAGACGTACAGAACCACGTAGTTGGTTACCACGTAGAGACTGGTGCGCATCGGCAAGACCAAGTTCCCACGGAGAACCTGCATAATGGATCGATGTCATTGGTGATGCAGCTGTACCACCATCGTAACCAGAGATAGTGATCAAATCTGCGTATGCTTTTGCAACACCACATGCGATCGTACCTACACCTGGACGAGATACCAGCTTCACAGAAACTAGTGCTTCTGGGTTAACCTGCTTAAGGTCAAAGATTAGCTGCGCCAAGTCTTCGATAGAATAGATATCGTGGTGTGGCGGAGGCGAAATTAGCGTCACGCCTGGTACAGAGTAACGTAGACGTGCGATCAGGCTATTAACCTTACCACCAGGTAGCTGACCACCTTCACCCGGCTTAGCGCCTTGGGCTACTTTGATCTGCATAACTTCAGCATTAGATAGGTATTCCGGTGTTACACCGAAACGACCCGAAGCAACCTGCTTGATCTTAGAACGCTTCATCGTGCCGTGACGAGCAGCATCTTCACCACCCTCACCGGAGTTAGAACGACCACCAAGTTCGTTCATCGCAACAGCAAGTGCTTCGTGAGCTTCTGGAGACAATGCACCTAAGGACATTGCAGCAGAATCAAAACGCGGGAAGATATTGTCAGCAGACTCTACCTCATCAATTGAGATAGATTTAACATCTTTACGCAAGCCCAGCATATCACGCAGAGTTGCGTAACCGCGGTTATTAACCAGCTCAGCATAGCGTTGGTAAGCTTCAGGATTGCCTGTTTCTACCGCTTCGTGGATTGTCTTAACTACGTCTGGGTTATAAGCGTGGTATTCACCACCGTGCTTATACTTCAGCAAACCACCCGCTTGAATTGGCTTACGCGCTGTCCAAGCTTCTTTCGCTAGTAGGCCCTGTTCAAATTGGAAGTCCTCAAAACGAGCACCTTCAATACGGCTAGTAACACCTTTGAAGCAAAGATCAACGATTTCAGAGCTTAGGCCAATCGCTTCAAACAACTGTGCACCACGGTAAGAAGCAATTGTAGAGATACCCATCTTAGATAGGATCTTCATCAAGCCTTTGTTGATACCCTTACGGTAGTTCTCATGAGACTGAAGCGGCTCAATTTGAATTTCGCCTGCAGCACAAAGATCGTTAAGAACACGGTAAGCAAGGTATGGGTAAACAGCTGTCGCACCAAAACCAAATAGTACCGCGAAGTGATGAGGGTCACGAACCGTTCCACTTTCTACAACGATATTGGCATCACAACGTAAGCCTTTATCAACTAGACGGTGGTGTACTGCACCTGTCGCTAAAGCAGCGTGAACAGGTAGGCAACCACGAGCGATATTGGCATCACTTAGCACTAGAATGACTTTGCCATCACGCGCAGATTGTTCAGCTTGATCAGCAATAGACTTGATCGCATCCTCAAGAGAGATCTCTTCAGGGTTATAGTTCAGATCAATTTGTGCAACTTCAAAGCCTGGCTCTTGGTTATCACGCAGACGATTAAACTTGCTTGCGGATAATACAGGCGTAGTCAGAATTACACGGCGAGCATGTTCTGGTGTCTCTTCGAACACGTTCTGTTCAGCACCGATGCACGTTTCCAACGACATAACGATCGCTTCACGCAGAGGATCGATTGGCGGGTTAGTAACCTGAGCGAATTGCTGACGGAAATAGTCATATAAAGAACGTACACGGTCTGATAGGACAGCCATTGGCTTGTCATCACCCATAGAACCGATCGCCTCCATACCACTCTCACCAAGTGGACGAAGGATCTGGTCACGTTCTTCAAAAGTAACCTGGAACATTTTCATATGAGTTTTGATCTCGTCCGCTGACATAGCAGGGAAAGATTTAGACTCTTCTTCCAAGTCCATAGTCTGCTCTAGACGAAGAGCATTCTCTTTCAGCCACTTTTTGTATGGCTGAGCGGCTTTAAGACGGTTATCTACATCTTGAGTATGTAGAACATCACCTGTCTGCGTATCGATAGCCAAGATCTGACCTGGTCCTACACGACCCTGAGCGACAATATCTTCAGGCTGATAGCTAAATACGCCGATTTCAGATGCTGTACAGATATAACCTTGTTTAGTCATTACCCAACGAGATGGACGCAGACCGTTACGGTCAAGCATACATACAGCAAAACGACCATCGGTCATTACCATACCTGCAGGACCATCCCATGGTTCCATGTGCATAGAGTTGAAGTCATAGAATGCACGTAGATCTGCATCCATAGTTTCAACATTCTGCCATGCTGGCGGTACGATCATACGTACTGCACGGTAGATATCCATGCCACCAACCAATAGGAACTCAAGCATGTTATCCATACTTGAAGAGTCTGAACCTGTTGTATTAACAATCGGTTGCAGTTCATCTAGGTTAGGTAGTAGATCTGTAGCAAATTTGCTTGCACGTGCTTTAGCCCAGTTACGGTTACCGTCAACAGTATTGATCTCACCGTTATGTGCCAAGAAGCGGAAAGGCTGAGCTAAAGGCCAGCGCGGTGCAGTGTTAGTAGAGAAACGCTGATGATAAGTACATACAGCTGTTTCTAGACGCGGATCTGCCAAATCTTTAAAGAACACAGGTAGATCAACAGGCATAGTTAAACCCTTATAGGAGATAACTTTGTCTGAGAAACTACAAATGTAGAAATCTTCATCAGCTGACATTGCAATCTCAGCTTTACGGCGCGCTGTAAACAAGCTAATTGCTAGTTCACGTTCAGTTTTGCTTGCCGCAGTAATAAAGACCTGTTCGATGAGTGGCAGGGTATCTTTTGCGATAGGCCCTAAACAAGATTCATCGGTTGGAACTACACGCCATCCAGCAACTTCAAGACCTTGATCAGTAATCGCTGTATTTACTGCACTACGTGCTGCTTCTGCTTTCGCAGCATCACGTGGCAAAAATACCATACCAACCGCATAAAATTCGCCTAGATCGGTGTTAAATTCTTCCTGCGCAACGGTACGCAAAAAACCATCTGGTTTTTGCATCAACAGGCCACAACCGTCACCTGTTTTACCATCTGCCGCAATGCCACCACGGTGTGTCATGCACGCTAGTGCTTCGATCGCTTTTTCTAGCAGATCGTGACTCGCTTGGCCTTGCATGTGTGCCATAAGGCCAAAGCCGCAGTTATCTTTGAATTCACCGGGGCGATAAAGACCTTTGCTCATAAGCCATTCCCACTTAAAAATACTTAAAAATCAATATCTTAATAATTCTTTCTGCTGCAATATATGCGCCACTCAGCAAAAAGGGACAGCTATTCTACACGCGAAGTGGGTTTGGGACAAATTTCAAACAGTTGCCTGAGGATATATGGAAGGTAATAGCCCATCAATACGACACGCTATCTATTTGTTTTTAAACTATTTTTTACTTTTAATATCTATTTTTACGCCTTGAATACTTCTTGCCCAAGGTTTCACGTTTTGTAGCTCTTTTGGCAATTTTCTGATGGCTGCATTCGCAATATCTCTATTAGCAAACTTACCATGCACAACTACATGCCACGGCTGCCCTTTATATATTGTCGAGAAGTGGTAAAAGTCACTTGGTTTCTGCTGAGATTTGATAAAACCAAGAGCACTTTCTTCTGACCTAGCACCTAACATCTGCAAGGTATAACCTTTATCAGGCCAACCCATCAATGCTTGCTCACTTTGACTCAATCCCTTCGATGCTATTGTTTCTTCCTTGGGTTTCCTCTCTTGAGATTTAACCTTTGGAATCGCAGGCGAAACAGAAGGTTGCGTTTCGCCACTTGCCTTAACAACTTCTCTAAGGTCTTTTTCCAACTGAGCCGTATTTACTTTGGATACTTCTGGAGCACTAACGGCAGGCACTGAAACAACCTCTGTTTGAGTAGATTTTTCAACCTCAACAGTTTGGCTAGGCTTCGCATCAGGAACACTTGGTGGGTCGATTACTACAGGTGTAGGTTGAGCTACACTGTTTAGTTTATCTTCCTGCTCTTTTAAGCGAGCCGAGAGCTCTTCTCTTACGGAAGGATTTTTTTCTAAAGGCATGTCAGGCCGCACAGCCAGCTCTGCCTGACTACTCTCAATTTCAATCGCTTCAGCTTGCTCTGCAGCGACTGGAACAACTAATGGCATGGTCACCCGTTCTTCGACTGCTACTTGCTGATCAATATCAGGCTCTTCTGGCATAAATTTCCACAATGAAACACCGACTATCCCTACTAAGACAACACCGATGCCCATCATATGAATGGGTGGCAGAGGGAATGCAGTTTTTTTCCGCGGTGGAACTGTAATTTTTCCACCAGCAAGCAGCGTTTCAATTCTCCCTGGCATACCACCAGAGAGAGAGATCAAATCAGCTTTTTTCTTTTCAGGAAGTGATGTCAGTGCAGGATGGCAAATTTGCAGATATTCAGTAGCTTCCTCATTCGACATGCCTTCAATAACCACATGATGAACACGCCCTTCCATCGCCTTAACAAGATCTGTAGCTAAAACAGCCTCTGCATAAGATGGTTCAGACATCAAAATTAACTGCGCACCTGCTGCATGCAGATTCATCAGCAATTCAAATGCCTCATTAGATAGATATTCCGCATCATCAATCAGAATCAAACATTTCTGACCAGCAGAACTCAGTGCTTTTAGTTGTAGATGGAAAACTTTTAGTTGATCAGCAAACCCTGTGCCTGTTGAATCATGACTTGGTAGTTGACCAATAAGGGATTCAAGAAGCTTTTGCTGCGATAATTCGGCTTCTGGTTTTATAAAACAGCTACAAAGAGTTGTATCACCTTTTTCTGGATGGAGCTGATCCAAGAGAGTACTTTTTCCTGCACCTCTATCTCCAGACACTAATAGCAAAAAATCAGAAAACCTGACCAAGTGCTTCAATTTGTCTAGCAGCTGAAGGCGGCTCGGCGGTTCAAAGTAAATATTTGACTTCATCAGAAAGGATCAACTCTTAACGCATTAACTAACAGCAGCTACCTAACTTTTTACCCGCAGACAGGGTTTGGTCTAATAACTCCGCTGGAAAATCTGAAGTGACAATTGCTTTACCAACTTCTTGAAGTAGCACAAGACGAATACTGCCATCGATAACCTTTTTATCCACAAGCATCAGATCTTTAAAAGTATCAATGCCCATGGACTCAGGCGGATGCACAGGAAGGTTGGCAGCCTCAAGTATATTCCTGATTCGATCGACTTCAGAAGATGAGATCCAACCTAGGCGACAAGAAAGATCTGCCGCCATCATTGTTCCAGCACCAACAGCTTCACCATGAAGCCATTCACCATAGCCTTGGTTAGCCTCAATCGCATGACCAAATGTGTGCCCTAAATTCAACCACGCGCGAATACCAGCCTCTTTCTCATCTTGCGCAACAACTTCAGCTTTAACAGCACAAGAACGATAAATTGCCTGTTCAAGAAGATCTGACTGCAACCCCATCAAACCATCAATATGATCTTCTAAATAACACAGAAAAGCTTCATCGTAGATCAAGCCATACTTAATCACTTCTGCCATGCCAGCAGATAGCTCTTTTTCAGGCAAGGTATTTAAAACATCAGTGTCAATAACAACACATTGAGGCTGATGAAACGCTCCAATCATGTTCTTACCTTGAGGGTGGTTAACGCCTGTTTTCCCTCCCACTGAAGAATCAACCTGAGAAAGCAACGTTGTCGGAACCTGCACAAAGTTTACACCGCGCTGGTAACACGCAGCAGCAAATCCGGTCATATCCCCAACAACACCACCACCGAGCGCGATAAGTGTTGTTGTTCTGTTATGGCGATTTTCTAATAAAGCATCAAAGATCGTGTTGATCTGATCCATATTCTTATACTGTTCGCCATCTGGCAGAATCACAGTATCTAATTGAAACTGCCCTTCCAATGTCTTTTTCAGACGCTCAAGATATAAAGGCGCAATCGTTTCATTTGTTACTATCAGGACTTGTTTGCCCTTTATATACGGAGCCATAAGCCCCTGATCCAGTAAACCTTGCCCAATAAAAATAGGGTAACTACGATCACCCAGATCAACTTTTAATGTTTGCATAGAGAATTGTTTACTCCGCATCAAGCGGTGACTTTGCCTTTAATTGCTTAATAATGTCGCTAGCGACAGTTTTGGGATGGCGTTTATCAGTCCTGACAATGATATCAGCACAATCAAGATATAATGGATGACGTTCAGCCATAAGCGACTCTAACACAGCCCTAGGGTCTTCGGTTTGAAGTAAAGGTCTATTTTTGTCGCGAGAGGTCCTATCTAATTGTTGATCCACTGATGTTTCTAAATAAACCACTGTTCCATTCGACTGTAATGCCGCCCGATTAGAAGCTCTTAAAACAGCCCCACCTCCGGTAGATAGGACAATGGAGCGGTCTTCTGCCAATTCCTTTATGACACTTTCTTCCCTATCTCTGAAACCCATCTCACCTTCTACATCGAAGATCCAAGGTATATCAGCACCAGCACGATTTTCTATTTCACGATCAGAATCAACAAATTCTAATTTTAACTCTTGAGATAACAAACGGCCTATGGTGCTTTTTCCAGCTCCCATAGGCCCAACGAGAAAGATGTTCAATTCACACAACCATTCTTTCAATTACTGTGAAGTTAATGAATTTCTAACTAACTTTGGTGTGATAAAAATCAGCAACTCAGTTTTTTCAGAAGTATTTTCTTTATTTCGGAACAAAGCCCCCATTATAGGAAGATCTCCTAATAAAGGAATTTTACCTGTAGTCTCGCTGTTTTCATTCCTAAAGACCCCACCAAGCACAATGGTTTGTCCATCAGGAACCACTACCGAAGTTTTGAGTTCGTTATTATCAATACTCAGCTCACCATTTGGTAATACTGACCCAATTGAATCTTGCTTAATTTCCAAATCCATGGCAATTCTATCACCTGGGTTTATACGTGGTGTAACATCTAATTTCAAAACTACATCTTTGAATTCAATACTAACTTCACCATCTTCTACTGTTTGGTACGGAATTTCAGAACCAGACTCAATTGATGCTTGTGTACCATTTGTTGTCATAACTTTAGGTTGAGAAATCACTTCCGCCTTGCCATCAGTTTCTAACGCACTTAACTCTAGTGCCAACAAGGAACTTGAGCCTGGTTTAAACCCAATAGCAATAGAACCAGCATTTGCCGCTGTTGCACCTAGGTCAACCTGCAACCCTGCTGCAGTAGGAGGCGAACCAAAATCAATAGATTCATATGTGTCATTAACAATCCACCCTTCTCCATTGCTATTCACATCGTTATAACCGAAGCCCCAACGAACGCCTAAATCTTTAGTCACACTAGATCGAGCATTCACTAAACGGGCTTCGACTAAAACTTGCTCCACTTCAACGTCAAAACGCCTTAACGTGCCCCGTATAGCCTCGATATCCTTCTCAGTTCCTTTAACCATTAAGATATTAGTTTCATCATCTGACATAACAAAACCGCGTTCTGAAATTAACTTTGCTTTTTCAATAGCATCAAGCATATCTGAAGCTTTACGGTACTCAACCTGAATATATTCAGTTCTCAAAGGCGCCAGCTGTTCTACTTTTTGAGAACTTTCTAATTCTTCCTGCTCCCGCTTTGCGATTTCTGTTGCTGGAGCTATCAGCAATACATTACCTACGGTTCTTTGATCTAAGCCTTTAGTTTTCAAAATTATATCTAGAGCCTGATCCCAAGGTACGTTTTTCAATCGCAGAGTAATGTTGCCGCCAACAGTGTCGCTAACAACTAAGTTCAATTCAGCTACTTCAGCAATAATTTGCAATACAGAACGAAGTTCTACATTTTGAAAATTTAAATCTATTGCATCGCCACTAAACGGGAATAAATCCTTATCCCTCTCTTGCTTTTCAGCTGCACTTAGAGGTTTGAAATCAAGTACCAACTTATTGTCAGTCTGATAAGCTAAATATTCATATGGCTCAGCGCTAGGCTTAACAAGAATGCTTGTATTGCCGCCATTAGCCATAGCATCAATAAACATTACAGGAGTAGCAAAATCCTGTACATCTACCCGCTGTTCTAGAGCACGCGAGAGATCGGCCCCGACCAAATTTACAACAACATTGTTACCTTCTTCTTGGATATCAACACCAGCCTTATCGTCTGATAAAGTAATACTAACTCGACCAATACCCCCTTCTTCCCTTTCAAAGTCCATTCCAACAACACTTGTGCGATCAGACACCAAACCAGAAGAACTTTCGGAACCAACTTGAGATTGAGTAATAATACTTTTAGAGACAGCAGGTGCCATATTCGACACATCTCCCCCAGACTGAACTATTACAAATAGGCTGTTACCTTCTGTAAGAGTTTTATATGAAGAAGGTTCAAAAAGGCTGGTGACAACACGCAGCCTACCATCAGTTTGTGCAAAACTGACTCCATCTACTTGCCCCGTTTTGACATCTAAGGAGCGTGTATCTAAACCATTTTTTACGCCCCATAAATCCATTACGAGTCTAGACGGCTGATTTATCATGTAAGCTTGGGGCGATGGAGGCGTAGAATCAAAGTCAAATTTCAGTTCAACTTTCCCGCCAGGCAAAGCCACAAAATTCGCCTGTTTCAGTTGAATTTCAGCTGCCGCCCACTGCGACAAGAACACACTGATCAAAGCCACAGACAATAGGTACATTTTTTTATACAAATTGATTGTAGGTACAGTGTTCATGGGGACCCGAATTTTCACAATATTATCCCTTATTCCGGCTCATTCAAGGCAAGGCTACGGGTGCGTTTCATCCAACCACCGCGACCATTTTTGATTATTTCAATTATATTTATTTGCAACTCATCTAAAGAGATTATTTCACCATGATCTAACCCCATATAATCACCCACTGTGACTCTATGTATTTCGGAATTATTATCCTTAACTAAAGCCCAAAGGCGATCATCGTCTCTTTGATTGATTGTTCCAACCATATTGAGATCATCAATTGCAAACGATTCCAGATAACTCTTTTCTCTCTCTGAATCAGGCTTAAGCTCTCCAAATAAGCCATCCTCAGGCAAATTTTCCTTTTCAGGAGCGAGTTCGATTGCTCTGAAAGGCTCCCTTAATGAAGCGCCTTCATAAACAAAACTATTATATGGTTGAAACTCTGGCAAAGGTTCAATTTCCCCGCCTTTAATTTGATTTGTTTTAGCCACATATTTTTGTAAATCAGTTGTATCATCAACCCAATCTACACATCCCGCCAAAAGAAAGGTGACCAAAGAGCAGAAAATAAACTTTATATTTTTAATCATTTTTTCCTCCCCTTTTTAGTTTTCTTTTTCTTGGATGCAGGTTCGTTGTCATCATACCTATAGGTTTTAGCTTCAATATCCATTGAAACACCCGCATTCAGTGGCTTAATTGAATAATCGTGCATAGTAACAATTCTAGATAAACCAGCAACACCACTTACAAATTGACCTAACTGGTGATAAGACCCAGACACATTAATTTTTATTGGCAACTCTCTATAGAAATCAGCTCTTTTCTCAGAAGCCAATACAATTGATCCTATATTTAGCCCCGCCGCAGTACCTAAATTTGTAATATCATCCAACAAACCAGGCACCTCTTTTTTTGTAGGCAACTGCTTTAACAATTCCTTAAAGCGCCCTTCAACATCTTTCATCTGTAGTCGAAGAGCTTCTAAGTTAGCAACTTGTAGAGCCTTGCTTTTATATTGTGTTTTTAGGCCTTCTTCTTTTGCAATAACTCTCTCTAGGCCTTTTTGCTTCTCTGCAATATAAAAATGAGTACCTGCCACTAAAATAATTACGATAACCAAGAGATATGAAATACATTTAACACCAATCGGCCAATTACCAGCACTAGAAAAATCTATATTCCCTGGATCAAAACCTTTGAATGCGTTCTTTAGCAACTCCATTATTTAACTCCCTTTCTTCTCTTTTGGGGTTACTACTGGTAAAGATAAAGAAAATGAATTCAATCCCTCTTTGGACAACTTAACCTTACTGAGGGTTGGTTCACCAAACCATATAGATGAATTAATATTTCGCATAAGATTTGAAACATCCAATTTATCTTCAGCGACTCCATTAATGCCGATACTATTTGCTTTACGACTCACTCGAGAATAATAAATACCATCCGGCAAAACTTTCACCAGTTCATCAAAATTCCTCACGATTATTGGCCTAGATGCCTGCAGCTGCTGTATTGCATCCAATCGCGCTAGTAACCGCTGTTTCTTTTCCTTTAATTCTTTAATTTCTTTGAGCTTCTTATCTAGTTTTGCAGATTCGGCTTTAAGATAATCATTTCTGTCAACCTGCCGGTCATGCATTACATCAAAATAATACCCTATCCCTAGAACCACAGCCCCGGCAAACAAGGCGGCTCCACCCAAATTTATTAAGAAATGCTTCTGGCGTTCTTTGGACTTTTCTTCACGCCAAGGCCTTAAATTGATTGTAGCCATAATCTACACCTTGTCCTCAAATCCACGCATTGCCAACCCACATGCTTTTATCAAAGAAGGTGCATCACGCTCTAACCTTGAACGATTTACACGTGAACTAATTGACATATTTAAGAATGGGTTAGCCATATCGGCGTTTATACCCAGCTCTTCAGTTAGCTGATCAACAAGCCCCTTGATAGTTGCAGTCCCTCCAGACAAAAACAATGCGGAAAGTTCACTATGGGCACCTGATGAATAAAAGAATTGAAGAGATCGAGACACTTGTTGCGCCACAGTACCCCTAAATGGCAAGACCACCATGTCATGAATTTCAGAAGATAATTCATTAAGCCTTAACGACTGTTCTACTTCTTCGACACTCATTCCATACTGCTGATGAATAGTATTTGTTAAATCATTACCCCCAAAAGCCTGCTCACGGCTATAAACAATTTCAGTACCTTTAAATACATTTAGAGTAAGCGTAGCAGCTCCAATATCAACAACACCAATCAAATTAGATTCATCTCTCTGCTCAGGAGAAATTAATGGAAAAGCCCTCTCGACAGCAAAGGTATCTACATCAACAATTGAACATTGCAGTCCTGAATTACTAATTGCATCTTCACGCTGTTCGACATCTGTCTTTCTACAAGCCACGAGTAATACTTGTTGTAAGCTATCATTATTTTTGACTGGACCTAACACCTCAAAATCCAGCGCAACTTCATCTAATGGGTATGGAATAAACTGATCGGCCTCGACCTTGATTTGCTCTTCAAGCTCAAATTCTGTGAAGGCATTACTCATTTCAATACGTTTCGTAATAACGGCAGACGCAGGCACAGCAGCAATAGCAGACGACAATTTCCCTCCTGCCACTTTTACTGCTTTTTCTATTGTTTCAGCCACCTGACCAATATCTTGAATATTGCCATCAATAACAGCTGTCGGAGGTAACGAAACCACAGCATAAGATTCTAGAGTATAACCACCGCCATTTTTAGAAAGAGCCACTAACTTTACGGATGAAGATCCGACATCCAGCCCAACCAAACAACTTGACTTGTTTCCCAAAAAGCCCAACACAAATATATTCCCTAACTAGTCCTGCGTTAATGTGTATTAAGTACCCTTGGCTTACCCTAAGAGATATTAAAAACTAATTAATATTTAATATCTGCTAGAGGATCAATACCACCTATCTATATAATAGACCCAAATAAACTTTTCAATGTATCAGAGTAGCATGTCAGCTATGGTTTCGCTTTTCAAACTTTTGTTTAAAATCGGTATTTTTTGCTTGTTCTTAGGCGCACTTACGCTTGCAGGCGTCTATTACCACTTCGCTCCAAAACTACCAAATACCGATTCTCTTAAAGAAGTTCAGTTTCAAACTCCTCTAAGAATTTACTCTCAGGATGAAAAACTCATCGCAGAATTCGGTGAAAAGCGTCGCACACCGATCAACTTTGAAGAGATCCCTCCTCAGTTTATTCATGCTCTTACCGCTGCTGAAGACAGTCGTTTCTTTGACCACTTCGGCATTGATATTAAAGGCCTATCTCGAGCTGCATTCCAATTAGCATCAACCGGCCATATCCAAAGCGGTGGCTCAACTATCACCATGCAGGTCGCAAAAAATTTCTTTCTGACCCGCGAAAAAACATTCACCCGTAAGTTCATGGAGATTCTACTTGCACTTAGAATCGAGCAAGAGCTAAGCAAAGAAGAAATCTTCGAACTTTACATAAACAAAATTTACCTAGGCCATCGTTCATACGGCATACAAGCAGCCGCCAATGTCTATTACGGCACAAATATCGAAAACTTAAGTCTTGCTCAGCATGCAATGATTGCCGGTCTGCCTAAAGCCCCTTCTGCTTTTAACCCGATCACCAACCCTAGTAGGGCGATAGAGCGACGAAATTGGATTCTTAAACGTATGCACTCGCTCAGTTTCATTAATGATCAACAATTAGAAGAAGCTATTGCCGCTCCCGTTACAGCTAAATATCACACAAGCGATATTGAACTGCGCGCATATTATGTAGCTGAGATGGTTCGAAAAGAACTGTACGAACAATACGGTGAAAATTTGTACACCGATGGATATAAAGTCTACACGACTCTGGATAGTAAACTTCAATCATCAGCAAACATCGCTGTATCAAACGGCTTAGTAGCTTACTCTGAGCGCCATGGCTACCTAGGAGCTGAGGACCAGTGGGATATTGCCAACACCTCTTCTGATGATCTACAGAAGAAATTAAACAAAGTGATTTCTTATTTCACCCTTCAACCAGCAGTTGTTCTATCAGTCGATGATAAATCTGCAGAATTACTCTTGAAAGAAGGAAAAAAAGCGACGCTAGAATGGGAAGGTATAGCTTGGGCTAAACCATACAAATCGGTCAACTACACAGGCAAAGCCCCGAAGAAGGCTAGTGACGTTTTAAAAATAGGGGACTTAATTCGAATTAGAGAGAAGGAAGGAAAATTCCATCTTACACAAACGCCTAAAGTTCAAGGTTCCCTTGTTGCCCTGAACCCTAAAGATGGTGCTATTGTATCTCTCGTAGGCGGATTTAATTTCACTCACAATAAATTTAATCGCAGCACTCAAGCCGTTCGTCAGCCGGGTTCAAACTTCAAACCTTTTATTTATGCTGCCGCATTGGATAAAGGCTATTCTCCCGCCTCTTTAATTAACGACGCTCCAATTGTTATCCACGACCAACAATTGGAAGGCAATTGGCGCCCGGAAAACTCCAGCAAAAAATTCTACGGTCCTACACGCCTACGTGAAGCACTCTATAAATCCAGAAACCTTGTATCAATTAGACTTCTGCGAGCAATAGGTATAGACGCAGCTCAAACCTACCTAGATCTAGCAGGTTTCGACCGCACTAAACTACCCAACAATTTGTCTTTATCTTTGGGTACAGCAGACGTAACACCGCTTCAACTAGCTACAGGTTATGCGGCTTTTGCAAATGGCGGTTTTAAAGTAGAACCTTATTTTATTCAGCGCATTGAAACTCAGTTTGGGGAAAATCTGTTCACAGCCCAACCTGCTATAGCATGCAACACCGATTGCGAGCAAAATCAAGAACAAAAGCTTGCCCCACGAATATATAATGAGCAAGTGTCATTCCTAACCTATAACATCATGCAGGATACGATTCGCCGAGGCACTGCTCGCAAAGCTCTAATACTCAAACGTAAAGATATAGCGGGCAAAACCGGAACTACCAATGATCAGAAAGATGCGTGGTTCTCTGGCTTTAACCAAGACTTCGTTGCGACCGCCTGGGTTGGTTTCGATCAACCTAAAACCTTAGGCCGACGCGAGTTTGGCGGCACAGCTGCCTTACCGATCTGGATCGATTTCATGCGAGATGCACTTGAGGACAAACCTGAAAATGCACCCAAAGCTCCTCAAGGCATTGTTAGCGTAAAAATTGATCCTCGCAGTGGACAATTGGCTTACCCTGGGCAGGCGGACGCCATCTACGAATATTTCCGTAAGAAAAATATTCCAACCGGCTATGCCACACCTAGCAATTCTGTATCCACCAATACTGCGGAAGAGCTATTCTAAGGCTTGTCTACAGCTATAAAAAAACCGCCCAAGGGCGGTTTTTTTATAGCTTAAACAGAAATATATTTATGCAATTTTTGGATCTAGCTCACCGCTTTCGTACTTCTCAGCCATGCTCTCCAGAGAGATAGCAGTGATTTTGGACGCATTACCTGCTGTACCGAAAGCTTCGTAGCGGTTAACACAAATATCGGTCATCGCTTCCATAGACTTCTTCAGGTATTTACGTGGATCAAATTCTGCTGGGTTTTCCGCCAGGAAGCGACGGATCGCACCCGTAGATGCTAGACGAAGGTCAGTATCGATGTTTACCTTACGCACACCGTACTTGATACCTTCAACGATCTGCTCAACCGGCACACCGTAAGTTTCTGGAATCTCACCACCAAATTCGTTGATTACAGCCAGCCACTCTTGAGGTACAGAAGAAGAACCGTGCATTACCAGGTGCGTGCCTGGAATACGCTCGTTGATCGCCTTAATACGGTCGATCGCCAAGATGTCACCTGTCGGTGGACGGGTAAACTTGTAAGCACCGTGAGAAGTACCACAAGCAATCGCCAACGCGTCTACACCAGTCTTCTTAACGAAGTCTGCTGCTTCATCTGGATCTGTCAGCATCTGGTCATGAGACAGTGTACCTTCAGCACCGATACCATCTTCTTCACCCGCCTGACCTGTCTCAAGAGAACCTAGACAGCCCAGCTCACCCTCTACAGAAACACCACATGCATGTGCCATCTCGACCGTACGGCGAGTAACATCAACGTTGTATTCATAGCTTGATGGTGTCTTACCATCAGACATCAGGGAACCGTCCATCATGACAGAGGAGAAGCCCATCGCGATAGTACGCTGACAAACCGCAGGAGACGTACCGTGGTCCTGGTGCATACATACCGGGATATGCGGGAATTCAGCAATCGCCGCTTCGATCATGTGACGCAGGAAGTTAGAACCCGCGTATTTACGTGCACCGGCAGATGCCTGAACAATCACTGGAGAGTTAGTTTTGTCTGCCGCTTCCATAATAGCGCGCATTTGTTCCAGGTTGTTCACGTTGAATGCTGGAATACCGTAGTCGTTTTCAGCAGCATGATCCAGCAGCTGACGCATGGAGATCAGAGCCATTTTGTCACCTTTAAATATTTGTTAACTTCGTCGAAAGACGGGGATAGGCAGAGTTTACCACCCATCCATTATTAAAATTAGTGCTTAAGCGTTTTTAGCTTCCAGAGCAGCTACTGCAGGTAGCTTCTTACCTTCAACAAACTCAAGGAACGCACCACCACCAGTAGAGATATAAGATACCTTATCTGCAATATCGTATTTATCCACAGCTGCTAAGGTGTCACCACCGCCCGCGATAGAGAAACCTTGGTTTTCAGCGATAGCTAGAGACAACGTCTTAGTACCTTCACCGAACTGGTCAAATTCAAATACACCAACTGGACCGTTCCAGATGATTGTTCCTGCATCTTTTAGCAGTTCAGCTAGATTTTGTGCAGATTGAGGACCAATATCCAAAATCATGTCATCTTCAGCTACATCATCAACAGATTTAACCGTCGCTTCAGCCGTTTCAGCAAACTCTTTCGCTACAACAACATCCACAGGCATCGGGATGTTTACTTTCGCCATTAGGTCTTTAGCTACTGGAATTAAATCGTGTTCGCACAAGGACTTACCCACTGGCTTACCCGCTGCTGCAAGGAAAGTATTTGCAATACCACCACCAACGATCAACTGATCAACTTGGTCGGATAGCGCTGTTAGCACTTCAAGTTTCGTCGATACTTTAGATCCGCCAACGATCGCTGCAAGCGGACGAGCAGGCTTATCTAGCGCTTTACCTAATGCATCTAGTTCACCCGCCAGTAGAGGACCTGCACAAGCTATCTCAGCAAATTTTGCCACTCCATGGGTCGACGCTTGAGCACGGTGTGCCGTACCGAATGCATCCATAACATAAACATCACACAATGCAGCCATCTTCTGAGATAGCTCTTCATTGTCTTTCTTTTCGCCTACGTTGAAGCGAACGTTTTCCAGCAACACAAGATCGCCTTCAGCAACCTCAAAGCCTCCGTCCAACCAATCTTTAATTAATGGAACTTCGCGACCCAACAAGCTGCCAATATGGTTAGCTACAGGCTGTAGAGAGAACTCTTCGTCATATTCACCTTCCGTTGGTCGACCTAGGTGAGACATCACCATCACCTTAGCACCTGCTTTAAGTGCCAGCTCAATCGTCGGCAATGATGCACGGATACGCGCATCAGAAGTCACTTCACCATTTTTCACTGGTACGTTTAGGTCTTCGCGGATCAGAACGCGCTTGCCGCTCAGATCCAGTTCGCTCATTTTCAGTACGCTCATTGACGTGCCCTACTTAAGTTTTTAAATATTTAAATCAGGAATTCGTTTCTTTCGCAGCGGATTTTTCTCCGCCACTTATAGCCAACCAATGCTTCGCTACATCTAACATACGGTTAGCAAAGCCCCATTCATTATCAAACCAACAAACAAGTTTGATTAGACGCCCTTCAGACACTTTGGTCTGGGTACCATCTACTACCGCGGAACGGGAATCGCGGTTGAAGTCTACCGAAGCATGGGGCTCTTCGGTATAACCTAATAGTCCCTTTAACGGCCCTTCGATAGAGGCACGCTGCAGGATGTGATTCACCTCTTCGACATTGGTCGGCTGCGACACATTAATTGAGAGATCCATCATCGATACATTTATCGTGGGAACTCGAACATGCAGGCACTGA